>NZ_JBVJHH010000005.1:0-305071 GCF_055586905.1 Streptosporangium sp. NPDC048886
CGGCGGGGAAGCCCGTCGTGCGCAGCAACGCGTCCGGCCACACCGACCAGCCGCTCTCTCCCAATCTCACCTTCGTCACAGCCCACCGCCCGCGGCCCTGAGGTCCGCCGACAGCAGGGCGGTCAGGTCCGTCAGCCTGTCCTGGAGGAAGAAGTGACCGCCGTCGAGGCGGTGCAGGGCGAAGCCCGCGGTGGTGTGCCGCTCCCAGGCGGCCACCTGCTCCATCGAGACGGCCCGGTCGAGCGCGCCGGCGAAGGCCGTGATGGGCACCGGCAACGCCGGCCCGGGCTGGTAGACGTAGTCGTCCAGCCAGGCGAAGTCCGCCCGCAGCGTCGGCAGCAGCAGCTCCAGCAGCTCCGGCTCGCCGGCGACCGCCTCGGGCACGCCGCCCCCGGCCACCACCCGGGTCACCAGCTCGTCGTCGGAGACGCGGGAGAGCCCGTCGAAGGTGTCGGCGGAGGCGTGCAGGTGCGGCGCGCGGGCGGCGCCCACGTACAGCCGGACCGGCAGCGGCGCGCCGGCATGGTCCAGCCGCCGTGTCACCTCGAACGCCAGCCGCGCGCCCAGCGAGTGCCCGTACAGCGCGTAGGGGCGGCTGTCTGCGGTCACGGCATCGGCGACCGCGTCGGCCAGCTCGGCCAGGTCGATCTCGGGTGGCTCGACGATCCGGTTCTCCCTGCCCGGTAGCTGGACGCCCACCACCTCCACGTCGGGGGCGAGGGCGGCCGGCCAGGGGTGGAACACGCCCGCGCCCGCACCGGCGTACGGCAGGCAGAACAGCCGGAGCGGCGCGTGCGGCAGGGGCCGCGCGCACCGGAACCAGCGGGCCGTCAGGGTGGTCATCGGGTGCCTCCCGGCGGGTCGATCCAGTAGCGCTGTCGTTGGAAGGGGTAGGTCGGCAGCGGTACCCGCCGCCCTGGGACGGCGGAGCCGGAAGGCGGCGTATCCGGCGCGCCGGCCTGGGACATCAGCCGGTCGGGATCGAGGGCCGCGATCGCCTCGGCGAGGCTGCCGCACTCCACGACGGCCCGGTGGGCGAAGGAACGGCGCCCGGCCGTCAGGGTGTGCGCCACGTCGGCCGGTGACAGGTGCGGGTTGGCGGCGAGGTGCTCGCGCAGCCGTACGATCGCGGCGCGGAGGGCCTCGGGAGAGCGGGCGGAGATCGGGAGCAGATACCGGCCCCCCGAGGCGGGCACCGTGGCCTGCGGCTGCGGCGCCTCGGCCACCAGGACGTGGGCCCCGGTGCCGCCGATGCCGATCGCGCTGACCCCGGCCACCCGCCGGCGGCCCTCGGGCCAGTGCACCGTCTTGGCGGGCAGGTAGAACGGCCCGCGCTCCAGGTCGAGCTGCGGGTTGGGAGAGTCGAGGTGCAGGTTGCCGGGGATCTGCCCGTGCCGTACCGACAGGACCGCCTTGATGAACCCCGCGATCCCGGAGGCGGCGTCGGTGTGGCCGATGTTGGTCTTGACCGCGCCCAGCGCGCAGTGACCGGTGTCCCGCGCGCCGGCCGCCCGGAAGGCCCGGGTCAGCGCCTCCACCTCGATGGCGTCGCCCAGCGGCGTGCCGCTGCCGTGCGCCTCCACCATGCCGATCTCGTCGGGGGAGATCCCCGCGTCGCCGAGGGCCTCGGTCACCGCGGCCACCTGGCCGCTCAGACCCGGTACGGCGAAGCCGGCCCGGGCGGCGCCGTCGTTGCCGACCGCCCAGCCGGGGATCACTGCGTACACGTGGTCGCCGTCGGCCATGGCGTCGGCGAGCCGCTTGAGCGCCACCACGCCGCTCCCGCTGGAGAATCCCGAGCCGTTGGCCGCGGCGTCGAAGGCGCGGCACCGCCCGTCCGGGGAGACCATCCCGCCGGGGGTGTGCCGGTAGCGGGGCCAGGTGACGCTGACCCCGCCCGCGAGCGCGAGGTCGCAGCGGTGGTCGGCGAGGTTCTGGGCGGCCATGCACACCGCGACCAGGGAGCTGGAGCAGGCGGTCTGCACCGCGACCGCCGGTCCGGTCAGCCCGAGCCGGTAGGCGACCTGCCCGGGCAGGTGGTCGGCGCGCTGGTGGGGCAGGAGCCGCCCCTCCCAGTCGTCGGGGTCGTCCGGGGCGCCGGCGGCGGGGTTGCCGAACAGGTGGAACAGGAAGTAGCGGTTGGCCGAGGTGGAGGCGTACACGCCGATCTGGCCGTCGAAGCGGCCCGGGTCGTATCCCGCGTCCTCCAGGGCCTCCCAGGCCGTCTCCAGGAACAGGCGGTGCTGCGGATCGGTGCGCGCGGCCTCCTCGGCGGTGAATCCGAAGAACTCCGCGTCGAAGTCCGCCACCCCGTCCAGCTTCCCGCCGGCCCTCACGTGCGCGGGGTCGGCCAGCAGCCCCGCTCCGACGCCCAGCTCGCGCAGCTCCGATTCCGGGTAGTCCCAGATGGCGTCCACTCCGTCGGACAGCACGGACCAGAACGCGGCCGGGTCGGGCGCGCCGGGGAAGCGGCAGGCCAGGCCGACCACCGCGATGTGGCCGTCGAGGTCGTCGAGGTCGTCGAAGTCGTCGGCGGCGGAGGGGACCGCGGCCGACGGCGGCGGCGGGGGCGGGGTGTCGGCCGGGGCGGACAGGGCCCGGGCCTGGGCCCGCACCGTGGTGTGCTCGAACAGCGTCATCATCGGCACCGGAGTCCCGAACGTCTCGGACAGGCGCTGCTGGAGCCGTCCCAGGAGCAGGGAGTGGCCGCCGGCGTCGAAGAACGGCTCGGTCACGCCGATCCGCGCCACGCCGAGCACCTCGCACCAGGCGTCGTGCACGGTGGCCTCGGCGGGGGTGGCCGGCCGCTCGCCGTCGCGGACGGGGCCCGGAGCGGGCAGGGCCCGGGCGTCCACCTTGCCGGTCGGGGTGAGCGGCAGCGCGTCGAGCACCATGATCGACGCGGGGACCAGATGGTCCGGGAGGACCTCGGCGGCGCTCCGCCGCATCGCGGCCGGATCGAGCACGGCGCCGGGGGCGGGCTGGACGTGGGCGACGAGCCGGTCCCCGGCGAGCGTGACCACGGCCCTGGCCACCCCGGGCTGTCCCGCCAGGTGCGTCTCCACCTCGGCCGGCTCGACGCGGAACCCGCGCACCTTGATCTGCCGGTCCAGCCTGCCCAGGCAGACCAGCGTGCCGTCGGGCAGTTCACGTCCCAGGTCTCCGGTGCGGTAGACCCGCCTGCCGTCGCCGTCGGTGGTGAATCGCGCGGCGGTGCGCTCGGGGTCCCGCCAGTACCCCAGGGCCAGGTACGGGCTGCGGATGGCGATCTCGCCCTCGCCGCCGTCGGCGTCCAGCAGGACCACCTCGTAGCCAGGCAGCGCACGGCCGATCGGCACCAGGGGGCCCGGCTCCGGCCCGGCCTCCGAAGGGTCGAAGGAGATCCGGTGGTGGGCCACGAAGGTGGCCTCGGTGGCCCCGTACCCGTTGACGAACTGGCAGCGGTCGGCGAAACGTCCCCGGCCGGCGGCCACGTCGGAGCCGGTCACCCGCTCGCCGCCGAGCAGCACGGCGCGGACCGCGGGCAGCCGGCCGGCGGGCCCCAGCGCGTCGAGCACGTAGCGGTAGAGCGTCGGGGTGGAGTGGTAGACGGTCACGCCCAGGTCGGCCAGGCGGCGCACCAGCTCGCCCGGCCCGAGCGCGCGGACGTCGATCGGCACCACGGCCGCGCCGCTCAGCAGCGCGGGGTAGATGTCCGGGATGGAGGCGTCGAAGCTGACCGAGGCGAGCAGGCTGAGCCGGTCCTCGGAGGTGATCGACAGGCTCTCGATCTGGTTGCCGACGCAGTGCGCCAGGTTCCGGTGGCTCTGGGCCACCCCCTTGGGCACGCCGGTGGATCCGGAGGTGTAGCGCAGGTAGGCCACGCTGTCCGGCTCGACCGTCTCGGGGGCCACCGGCGGCGCCGGGGTCGCGTCCTCGACGAGGACCACGGCGCAGGGCCGATCGCCGAGGAGGGTCCGGGCGAGCGCCTCGTGCCTGCGGGTGGTGACCAGCACGCTCACGTCGGCGTCGTCGACCATGTACGCCAGCCGCGGCACCGGATACGAGGGGTCCAGCGGGACGTATACGCAGCCGGAGAGCAGGGTCCCCAGGATGGCGGCGATGACCGTCGCGTCGTGACCGGTCAGGAGGCCGACCCGCCCTCCCGGACGGCCGCCGGCCTCGGCGACGAGGCGCTGGATCCCGCCGGCGGCGGCGGCGAGCTCACCGTAAGTGATTGAAGCATCAACCGAATACACCGCAACGCGGTCAGAATTGCTGTTAACGACGTCGAGGAATCGGCCGACTACCATCTGTTGCATTACCGGAATTCCCGCATGTTGTTCACCATCTGGATCCGCCGTTACCCGTGTTACGCCGTTAGGTACGACTTGCGGCCATCTGCCACATGGAACGTTAAAGGCCGGACATTGCCGATCATTGGCCGTAAGATTGCTATGTCCGCAAACGAGGTAAATGCGGCTTAGGGGTGTCCTTCCGCAACGGAGCGTGAGGGGCCCAGGCGGAGGAACAGGCATGATCGTCGACAGGGCTGTTCCCACGTACGACTTCCAGATTCTCGGACCGTTCCGGGTCTGCCGGGACGGGATCACGGTGGCGCTGCCGGCACGGCATCCCCGCATGCTGCTGGCCGTGCTGCTGCTGCACAACGGCGAGGTCGTCGCCGAGAGACGGCTGCTGGAGCAGGTGTGGGGCCACGGCTCCGGCAGCACGATCGCCCTGCGCACCGCCGTGTCGCGGCTGCGCTCCTGGCTGCGCGACAAGGCCGGCGCGGTCGCCTCCATCGAGCACGTCGACAGCGGCTACCGGCTGCGGCTGCCGCCCCGGCTCATCGACGCCGCCCGGTTCCGCGCCGCGCTGGCCGCCGACTCCGACACCGCCGGCCTCGATCCCCACCAGCGCCTGTCCTCCCTGATGGGCGCGCTCGAACAGTGGCACGGCTCCGTGCTGGACGGCGCCCCCGACGGGGTGCGGGAGGACCCCGCGGTACGGGCCCTGGACGACGACCACGCCATGTGCCTGCAGCGGCTGGCCGCGCTCGCCATCTCGGTCCAGGCCCCCGAGCTGCTGCTGCCCAGAACCCGCGCCCTGGCCCGGGCCCGGCCGTTCGACGAGCCGCTGCACACGCGCCTGATCGAGCTGTACGCCGCCTGCGGCCGGCCCGCCGAGGCGCTCATGGAGTATGAGCGGCTGAGATCCCGGCTCGCCGACGAGCTGGGCGTCGCGCCCAGCGCGGACGCCCAGCGCGCCTACCTCACCGTGCTCGACCAGGATCCGCTCGGCGGGTTCGAACGGGTCCACGGCACGGGATGGGGACGCACGGTCGTGCCTCACCAGGTCCCCGCCGACACCGCCGACTTCCTGGGGCGCGACAAGGTGATCGCCGTGCTCCTCGACCACCTGGGCGGGCTGCTGAACGACCCGGCGTGGCCGGCCCCGCTGATCGCGGGCGTCACCGGCCCGGCCGGGGCCGGCAAGACCACCCTGGCCGTGCACGTCGCGCACCGGCTGGCGCCGATGTACATGGACGGCCAGCTCTACGCCGACCTGCGCGGCACCGGGAACGCTCCCGAATCCCCGGCCCGCGTGCTCGGACGGTTCCTGCGGGCGCTCGGGGTCGGCAAGGCCGCCGTCCCGGACGACCTGGCCGAGCGCATGGCCCTGTACCGCAGCCTCATGAACGGCCGCCGCATCCTGGTCGTGCTGGACGACGCCGTGGGAGAGGCGCAGGTGAGGCCGCTGCTCCCCGCCTCCTCGGCGTGCTCGGTCCTCCTCACCAGTCGGTCCCGGCTGGTGGGCGTCAGCGGCGCCAAATTCGTGGATCTCGACGGGTTCGACACCGACCACGCCATCCAGCTCCTGGCGGCCGTCGCCGGGCACGAACGGGTCATCGCCGAGCCCGACGCCGCGGCCGAGCTGGTCCGGCTGTGCGGCGGGCTGCCCCTGGCGGTGCGCATCTGCGGCGCCCGGCTCGCCGCCCGCCCGCACTGGCCGCTCGCCGCCCTCGCCGCCCTGCTCCGTGACGAGCGCGGCCGCCTGGACGAGCTGAGCGTCGCGGACCTGACCGTACGGGACGGCCTGCGGCACAGCTACTCGCGGATGAACGAGGAGGTCCAGCAGACGCTGACCCGACTGGCCCGGCTGGGGCCCGTCGACTTCACGATCGGCACCGTCGCCGCCGTCTGCGGCCTGGACCACGACTCCGCCGGGCGGCACCTCGGCGCCCTGGTCGAGACCCGCTCCGCCTCGGTGGTCGACAACGGCCAGGCCGGGCAGTTCCACTACCGCCTCGACGAGCTGGTCCGGCTGTTCGCCCTCGACCCGGGGGCCTGACCAATGTTCACAGGCGCGAGATGACCTGATATGAGAGGCCATGCCCGAGCCTGATAACTCACCGAATTCGCGTTAACGCCGCCCGTATCAAGAACGCCGCGGAGAATCCGGTCAAGCCGGGGCCGCGCCCCGTGACCCACCCGCTCCCGGTCTCTTTATGATCACAAAAACATCGTTTTTCTCCCGGCGCGCCGAGAAGGGTGTCGGGAGCCGGGTCCCCGCGTATCGCCCCGGCCGCCGTCAAGGGCGGCGGAGGTCGCCGCGGAGCGGGGAGCCCGCCGCGCCGGAGCGGGAGCCCGCCGTACGCCGGACCGATGGCCCACGGGGCGCCGTCCGGCGCCGCGGCCGATCGTTCGCCGTCCGTTCACCCTGGTGACCGCATCGGGGGAAGAAGCGTTCAGCCTGGGGGACTTGAGTCCCGTCATACATAACCAAAATGGATGAAAAAGGTACTTCTATGACTCCCCCGATCTCGCGCCGCGACCTGCTACGTTCCGGGGCCGCGGGTGGCCTGGGCATCGCCATCATCGGCAGCGTCGACGCCATCGCCGGCCCCGCCGCCGCCCAGACCGCCCAGGCCGGCCTCAAGGCGGTGGGCTACGGCCCCGTCATCGCCGACCCGGCCGGCCTGCTCGCGCTGCCGCGCGGCTTCTCCTACAAGATCGTCGCCCAGGCCGGCAAGACGCTCCTGGAGACGGGCGAGCCGACTCCGAGCGACGCCGACGGCACCGGGTTCTTCCGGGGACGCAACGGCTCCGTCCTGGTCAATAACCACGAGATCGGCGGGAACGAGCCCTACCCCGTGCCGGCCCTGCCGGGCCTGACCTACGACCCCGGCGCACGCGGCGGCACCACCAACATCGAGGTCGACGGCCAGGGGAACCGGATCCGCGAGTACGTCAGCGTGGCCGGCACGCACAACAACTGCGCGGGCGGCATCACCCCCTGGAGCACCTGGCTGACGTGCGAGGAGACCGAGCAGCGCGCCGGCGGGGCCTTCCAGAAGGACCACGGGTACGTCTTCGAGGTGGACCCGTTCGACCGCGACGCCAACCTCGACCCGGTCCCGCTGAAGTTCCTGGGCAGGTTCTCGCACGAGGCCGTCGCGGTCGACCCGCACACCTCCGCGATCTACGAGACCGAGGACGCGGGCGGGCCGAACGGCCTGTACTTCCGCTGGACCCCGCCCAGTCGCTTCCGGGGCGGCAAGGGCGCGCTCCGGGCGCTGGCGCTCGGTGAGGGCGGCGACACCGCCGGCACCCTGCAGGCCATGAGCTGCTTCAAGGGGAGCAGGCACATCGCCGACCTGTCCGAGGCCACCCAGCCGGGCACCCGCTACCGGGTGGAGTGGATCGACGTGCCGGACCGCGACGCCGCGACGGTCTCGGTGCGCAAGCAGTTCACCGACGACCAGGTCACCCGCAGCCGCAAGCTTGAGGGCGCCTGGTGGGCCGACGGCGGCGCCTACTTCGTCTCCAGCTACGCCCGCACCGGCGACGGCAGCGTCAACGAGCACGACGGACAGGTGTGGTTCTACGACCCCAGGTCGGAGACGGTCACCCTCAGGACCATCTTCGGAGTCAACCCGGACCCCGCGCAGGACACCGACTACGACGGCCCGGACAACATCACGGTCTCCCCGTACGGCGGGATCATCCTGGCCGAGGACGGCGAGGGCCTCTCGCACCTGGTCGGCGTCACCAAGCAGGGGAAGGCCTACCCGATGGCCCGCAACGAGCTCAACGACAGCGAGTTCACCGGCCCGACCTTCAGCGCGGACGGGAAGATCCTGTTCGCCAACATCCAGACCCCGGGCTATGTGTTCGCGATCACCGGTCCCTGGGGCCGGCCGGGCAACGGCGACGGAGGCCACCACCTCTGACGGCCGCACGACCGCGGGGCGCCACGCCGCCGGATGACGGCCACGGCCGGCCGCCCTCCGCGCCTCACCCCTGACGAAAGTCAGGGGTGAGCGGCGCCGATCGTGCGATACGGCCGCCCTCCCCTGCTCCCTATGGTCCTTGGAGTCCCATCCGGAGCAGTGACGGAGTGCATCGTGAAGAAGCTGGTGGCATGTGCCGTACTGGTGGCCGCGGTCCTGATACCGGCGGCCCTGCCCCCCGCCGCGGCCGTCGCCCCGCCCGGCGGCGCCCTCGACGCGGCCGCCGTCGACCGTTACGTGAACGACTATCTGCGGCGGACCGGCCTGCCCGGTGCCGTGGTCGCGGTCACCAGGGGCGACCGGGTCGTACGTGCCGCCGGTTACGGGCACGGCGCGGACGGCAGGGCCGTCACGGCGCGGACGCCGATGCCGGTGGCCTCGCTCTCCAAGTCCTTCACCGCCCTGGCCGTCATGCAACTGGTCGAGGCGGGCAGGGTGGACCTGGACGCGCCGGTCCGCCGGTATCTGCCCGAGTTCCGGCTGGCCGACCCGCGGGCCGCCGGGATCACCGTACGGCAGCTGCTGAACCAGACCTCCGGCATGGCCGACTCCGCCTTCCCCGACCTGACCCTGCCGCAGCCGGACACACTGACCGGCGCCGTCGCCCGGATGCGCGACGCGGAGCTGGCCACCGGACCGGGGACCAGGATGAGCTACCACAACCCCAACTACTTCGTCGCGGCACGGCTGGTCGAGGTCGTAGCCGGGGTCCCGTTCGCCGAATACATGTCCGCCGAGGTGTTCGGGCCGATCGGCATGGAGGACACCACCACCGTCGACAGCACCACGGAGATGCCGGGCGCCGCCAGGGGATACATCCGCGCCTACGGCCAGGTGATCCCGCGCGCCCATCCACGCTGGTTCACCAACGGGGGCCACGGCGTCGTCACCACGGCCGCCGACCTGTCCCGCTGGCTGATCACGCAGAACAGCGGGGGGAAGACCGCCGACGGCCGGCGGATCGTCTCCGGCCGGAGCATCGAGACCATGTGGACCCCTCCCAAGGGGGGCACCTACGGGATGGGCTGGCAGCGCGGCGGTCCTGAGCACGGCTCCACGTGGGTCCAGCACACCGGCTGGCTGCTCACCCACAACTCCGCGCAGATCCTGGTCCCCGCCGACGGCTACGGCGTCGCCGTCGTCGCCAACACCGGGATGAGCCCCGACGACGACAGCGTGCTCATCGCGCGGGGCCTGGTGGACCTGGCCCAGGGCAGGACCCCGGAACCCACCGCGCCCTTCACCATGACCGCCGACCTCGTTCTCGCGGGCCTCACGCTCCTCGCCCTCGCGCTCGGCGCGCGCGGCGCCCTCCGCTCACGGCGCTGGGCCCGGCGGAGGGCGGGGCGTCCCCTGTGGCGGGCCGTCCTGCGGCTGTCGCCGTACGCCCTCCCCTTGGTGATCTTCACCTCGCTCGCCTCGGTTTTCGGCTTCCTCTACAACCGGGCCGGCACCATGGAGCAGATCACCTACCTGTGGCTGCCCCTCTACGTCTGGCTCGGGACGGCCGCCCTGGCGGGCGCCGTGGTGATCGCGGCGCGCGGCTTCCATCTGATCAGAACAGGCCGCCGGCCGGCCGATGTCCCGCCCGCCGTCCCGCCCCGGCCGTGATCGGGCCGGGGCGCCTCCCGCTCCACCGCTCGGACGGCGTGCTCAGGACCCGGGCACGGGGTCACGCGCCCTGATAGGTGCCGAAGCTCCACAGGGTGCCCTCGGGGTCGCGCACGGTGAAGCCACGGCCGCCGTAATCCTCGTCCCTGAGGCCCCGCACGACCCGCGCACCGGCTGCGGCGGCCCGGGCGAACAGGGCGTCGGGATCGTCGACCACCACGTAGGCCGAGCCGGCGCCCACCGGCTGACCGCACTCGTTGCCCGCTGCGGCCGGCCCGAGCATGACCCCGCCGTTCCCGGCCGGCCAGACGAGCTCGGCGTGGTGCACGGTCTCGCCCTCGCCGTAGCAGGCCCGCTCGACGAAGCCGAACGCCTCGACGAGGAAGGCGGACGCGGCCCGCACGTCGCGATAGGTCAGGCAGGTCCACACCGAGGGGGTGCCGGTGGCCGCGTGGGCGCCGGCGCTGTTGGTCTGTGTCATGGACTCATCCTGGAGCCGGGCCGGCCCCCTGGTCTTGGACGGATGGGAACTCCGCCAGCCATCCGGTCGCGGTGGTGCCGGCCAGGGCGCGGAACTCCCGGGCCAGGTGGGCCTGGTCGAAGTAGCCGCATTCGGCGGCCACCTCGGCCAGCGGCGGGCGGGCCGCGGACCGCAGCCGCCGGCAGGCCCGCTCGAAGCGGATCACCCGGGCCGCCGTCTTCGGGGACAGGCCGACCTCGCGGCGGAACCGCTCGCCGAGGTGCCGCCGGCTCCACCCCAGCTCCCGGGCCAGCTCGCCGACCGGCAACCGCCCGCCCGTCGCCGCCAGCCGCCGCCAGGCCCGGGTCACCTCCGCCGGGGGCTCGGCGCGACGCTCGTCGGCGAGCCCGGCCAGGACGTGGTCGAGCACGTCGAACCGCTGCCGCCAGCCCGCCGCGCCGGCCAGCCGGTCGGCCAGCTCACCGGCGCGGCGGCCGAGCAGGGCCGCCAGGTCGACCACGTCGCCGACGAGCTCCCCCGCGGGCACACCGAACAGCGCCCGGGCCCCCTGCCAGGTCAGGTCCAGCTGCACACCGTGCTGCCGGCCGTCATGAGAGATCACGGCCGGGGCGTCGTGCAGCCCGGCGACCATCGAGACGGAGGAGACCGGCGGGCGGGCCGGGTCAGGCATCGCGACCACGTCGAGCGTGCCGGACAGGCACACGATGAGGGTCAGGTGCCCCGACGGCAGGCCGTGGTGCAGCCCCGGCGGACCGGTCATGCGGTAACCGGTGTATCTGGACACGGAACGGCGCAGCACCGGCGCGGGCCGACGCTGACCGTACTCCGGCGGCTCCTCCATCCGCCCAGGTTACGGCCCGCCGCCCCGGGGCGTTCCCGGCCCGGCGACGGCGCGAGCACGAGACGCGGGCACGAGACGCGGGCACGAGACGCGGGTCCGAGGCGCGGGCACGCGTGAGGCACCCCCACGGGCGATCGCCCTCCGGCGGCCGGACGGGGTGCCGGTAGGTTCCCTCCATGGACATTGCCATCATCAGTGGGTTCGTCGTACCGGTGGAGGGTGATCCGATCGACGGCGGCACCGTCCTGATCCAGGACGGCAAGATCGTGGCGGTCGGCCCCGACGCCGAGGTCAGCGTGCCCGCCGGTGTCACGACGGTCGACGCGGGCGGCTCGTGGGTGCTGCCCGGCTTCGTGGAGGCACACGGCCACCTCGGCGTCCACGAGGAGGCCGAGGGCTGGGCCGGTCAGGACACCAACGAGATGACCGACCCCAACGGCGCCCGGCTGCGCGCCCTCGACGCGATCAACCCGGCCGACCTCGGCTTCGCCGACGCCCTGTCCGGCGGCGTCACCACCGCCGTCATCAAGCCCGGTTCGGGCAACCCCATCGGCGGACAGACGGTCGCCGTCAAGTGCTGGGGCCGTACGGTCGACGACATGCTGGTCCGTGAGCCGGTGAGCGTGAAGAGCGCGCTGGGCGAGAACCCCAAGCGGGTCTACGGCGACCAGAAGAAGCTGCCCTCCACCCGGCAGGGCGTGGCCGCGGTGATCCGCGACGCGTTCACCAGGGCGCAGGACTACCGGGCCAAGCGGGAGCACGCCGAGGCCGAGGGCAAGCCGTTCGACCGCGACGGCACGCTGGAGATCCTCGTCCGGGTGCTCGACGGCGAGCTGCCGTGGTGCCAGCACACGCACCGGGCCGACGACATCGCCACCGCCCTCAGGCTGGCCGACGAGTTCGGCTACCGCGTGGTGATCAACCACGGCACCGAGGGATACCTGCTGGCCGACACACTCGCCGAGAGGAACATCCCGGTGATCGTCGGCCCGCTGTTCACCAGCAGGTCGAAGGTGGAGCTGCGCCGGCGGTCGCTGCGCAATCCCGGCATCCTGGCCCGTGCCGGCGTCGAGCTGGCGATCACCACCGACCACCCGGTCGTGCCGATCCACTTCCTCGTGCACCAGGCGACGCTCGCGGTCAAGGAGGGCCTGGACCCCGCGGTCGCGCTGCGCTCGATCACGCTGAACCCGGCCAGGATCATGGGCCTGGACGACCGGGTCGGAGCACTGAGGCCGGGGCTGGACGGCGATGTCGTCATCTGGTCGGGCGACCCGCTCGACGTCATGAGCCGCGCGCTGCGGGTGTTCATCCAGGGCCGCGAGGTCTACAGCTTCTCGACGGACAGGGGCGAGGGCGAGGTCGCCGACCCCTACTACCAGGCGCCCTGACCTGGTTCCTGCCAGGGAAGGACCTCATTAATTTTGACAAAAGCTCCATAAAGCCTTAAATCCCACAAAACGCGCCAAGAGGGTCACTTGGCGTGTTTTCTCTTCGCTGGAGGCTGATTAGAGCCTCAAGTAGACATCGAATGAGCCGCAAATTCGTCAGCGACTCGCAGGGGCGAAAGAAACTTAGATTCCCGACAGGTTGCCTATAGAAAGCAAGTATCCGTAGAGCTATCATTCGGTTACCGGACGTATCAGTCTCACCGTCCGCCACCAAACGGCGATCACGCTGCCGCAATCCACGCGGCAGCGGACGCCCCGGAGATCAGACAGGCAGCGAGCAGACACGGCGGGGCATCGAGCGATCGGATGTCTTTGAAACCTGCACGCCATTCCCGACGACGGAATACCGACGCCAATGCCACCGGACAGCCCTCCGGCGACGGCGTCCACACCAACTCAACAGGCCGAGGTCGGCCTCGTGAATCAGCAAACACGCCTACAGTACGCACGCCTGGCGCGCGTGATGAGAGAACTGCAGGCAGGCAGGGCGGCCCCGGCCTCCGATAGGAGGCATCATGAACCGACAGGCCCCGCTGTCCCTTGTCCTGGAGACAATGGCCGACAACCCCGACTGCCTCACGCTCTCCATCACGGCCCTGGCCCTGCTGATGCTCATCAGGAAGATCCGGAGGGTCCTCCGCCACCTGGTCGTCAGGCTGAGGTCCTTGCTGGCGACAGCCGACTTCACCTTCCGGTGGAAGAACATCACCGTGGCCTACGACCACCGGTAGCGGATCCGGCGATCTTCCCGGTCTCCGGACGGGGCGGCCGTCGCACCCGATGACCGCAGCCGGCCGGACGGCGTCTCAGCCCGGGAAGTCGCCTGAGCGGACGCCCCGAGACGACCGTCTCGGGGTATCCGTCTCGGGGCGTCCGCGCAGCCGAGCCGCCGGCGCCTCCACCGGACCGCACGCTCCGGAGCCGGTGCCGGCCGCCCGCCCCCTGCTCCGCTCCTCCCCTCCCGCCGCCCCGCCCCGCCCCTCCCGCTGCGCGCGATGACGCCCGGATCTCGTGGCGTCGCCCTTCGGCGGGCTCGGCCTTTCCGGACGCCCGGAGATCGACTTAAATCTGGGCGGAGACATGTCGGGCGCCGCGTGGGAAGGATCGCATGGGTGAATTCTGGATGGGGGTCATCAGCTCGGTGGCCGCGAGCGGCCTGCTCGTGGGACTGGGCTGGATCACGTCGGCGACGATGCGGCGACGGGCCCGGCGCGCCCTGCTCAAGGTGACCGGGACGGGAGTTCTGGAGACCTTCCCGAGCCAGCGAGAGGCCGCGCCGGCCGTCGCGGCGGCTCTCGCCGGAGCACGTCACGTGCGCGTCCTCGCCGGACGAGGCAACGAGCTCACCAGGGACACCTTCCATCCGCTGTGGGAGACGGGGTCGCGGAAGAAGACCGACGTCAAGATCTTGCTGCCCGATCCCGACGAGACGGGCCCCGGAAGCTGGATCGACGATCACGAGCAGGAAGCGGTCAGATACGACGGCGGCCAGGCCGGCGGCCTGATAGTCCACCAGATCCGGGTCAACGTCGCCTACATCAAGAACGTGGCGAAGGATCTCGACCATGTCGGACTGGCGCTCTACGACTTCCCCGCCTTCGGGCGGCTCGTGATCACCGAGAAGGTCGTCTTCCTCACGACCTACTCGGACGCGCGCCACGGAGCCGACTCTCCGTGCGTCGCCCTGTCGGTGGGTAACCCGCTGTATGACTTCGCTGTCCGCGTCTTCGACAAGGTGTGGCAGGTCAGCCGTCGCTGCTGAGCGCGAGACGACGTCGCCGCCCAGCGCGCGGCGGACGCCCCGGGGCGATCACGCTCCGGGGCGTCGCGCTGATCAGCCGCCGCTGACGGTCCGAGGCCCGTCAGGCGCCGTGAGTACGGTTCTCGCTGGGCTGGTAGCGTTGACGATCTCGGATCCGCAACCTCCCCCGGTCGCCGGGGTGGCGCAAGATCTCCACTTCACGTTGGAGGGCCTTGCCATGGCTGGAATCAAGCGGGTCACGGATGCGTCGCAGGCCCGTCTGCGCCTGCTGACCGCCGTCAGCGCCAGGAAGGACGCGGGCAGCAGCCCCACGGGGATCGTCGGGCGGAGCCTGGCGCGGCAGCTGCTGGACGCCGGGGATCGGGTGCGTGTTCTCGCCGAGCCCGGCCAGGTGGACGGCTGGCCCGACGGGGCCGAGGTCGTCGAGGGGTCCATCACCCGGCCGCTGGAGCGCGCCGAGGTCTTCGCCGGCGTTGACGGCGTCTTTCTCGCCGGAGCCGTGCCGGCGACGGTGCGGGATGCGCTGGAGGTCGCCCAGGGGGCCGGTGTGCGGCGGATCGTCGTGCTGTCCTCGCACGGGCCGGAGTACGAGGAGGCCTATCCGCCGGAGACGTGGTTCTGGCTGGCCGTCGAGCGGGCCGTCGAGCGCTCGGGGATGGAGTGGACGCACATCCGCCCGTCGGCGGTGATGGGGGCGGTGATCGAGGGCACCTATCCGGCCACGGGGTCGGACTGGCCGGACACGGTCAGGGGCGAGGGTGTCGTGCGGGAGGCCTTCCTGGACGGCGGCCACTATCCCTTCGTCCATGAGGACGACCTCGCCGCCGTCGCGGTGGCGGCGCTCCGTGCCGACGGCTATGTCGGCACCGTTCTCGAGGCCGTCGGACTGCCGATCAGCACCCGCTCGCGCGTGGCGAGCATCGCCAGCGCCATCGGCCGCGACATCGCCGCCGTCGAGGTGACGCCCGACGACAGCCGCGCGACCTGGCGGCGTCGCGGCTGGCCCGACAGCGGCATCGACGTGACGCTGTACGCCCTGGAGGAGTACGGCGCGCGGCTCGCCGAGCTCACCCGGTGGACGCTCGACCAGCGGCCGGCCGTACGCGAGATCATCGGCCGCCCGCCACGCGGCTTCGACGACTGGGCGGTCGAGAACGCCCACCTGTTCCGCTGAACGTCCGCCCCACCCAGAGCTGAGCGTCCGCCCCACCCAGAGCTGAACGCTGCCCCCACCCGGAGCTGAACGTCCGCCCCACCACGAGCGCCGGCCGCCGCTCGTGGTGGGCGGCGCAGGACGCCGCTGTCACCGGAGAGCGGGCGGTAGACGGTGAACGGGAAGACTCGACGCCGGTGTGCAACCGTTCCGCCCGCCCGCTCGAAGGCAAGGTCAGGGAGAACGCGGCGTGGCTCGCAACACGTCGAGTTCCTCGTTCATCGCGTCGAGAAAGGCGGCCACGGTGCGCAACTCCTCCGGGCTGAAACGCCGCAGGGCGTTGTCCGTGCCACGGCCGAGCGGGCGGAAGAAGGCGGCGGCGAACTCCTTCGCCGCGTCGAGGTAGTGCAGGTGGACCACGCGCCGGTCGTGCGCGTCGCGGACCCGGCGGATGTGCCCGGCCCGCTCCAGCCTGTCGAGGCAGGCGGTGATGGCACCCGACGTGAGGTTCAGCTCCTCCCGCAACCGGCCGGGAGTGATCGGCGACGGAGCGTCGAAGATCTTGATGAGGGCCTGGACGTCGGTGGTGTGCAGCCCGTGTTCGTGGGCGAACTCGTGGGCGATGCGATTGAACTCGGCGGTCATCCGGCGCAGTCGTACCGCGAAGGACTGCAGGTCGATGCCCTCCTCGTTATCGCCGTTCATGCCGTCATGCTACATTAACTCAATAATTGAGTATCTCAATTATTGAGTTACATGGCATCACGGAAAGGCGATCTCATGGCGCGACAACCGATCCGCTGGCTCGTCCCGACACTGCTGGTGCTGGTCTGGCTGGCCGTCGGCGGAGGGTTGGGGCCGTTCGCCGGCAAGCTCACCGAGGTGTCCACCAACGACCAGGCCGCGTTCCTGCCGCAGAGCGCCGAGTCGACGCGCGTGCTGGAGGTGCAGGAGGGTTTCCGCCAGGGTGAGACGCAGCCGCTCATCGTGGTGTGGACCGCGGACGGGAAGGACATCACTCCCGAGCAGAGCGCCGCGGCGACCCGGACGCTCGCCTCGCTGCGCGGCACGGCGGGCGTCGTCGGGACGCCCACACCCGCCCTCGGATCGGACGACGGCCGGGCGCTGCAGGGCGTGGTCCAGCTCAGCCCCGACATCGAGGACTCGCTCGGGGAGACCCTGGACCGGATCGGCTCGGCGGTGGCGGTCGACGGCCTGCGGGCTCAACTGGCGGGGCCGGCGGCCACCCGGGCCGACCTGTCCGACGCTTTCGCCGGCATCGACGGCCTGCTGCTCGGGGTGGCGCTGATCACCGTGTTCGTCATCCTGCTGGCGGTGTACCGGAGCGTGCTGCTGCCTCTCGTCATCATCATCGGCGCGGTCTTCGCCCTGGGCCTGGCATGCGCCGTGGTGTACTTCCTGGCCGACCGCGGTGTCGTCCGGGTCGACGGCCAGGTGCAGGGCATCCTGTTCATCCTGGTCATCGGCGCGGCCACCGACTACGCGTTGCTGCTGACCGCCCGCTTCCGGGAGGAGCTGGCCACGACCGGCGACCGCTTCGCCGCGGGCCGCGTCGCGCTGCGACGCTCGTTCGAGCCGATCGTCGCCAGTGCCGCCACGGTGGCCCTGGCTCTGCTCGCGCTGCTGCTCAGCAGCCTGACCAACAACCGCGCGCTCGGCCCGGTCGGCGCCATCGGCATCGCGTGCGCCGCCCTCAGCGCGCTCACCTTCCTGCCCGCGGTTCTCGTCCTGCTGGGCCGCGCCGCCCTGTGGCCGGCGAAACCGCATCCGGCCGACGCCAAGGCCCGCGGGATCTGGGGGCGGGTGGCCGCCCTGGTCGACCGCCGTCCGCGCCGCCTCTGGATCGCGACCGTCCTGCCCCTCGTCGGCCTCGCCCTCTTCGCGCCGCAGCTGAACGCCAGAGGGGTGCCGCTGGACGAGACGTTCGTGAACGACGCGCCGTCGGTGGCGGCGCAGGCGACGCTGAGCGAGCACTTCCCCGGGGGCTCGGGGCAGCCCGCGGTCATCGTCGCCCCCGCCGAGCGTGCCGCGGCCGTGGAGAAGACGGCCGACGGCGTCGAGGGCGTGTCCGACGCCTCGGCGGTGACCCGGAGCGGACGACCGGGCGACGTCCCCAAGGTCGTCGACGGACTCGTGCTGGTGGAGGCGACGTTGGGCGACGCGCCGGACAGCGACGCCGCCCAGGACACGGTCAAGCGCCTGCGCGCCGCGCTCGCCTCCGAGAACGGCGTCATGATCGGCGGATACAGCGCCCAGCGATACGACACGACGGAGACCGCCAAGAACGACACGCTGCTCATCGTCCCGGTCGTCCTGGCGATCATCCTGCTCATCCTGATCGTCCTGCTGCGCTCGCTGATGACGCCCGTGCTCCTGGTGGTCACCGTGGCACTGAACTTCCTGGCCACCCTCGGCGTCTCCGCGCTGGTCTTCACGCACGTGCTCGGATTCACCGGCAGCGACGCGTCCGTGCCGCTGTACGGCTTCGTCTTCCTGGTCGCGCTGGGTGTGGACTACAACATCTTCCTCATGTCCAGGGTGCGCGAGGAGACCGCGCGCCACGGGGCGCGGGAGGGCGTGCTGCGCGGGCTGGTCACCACCGGCGGGGTGATCACTTCGGCGGGCGTCGTGCTCGCCGCCACCTTCGCCGCGCTGGTGGTGATCCCCCTGGCCTTCCTCGTGCAGATAGCCTTCATCGTCGCCTTCGGCGTCCTGCTCGACACCTTGGTGGTGCGGTCCCTGCTGGTCCCGGCGCTGGTACGGGATCTGGGCGCGCGGGCTTGGTGGCCCAGCCGCCTGGGCCGGTCCGAGGTACGACAGGCGCCCCGGGGGCTGACCGGGGCGTCGAGGTGACCCCCGGCCCGGCCGGTGGACGCCGGGTCCGCCCTCTGATCGGCACGGGGTCAGGCCGGTCGGCACCGGCCGGCGGCCGGGAGCGTGCGGTTACCGCGGGTCCACGCCTCACCGATCGTCAGGCCGGGGTTCACGAGGAGATCTCCACGATTTTCTTCCAGGTCTCGCGATCCTCGATGTGACTCAGCATGTAGTGGGCGAGATCCGCTCGCGAGATGCTCTTCGGGTCCGGCAGGTGGTGACCCGCTGCCGCCCGATAGCGGCCGGTGAGCGGCCGATCGGTGAGCATCGGCGGGCGGATGACCGTCCAGTCGAGGGTGCTGGCCCTGACGATGTCCTCCATGGCGGCCATGTCGGCGTAACCGTGACGGTAGAGACGCTGGATGAGATGCCTGGTGACGAGCCGCTGCGGCAGCGGCGTGCCGGGAGGGATCTCCAGACCCGCGGAGGACAGGCACACCAGGCGCCGCACCCCGGCACGGCCCATCGCTTCGATGATCTTCGCCGTGCCCTGGGAGTAGACCGTGGTGGGATGCTTACGGTCACGGCTGCCCAGGCAGGACAGGACGGCGTCGTGACCGCCGGTCGCGGCGTTCCACGTCCGGGGCTCCAACACGTCCCCGCGGATGACGGCCGAGCGGGCACGGTCTCTCTCCGGGATCCCGTCCGGGTCACGGGCGACGACGGTGACATCGTGCCCGGCGTCGAGGGCCTGGGTCAGCAGCCGTGCGCCGGTGCCCCCGGTGGGACCGAAGACGAGCAGCTTCATGACGCGTCGGCGAGCGCGTCGACCAGGGCGGCGGCCAGCGCTCGCTGGCCGGCGAGGGACAGGTGCACCCCGTCGTCGAGATGGAACGGCTCTGCCGTCTGCCCGGCGATGACGGGCCGGATGTCGACTGTGCTGTCGGGCAGTGCGTTCAGGATCCGCCCGACCGCGTCGATGTCGCGATTGGTCCAGGTGATCCCCGCCTGCTGGAAGGGCTGGTAGGCCGCGACACGCTCCTCGTCCACCCCGGGAGGCGTGAGCCACACCCACCGCGCCGTGGTGCGCCGCGCCGCGAGATCGCGCAGGGCGCGCAGGTTGCGTTCGGTCTCGGTGAGGCTGACCAGGTTCGGCCCGTCGGCCGACCCGAGACGCTGGACGTCGTTGGCGCCCAGCATGCACAGCACCCAGTCCGGGCGCTGGTAGGACAGGCCGGGCAGCGCGGCCAGTGCCTGGGTGGTCGTCTGGCCGGTGACCGCCATGTTGACGAGGCTGATGTCGTCGGCGGGACGCCGCAGCTCGACGAGGTGGCGCAGGATCTCGAACCACGACAGCAGGTCGCCTGTCGTGCTCTCCCCGACGGCCACGACACGCCGGCCCGGTTCGAAGGGCAGCCGGTCCACCTTCTCCGCGAATCCGGGCTCGGCCAGCAGATCCATCGCGGCGCGGCGCGCCTGCTCGTCATGCGCCTGACGCATCTGGCGGTAGGAGCCGACGTCAAGTCCGAACAGGGCGGCGACGCGGTCGTCGTCGAGCCTGCCGAGATAGCCCAGGACCTTCTGCGGGTGCTGGAACCGGATGAGTCGTTCGGTCAGTGCGGTGTTCATGCGGCTTCCTTCCGATCTTCTGGCGTGCTCGAGCGGTCCCGGCTCGGACCGGTCTTCTTGGTACGGGTGCGGGGCAGCAGGAAGCCCACGGCGATGAACCAGGCCAGGGCCGTGAAGCGGGCCACGGGCAGCAGGAGGGCCGCCTCGGAGACCAGCAATGTCAGCGTGGACAGCTCCGCGACGGCGGCGACGGCCAGGCCGGCGAACGCGAGCGGGCGCGGCAGCAGCCCGGCCAGCCATCCCGGGACTGCGATGCCCGCCACGAGCAGCCCGAGGAAGACGACGTGTCCGGTGCCGCCGGTGGCGAACGCGAGGTTCTGCAGCATGCGGACCACGACGGGCTCGGCAAGCACCTCCGGCCGGGACAGCGTCCACGCGAACATCGCGGACAGGGCCAGCATGGCGGCGGCCAGCAGGCCGCCGGCCAGGGCGATGGTGGCTCCCGGCGCGCGGATGCCGAGATCGCGCAGCCGTACGGAAGCGGTGGCGGCGTAGATCGCCATCGGCACGGAGGCCGCGAACTGCAGGAACGCGCTCACCCGTACGGCGTCCTGGTGGTCATGGAAATACGCGAGGATCTCGGCCGGGGAGCCGAAAGGCGACGGGAAGGTGACACCGCCCGCCATGGCCGTGCTGACGGCGATCCCGCCGAGGAACAGCGCCGTGAAGACCACGGCGAGGATCCCGAGCGGCGGGCCGGCGTTCCTCTGGGGCCGGGCGTTCTCCGAACCCGTCACGCGATCACCCGCCCGCCGGTCAGATCGAGCGTCACCCCGGTCACCCAGGACGACGCGTCGGAGGCGAGATACAGCACGGCCTGTGCGACGTCGTCGGGCCGGCCGATGCGGCCCAGCGGGTAGGCGGCGGCCAGCTCCTCCAGCTGCCCGGCGGACATGAAGCGCCGCATGCGGTCGTTGAGCACCGCCGAGGGGGCCAGGCAGTTGACCCGGACCCCATGCCCGCCGACCTCGTTGGCCAAGTGCCCCGTGAGCATCACCACGCCGGCCTTCGCGGCCGCGTACGCGGCGTTCGCGCCACTCGGCCGGCGTCCCGCGGTGGAGGACATCGTGATGATCGACCCGCCCCCTCGGCCGATCATGCCGGGCAGGAACGCGGTCACCGTCAGATAGACCGACGTCAGATCGGATTCGATGACCGCGCGCCACCGATCGGCCCCCAGCTCGGTGGTCGGCGCGGGAGCGCCCTGGCCCCCGGCGAACGCCGCCAGGACCTCCACCGGCCCCAGCTCGTGCTCCACCGTGTCGCGTATCCCCCGTACCGCGCCCTCGTCGGTGACGTCGCCGGGCGCCGCCACCGCCGTACCCCCGGCTGTCACGATCCCGGCCACCACAGCGTCGACCGCGGCCCGA
Source organism: Streptosporangium sp. NPDC048886 (assembly GCF_055586905.1). Taxonomy (NCBI): domain Bacteria; kingdom Bacillati; phylum Actinomycetota; class Actinomycetes; order Streptosporangiales; family Streptosporangiaceae; genus Streptosporangium; species Streptosporangium sp. NPDC048886. The sequence goes on from NZ_JBVJHH010000005.1 coordinate 21,409, forward strand.
TCGCGGCCGTTCACCGCGACCTTGACCCCGTTCGCCGCCAAGGCCCGGCAGGTCGCCGCCCCGATCCCCCGGGAACCACCGGTGACCAGCGCGACCTTGCCTGCCAGGTCCGGATAGTGCGGCTGCTGTCCGCCAATCTCGTTCAACGCCCCAGCTCCGTTCTCTTCGATGAACCATTCATAGCACAGAACTATTTCGCCTAGACTACTATCACGACATGAGCACACCACCATGGGCCGGCGCCGACGGACCCGCAGCGCGGTCCCGGCCGAGGGGAACGGCGTTCCTGCTTTCGCAGGTGGGAGCGCATGCCGCAGCACGGTTCGCGGAGCGGATCAGCGAATTGGGGGTGATCCCTGCCGACGTCGGGCTGCTGCGCATGATCGCCGCCCGTCCCGGGCGCAGCCAGCAGTCCCTGGCCGAGGAGATGGGGGTCGTGCCGAGCCGGGTGGTGGCACTGATCGACAACCTGGAGCGCAAGGGACTCGTCGAACGGCGACGGAACCCGCAGGACCGCCGCAACTACGCGCTGCACCTGGCAGAGGAGGGCACCCGCGTCATGACGGAGATGCGCCGGCTCGGCTCCGCGCATGAGGACGACATCTGCGCCGCGCTGGACCACACCCAGCGCGCCCAGCTCGCCGAGCTGCTCGAAGCCATCGCCGCCCAGCAGAAACTCACACCCGGGGTCCACCCCGGCTACCGATGATCCGCTCCCGAGGGACGGCCGAGAACCACCCGGCCGCACCGGCGACGCCCGCCGCCCCCTCCGTCACGGAGGAAGGGCGAGTCCCCCGTCGACGGCCTGCCGCCCCCGTCGCCCCGGCCGGCACCCGGAGCGGAGTCACCCCGTCACGGTGATCCTGAGCCCTGCCATTCGTTTACGGACCCTTGGCGTCAGGGGACGCGTGGCGGGGGTATGTCGTCCCGCATGGGGCGATCTTGGGCCCGGGGACCAGGGGGAGGTCAGCTATGTACGCGACGGTACGGCGATACGAGGGGATAACCGATCCCACCGAGGCGGGACGCCGGGTGAGCGAGGGGTTCGTGCCGCTCATCCGCCAGGTCCCCGGGTTCGTGGCTTACTACTGGGTCGACGCCGGGGGCGGGGTGATGCTCTCCACCAGCGTCTTCGAGGATCGATCCGGGGCCGAGGAATCCACCGAAAGGGCCGCGGACTTCGTGCGGGAGAATCTCGCCTCCCTGCTTCCGAACCCTCCTCAGGTCACGGCCGGCGAGGTCGTGGCGTCCGGGTAGTGGCTGTCTGCCACCCGACAGCACCGGTGGGACAGGGCTCTCCGGCCGAGAGCCGCTCTCGACGGCCTACGGCCACGTAGGGACGCAAAGCCGTACCCGGAGGTCAGCGGGCAGATCACAGGGTCAACTGCGCGCCCCGTGCCCCAGCGGGATCCGGAGCCGCGGCACCCGCTCCGGCCGGACGCCGCGACCGCCGGGAGGAACACGGCCTCGCCCTCTCCTCTCTACGCGGGCCCCGATGGAGCCGGGCACCCTCCGGCGGAGCCGGGGGAGATCCGCGAAGCGGCCGACCTCGGGGACGTGCGCCTTCACGACCGCCGGCACACCCGCGTGAGCCTCCTGCCCGACGTGGCCGTGCCTCCGAACATCGTCCACGAGATCGGGGCCTGTCGCGGACATGGGTGTGGGAACTAGCGTGTCCTGATGGCTGAGCACGCTCGATCCTTGTCCACGGTCACCTCGCCGGCCCGGCGGAAGGCCCTGCAGCCGCAGGATCTTCAGCCGCTTTTCGTCGAGCGGGTCAACGCCCGCGATCTGGAAGGTCTCGAAGAGCTCTACGAGCCCGACGCGGCGCTGCACTATCCGGCCGGGCACATCGCGCGGGGCACCGAGGAGATCCGGCTGGTGCTGCGGGAATTCCTGGCCGCCGGGCCCCTCATGACGGCTGAGCCTGTCAGCGTGGTCCTCGCGGGTGACCTGGCGCTGACCTCGGGGGTGTGGACCATGGAGATCCCCGGGCCTGACGGTCGGCCTTTCCAGGCGAGCGGGCAGACGGCCGAGGTCGCGCGCCGCCAGGCCGACGGGACCTGGCGGATGATCATCGATGAGCCCGATTTCGTCAGGCCGCGGGCTGACTGACATGAGGCTCCGTCCCGCTTGCCGGCCGGCTCGATCACGGCTCGGAATCTCATCGCTACCGCCTTTCTACGGGTGAGACGCGGGGTGATAGGTCAGATGGAGGACACCGGTGCCGAAGGTCGCGGAGTCGACCAGCCGCAACGGCGTCCGCCGGCCGTCGTCTTCGAAGAGGCGCCGGCCGCGGCCCAGGACGACGGGATGGACGAGCAGCTGGAGTTCGTCCAGGAGGTTCTCACGCAGCAGTGACCGGACCAGGGTGGGGCTGCCGCTGATGGTGATGTTGTTTCCCGGTCCCTTCTTGAGCTTGGTGAGCTCGGTGGCGACGTCGCCGCCGATCAGAGTGGAGTTGTGCCACCGCACCGTGCCCAAGGTCGTGGAAGCGACCAGTTTGGGCATGGCGTTGATCCGCTCCGCCAGCGGGACCTCGCTGCCGCGCTGCGGCCAGGAGGCGGCGAACACCTCATAGGTGACCCGCCCGAGCAGCAGGGTGTCGGCCCGGTGGAACTGCTCGGCGACCACCTTGCCCATCTGCTCGTCGTAGTAGGGGAAGTGCCAGTCCTCGGGGGCTTCCATGACGCCGTCCACGGACACGAACAGCTGGGCGATGATTTTCCTCATGACCCCTCCTCATGGGGTGCTGAGCCGCTCCGCACCGGGGTGAGCGGCGCGGAGCGGTCTCAGGCGGCGAAGAACTCGGCCAGGACGGGGGCGATGGCCGCCGGGTCGACGTTGTGGGGCTGCCCGGTCAGGGTGCGTCGCCGGGGGTTGGGCAGGGCGGTGGCGATCGCCTCGGCGGCAGCGCTGACCCACGGAATGGTCGCGCCGTCGATCACGATCGTGGGGACGGTGAGGGCGGCCAGCTGTCCGGCGGGCAGGGCGAAGTCGCCGGCGAGCTCGGCGTCGTAGGCCAGGGCGGGCGCGGTGGCACCCATCCCCTCCCAGAACGGGCTGGCCTTCATCCCGGCGACGAACTCCTCAGGCATGAGCACCGCCTTCAGGAAGAACAGCTCCAGCATGTCGCCGTGACGGCCCTGCTCGCGCAGCGCGAACTGCTGGTCGCGATAGTCGGCGGGGACGGCCGGGCGGGTGCCGGGGAGGATGTAGGGCACCTCCCACAGCGCCAGCTTGGTGATGGCCAGACCGTGAGCCGCGGCGTGGACGGCGAGGAGCCCGCCGCCGGAGGTGCCGTACACCATCGCCGACCCGCCCGCCTCGGTGATCAGAGCCTGCAGGTCCTCCAGCTCGCGCTCCACCGCGTACGGTTCTGTGTCGCCGCTCTCGCCCCGGCCACGCCGGTCGTAGTTGTACACGGTGAAGCCATCGGCCAGCAGGTCGGCCACCGGCGCGTTCGTCGACCGATCAGTGGGGCCGCCGCCGATCAGGATGACCGCCGGCCCCTCACCGGTCCGGTCGTAGGCGATGGGAGTGCCGTCGGTGGAGATGACCTTGTTCATGGGGGTTCCCTTCCGTCTCAACTAGTACTGGACTGTACAGTACTCATTTGAGTACTGATCCGTCCAGTACTAGAATGAGAGCGAGAAGAGGAGCGGACATGACAGAGCTGACACAGGCGAGCCCACCCCAGGAGGAGGGCCGCTCCGCCCGCAAACGCAGGGCGATCATGGAGGCGGCCACCGAGCTGTTCCTGCGCCACGGCTACCAGGGCACCAGCATGGACGAGGTCGCCGCCCTCGCCGCGGTGTCCAAACAGACCGTCTACAAGCACTTCACCGACAAGGAACAGCTGTTCAACGCGATCATCCTCAGCGCCACCGAGCGGGTCGGCGACTTCACCGACACCGTCACCGAGTTCGCCGGCACCGAGAACCTGGAGGAGGACCTGGCCGAGCTCGCCCGCCGCTACATCACCGTGGTCATCCAACCGCGGACGCTGCAGCTGCGCAGACTCCTCATCGCCGAGGCGGGCCGCTTCCCCACGGTCGCGCGCGACTACTACCGGCGGGCACCGGGACGCACGATCGACGCGCTCACCGAGACCTTCCAGAAACTGGCCGACCGGGGCCTGCTACGGATGGACACCCCGTCCCAGGCCGCCGCCCACTTCGCCTGGCTGATCCTGTCCCAGCCGATGGACAAGGCCATGTTCTTCGGGGACGAGCAGCAATACACCCCAGCGGACCTGCAGCGCTTCGCCGACGAAGGAGTCCGCGTGTTCCTCGCCGCCTACCGGGCCTGAACGAGACGGCGCACCAGACCTCGACAGCAGAGCGCGCCAGAGAATGTGCCGGTCCTGGAGCCCGTAGCGCCTGAGTGCTTGACCTGCGGTCCGGCCCAGAAGACCGCTGGGGACGTCGGGGCCTGGTCTCACCTCGGATGACGGCCGAACTGTCGCAGCCGGGCCGGACCGCCGGGCGGCAACGGGGCGGCCCCGTCCAGGGCCGCCCATGCCCTGCCCAGCCTGCTCAGCCGCCCTGGCAGCCGTACTTCTCGTTCAGCGTCCGCGCCGTCTCGGCGGGCAGCTCCACGTCGCTGACCCGGAGCTCCACCTTGCCGGGCGCCATCAGATAGCCACTGATGACATACATCGAGTCGGGTACCGAAGCCCTGGTCTCCGGCTCCCTGTCCCAGGCCGTGCCCTCCCGGAAGGCGGGACCTGTGAGCGTGAACTCCTGAATGTCCAGGCCGCGCTCCTTCAGCAAGGCGCGCACCTCGCTGACGGGTCTGTTGCGGAACGGCACGCAGTGCATGGGTTCGCCTGGCACGTCGAAGCCGGTGATCGACTCGTACTCCTCGCCGGGACGGGCCTCACGGCCCAGGACGATCTCGGCCGACCCGGTGAAGTCCTTGCGGACCTTTATGCCGAGGGGGCAGCCGAACGGGCTGTCACACCCTCCGAGCCGGTCGATGACCTCGATCCCGTCCGGCTTAGCCGTACTCCCGGTCCCGGCAGCGGAGGCGAGCGAACCGACCAGGCTCGGCGTGGCGGGCAGAAGCCGCAGCTTGACGTCGAGACCGGCGTCGCGCAGCTGCTGCTCGTACACCTCCGGCTCGGCGAGCACGTCCTTGACTTCGATGAGGTAGTAGTCGCCTTCGACCCTGATGTCCAGCGCCGAGGCGGGGTCGGGGCCGAAGGCGACGGGGACGGGGACGGCCGCCATGAGGACTCCTGCGGCGATCGGCAACGCGAGCAGCGGGCGCCGTCTCCTACGTGAGGCGGCGGGGGCCGGCTCCGCATCCATGATCTTGTACATCGTCTCCCGGGCGCCCGGGGTCAGACCGGGGCCGGGGCCGGGGCCGGGGTCGGGGTCGAGACGCCTGACCACGTCGTCGACATGCGTGTTCACAAGGTCTCCTTGGCGAGATCGACGACGCGGGCGCCGTACCGGTTGAGTCCGCCGTCGCCGGCGGCCAGTTCGGCGGCCAGCCGTTCGCGGGCGCGGTGCAGGCGCTGGCGTACGGCGATGCGCGAGCAGCCCAGGACCTTCGCTATCTCGGCGTTGCCGAGACCCTCCCAGCCGACGAGCGACAGCAGTTCCCTGTCGTCGGCGGACAGCCGCATGAAAGCCGCACGCGTCGTCTCGGGCACGAGGCTCGTCATCGGGTCGGCCCAGTCGGCGAGTTCCTCACGGAGGCGTGAGGTCAGGGCCGCCCTGCGGGACTCGCCGCGGCGGTGGTTGGCCAGCGTGCGCCTCGCCACGCCGTACAGCCAGAGCATGGCCCGGTCGCCGGAGGGTATGTCGGCGAGCCGCCGCCACGCGGTCGTGAACGTCTCGGCGATGACGTCGGCGACGTCGTCAGGGTGGTCGGCACGCCGCCGGACGTAACTGGAGACGGCCGCGTACTGCTCGGTGTAGAGCTCCTCGAAGCGCTGTCTGGGGTCTGGGGGACCCACGCAGTCGTCCCTTCCGTAGGGGAGAGTCACATGAAGGAAGGTGTCCGGATGTCTTCAGGCGTGACAGGTTCGACCAGCCGCGGTGTCGCGTCCGGCCCTTGACCGGCATCCGGGCCGGCCGGCGGTCCCGTCCGGTCCGGAGCGTTCTCCCTTCGTCCGTGTTCGGACACCTCGGGCATCCGTCCGTGCTCGGACACCTCGGACCCGGGCTCGACGAATTACGGTGATCAGGAGGATAAAGTCTCCTGATGATCATGGCCTCGTCGGCTCGGCACCGGTCGTATGCGATCTTCTGGTGGTCGCTCGCCGTCGCGTTCGAGGTCGGGCTGATCCTCCGTGCGCTGCTGCGCTCCCGGCTCCTCGGCGGGTCCATTGACCTCGACAGGCGTTCCTTCGAGTGCTGGCTCGACTCGTGGGAGGAGGTTCCGGACTGGCGCCGGGTGCTCTTCTTCCGGCTGGACGACCTCAGCGAGTGGCTGACCTTCGGGCTTCCCCTGTTGCTGGCGCTGCTGACCTGGCTGGTCGCGCGCCGGGGAACGGCGCCGGTCCACCTGTGGGCCACCGGCGCCGGGGTCGCCGCCATCACGCTGGACCACCTGGTTGGACGGGCCCAGGCGTTTCTGATCTCCGGTCCGGGATGCCAGGATGACATCGGCCTCTCCTGGCAGGAGACCGGCCTGTTGTTCATCCCCGCCGCGCTCATCATGGCCGGCGGCTCGGCCGGTCTCCTCGCCACGGCGAGTGGGCCGCGGCCGTACCGGCCACTCGTGCCGCGCTGGCTGCCGACCGCGCTGGCCGTCGCGGTGCTGGCCGCCGCCGTGCTCCATGGCCATGCCAACTCCGGCAGGCTGCTGGGCCGTTGCTCCTACGCCTGGAAGGGGCCGTCCTGGTATTTCCCTCAGCGACCGGACGAGATAAAGATCTCCGGACGGGGATGCGACACCCCTGAACTGCGGGCGGAGATCTTCGAACAGGTCAAGCTCGTGGAGTCGGCCCGCCGTACCGACGGCATGGGATCGAGCACACCGAGCCCGGCTCCCACATCGACGCCTGACCAGTCACCCGCCTGCGAACCCGCCCACAGGGCACCGGCCTGGCGCCCGCCCGACCCGCGCGTCACGGCCCGGGTCAACGCGGCCTGGTGGCGGATCGAGACCTGGCTGGCCGCGAACGCGCCCGGTGACCACCGCAGGCTCCGCCCGCCCGCCACACCGCGCCGGGTCAGGAAGGTCGAGGCGACCCTCGGCTTCCGCCTCCCTGACGACCTGCGCGCCTCGCTGCTGCGGCACGACGGCACCGAGGCGGTGCTCTTCGGGCCGCTGCACGAGCCGATGTCGACGGCGCTGATCACGCAGCACTGGAAGGACCTGCACTGCACCGACGAACCCCTGGACACGCTGGTGCCCTTCGCGCTGGCTGTGGACGGCGGCGCGCTGGTCGTGACGCGCAGGGGCAGGGTCGGTGAGTACTTCGCCGAGACAGGGTTCGACTTCGACCTCCGTTCGGGTGGCTGGCCCTCGTACACGGCGCTCCTGGAGGACGTCGCCGGCTCCCTCGGATCGGGCACACCGCTGCGCGGCTGGCGTCCCACGGTCACCCCCGACGGGCTGCTCGACTGGAAGGAGTGACAGGTCACGGCGGCCCTCCTCGCTGAAGCTCCGCCGCCGCCACGCCCGGCCACCGCGGCTGAGCAGGCCGTCCGCATCTCGGTGGCGGTCGGCAGCTTCGCCACATGACGACGTGCTGCAGAACGCGGGACCGGTCGGGATCCGGCTCTGGGTCATCGCGGCGGTAGGGCAGAGCCTGGTGGTGTTGACAGTCGCGCGGTTCGCAGCCCGTATCCCGCTCAGCGGCCCCTCATCCTGTCGCCGGCCCATCACCACCAGGGGAAGGATCGTTCTCCTGGCCAAGGGCCGTTCCGCTGTTCCTCGCCCCCGCGGCAGCGGCCTGGTCTGCGGTCAGGGCGGCGAGGTGGCGGCGTAGCACCGTGAGCATCGTCTCGGAATCCAGGCGGCCGGGATGGAGCACCGCCTGCAGGGACATGCCGTCGAGCAGCGCGCACAGGCTGCGGGCCTCCAGGGCGATGTCGGCGTCCGAGCGCAGGCGACCGGCGCGGCGGGCGCCTTCCAGGACGCGGGTGGTCAGCGTGAACAGCCCGTCGTAGAGCTCGTCGGTGTACGGCCGCAGCTCGGGGCGGGTGCGGGCGGCGGCGGCGAAGGCCAGCCACACCACCGCCTCGCGCCGGCGCTCCCCGTCCAGGGGCAGCACCTCGGCGAGCATGCGTATGGCCGTCTCTCGCCGCTCGTGCGGCGTAAGGGGCGCCTCCGCATCCAGCAGGCGGTCGGCGTGCGCGACCAGCCGACCTGTCACCCGTTCGCTCATCGCCCTCATCGCGAACACCATCAGCTCGGAGTGCGCGGTGAAGTAGTGCCGCACCGAGCCGATGGCCAGTCCCGCCTCGGCGGCGACGTTACGCAGCGACGCCTGCTCCAGGCCGTCGCGCTCCACCACCCGGAACACCGCCTCGACGACGGCCCGGCGTCGCTCCTGTGGGTCCACGATCTTTGGCACCCAACTTTTATAGCACGTTCGTGCTACAGTTTTTTTAGCATGACCGTGCTATCAACGGAGGGTGTAGTGGACGGAACGTTATGGACGGCCATCGTGGCCGTGCTGGTGCTCGGCGTGGTCGTCAAGCGGTTCATCGGGGAGCCCCTCAACGCCCGCGACCTGTTCCTGCCGCCCGTCGTCCTCATCGGCATCGGCGTCTTCGGCCTGGCCAAGAACGTGCATCCGAGCGGCTACGACATCGTCTGGATCGCAGCGGCCTCCCTCACCGGCCTGCTCTTCGGCGCGTTGCGGGGCCTTACCCCGCGGCTGTTCACCAAGCGCGGCCACCTCTGGCAGCGCTACACGGTCTGGACCCTGCTGGTCTGGGCGGTGTCCGCGGCGGCCAACATGGGGGTCAGCCTGCTCGCCGTGGCCGCGGGCGTTCCGGAGCAGGCGCGGCCGCTCACGCTGTCGATCGGCGTCAGCCTCCTCGGCGAGGCGATCACGCTCGGACTCCGCGCCCTGACCACCGGGACGCCCTTCGCCCCCGAGACCTCCTCGCTCCTCGACCGCGCCACCCGGCCCAGCACCCACCCCGCTGGTAGGGCTCACACTGCGGACCACACCCCGGGCCACCACGAGGGCTCGCCGGACCCGGGCCGGACGGCTCTCGACACTGCGGCACGGACCGTCGCACGATGGGCCAGAGACGGACGGGCCCAGTGAAAGTTTCCCGGCCCGGGTTCCGCGCGGGCGAGGACCACAGGGTGCCGACGGTCGGCGTGGTCAGCGGGATCGCCCCGGGTCAGTTGACGGTCGGAGCCTCTCTCCTCCCGATGCGGCGAGCAAGGCGGCCGGCGCGCCGGCGACAGCCACGACGGCGGCCACGGCACCAGCGATGACCAACTGGCGCCGTTGGGGCGGCGGCGGCAGCACCTTGGCCGGCTCCGGCCTGGACACGACCGTCTCCGGGGACGCGACCATGTGTATCCGGGGCGGGGCAACCGCGCAGCCGGTGCCGCCGCCCTGCCTGGCCTCCGTCGGCAGGGACGTCAAGTGAGGCAGAAGCCGGCCCGGCCCGGGAAGCATCCTGTCACCCTTCAGGAGACTGTTTGCACTGTTATAGTCAAAGACAAACAGTTGGAGGTTGGGCTGTGTTCATCCCCATATCCCCCGCGTCTCCCCGTTACCCCGATCACGCCGCGCCGGGACGGCTCCGTCGCCTGATCCTGACGGCCGCTCCCCCGCTGCTCCTCCTGGCCGTGCCCATGGTCCTGGTCGCCCTGTACGGCGAGCGCCTTCCCGACCGCGTCCACATCGGCAACTGGGCCGTCGACACCAAGTACGAGCCCACCTGGCAAGGCTGGACCTCGCAACCTCTCTTCGGGGCGGTGATGTGGTGTGAAGCACTGCTCGTCGTCTCGTTCCTGCGCTACTGGCGCTTGCCTCAGGTCCAGCGGGGCCTGGTGGTCGGCAGTTTCCTCATCGGCGTGGCCGTTCCGGTGTCCGGCGCGCTGTGGCTGCCGGCGCTGGTCGACGCCCCGGGCGTCGTGGCCCGGCCCGCCTGGCACCTGGCGGTGGAGATCGCCGTCACCGCGGGGGCACTCGCGCTGGGCTGGGCGGCGGCGGGTCCGCTGCCGCCGGCGCCCGTGGTCACCGCCGCACCACCGCCGCATGCCCCCAGCATGACGCTCGGCCCGTGGCAGCGCGCCATGTTCGCGACTTCCGCCTGGTCGGCACGTAGGCTGCTGGCCGCCGCGGTGATGGCCGCGCTCACCGCATGGGCCGTGTCCAATGGCTTCGGCGGATGGCAGGGGGTGGCCTTGCTGGCACTGTTGACGATCTTCGAGGCGGCGCAGGCGCGCACCCGCCTGCAGATCGACGGCTCGGGCATCACAGTGAGCCTCCCCTGGCTTCCCGTCCTGCGCCGGACGGTGCCGTACCCGAGGATACGGTTCGCCGAGGCCATGAGCGGACCCCTCCCCGGGCGATACAAACTGGACGACGGGGAGGAAGGCTGGGGCATCGTCAGCGGGAAGGGACCGGTGCTCGCCTTGTCGCTCAGTGACGACCGGTGGTTCGTCTACTCCACGCGCGAAGCGGAGACGGCGGCCTCGCTGGTCAACGGATGGCTGAGCAGGCAACGACAGGAGACGGCGTAGTGCTGATCACAGTTGACCCCGCATCGGCCCAGCCGCTCGCCGACCAGGTGGCGGGCTCCGTACGCACCGCGCTGGCCAACGGCATGGCTGCCCCCGGAGACCGGCTCCCCTCGGCGCGCAACGTGGCCACCGCCCTCGGCATCAATCTGCACACCGTTCTGCGGGGTTACCAGCAGTTGCGCGACGAGGGGCTGGTGGAGCTACGTCGCGGCCGGGCGGCCGTCATCACCGGCACCGCCGACCGGTTCCGCCTCCGGCTCGCCGCAGCGGCCGAGGAGTTCGCCAGAGCCGCTCTGCACACCGGAGCCTCCGACGAAGAGGCACTCGCCGCAGCGCGAGAGGCCCTGCTCGCCATGCGAGCCTGACCGGACGGCAGGGCCCGGCAGATCGGAGTGGTCCTTGACCGGTAGCCCGGCCGAAAGCACTGACCCCCCCTGCAGCAAGGTCAGGCATGCCCGCAGTCGCCCAAGGGCGTCGTAGACACCTGATCGGAGGGAGTATCCGGCCTTGGAAACTTCACGCCCCCGGTTGATGCCGACAAAGAGATCAGTCGCACAGTTCCATGGGCCCGTTGTCGTCGAACAGAACCAAGCCGGCCATCGCTACGCCGCTCTCCTGACCGGATAGATGAGAATGAGATCCACGCCTGGACGCGTATACAGACGCAGCCGGTAGGTGCCAGGACCGCTGCGCGCGAGATCGGGGAAGCGCACCTTGCTCGCCGACAGCGTCTGCATCACCAGGTGACCCGATTCGCTGACGATGTCCGCCTCGACCACCTGGTCCCAGCCTTTGCGTCGCAGGGGTGGCGGGGCCGAGCGCAGCGCCTTCGCCGTGACGCAGGTCGCCCAGTCCTGGCTGGGTGTGAAGATCAGGGCCAGCTGACCGCTGGTTGCCAGGGTGTCGACCGATTCCGCATTCCAGATCACCTCGGAATCTTCCTCGGTGTCCGCTTCCGCGTCGTAGATGCCGTAGGGCTGGACGTCCCAGTCGTAATAGGACGCGGTCGCCTGGAACCGAGTACGTAGCGCGGGCCACGGATCACGGCACAGGGCGTCCTCCTTGCGCGCCTCGCGCTCCAACTGTTCGCGCTCGATGTTCTCCTTCTCTGCCTGCTGCTGGCCGATCTGAGCGGACGACAGCAACAGATCCGGATATTTCCGTCCAATCACCTCCGGGCAGAGCAGCGCGAGCAGCGCAGGTCGAGCCTTGACCGGCTCTCCGGCTGCGAACCTGGCGCACGCGTCCCTGCCCTTGCCGAGCAGTTCCTGGTCCGAGACGTGCCGCCCAGAAGGCTTGCTCACGCTGCACATGTAGGCCCGATCGCGCCTGTGGGCCGGGATGTCCGCGACACGTGGCGGTTCCGACCACGCCCAACATTCCATGAGATCATCGCTCTGCCAGGTGTAGGTGAGATGTGGACGGACCTCGGGTCCGACGACCATCAGCAGGAGGACCGTGGCCACAGCCGCGACCGCTGTGGGCACTCGCAGAGGCGCCTTCCGCCCCGGCTCACGGTTCAGCTCATGCGCCGTGCGCGCCAGCCAGACGATGTAGAGCACATCCATCGCCTCGGCGATCGACTCGATCGTGCCGCCCCTCGTCAGGGCATCCACGAGCGCCACCAGGAACATGCTCGCGAATGTGCCCAGGCCGATGAGGAGCGTCACCCGGCTCCAGCGTCCGTCGCGCCGCTGAGCGAGCAGGAGCATCACCATCACGACGAACGTGGCCACTCCCGCGGCCATGACAGTCGCTTGGTAGGCCGGGTTCACGAAGCGCTGGAGCTCTGAATCGTCCGCCAGGTCGTTCGCGAGCGATCTGGCCGGTTCCACCAGTCCGAGCAGGAGCAGAGCCAGCCGGAAGGGCCGACCCGACCCGGTGAGCACCACCGTGAGCAGCACGAGCGCAGGCACCCAGAGCGCCAGCCCGATGACCGTCTCGACCAGGTCTGGGAGGAACGAGGGGATCAGCAGCCACATCACGTCGGCGTACAGCAGCAGCCGTAGCCACGTGGCCGCCCGACGCATCGGCACGGCCGTAGGCGCGGGTCCCCGCAAAATCTGCCACAGCATCCACGAGTTCACCAGCCCGAGCAGCAGCAACCCGCCCAGCACCGGCAGTAGGGGAGACTTCCCGACGATCTCGTCGGGCGGGTACCACATGGTGGCCAGCCACGCGGGTGTCGCGGTGCCGATCACCAGGCTGAGGATGATCGAACCGAGGGTGATGACCAAGTAGGCAGATGTCGCCAAACGGTACATGCGCACAATGAGGCTTGATCGTAGTACGACCGAGTAATGCTCTCGTGGAGATCCAGCGGGGGTTCCCCGGAGCTGGTCGACCAACACGGTCCACGGCCTTTTCGGCCCGGCAGCGTGGCCTTCCACCTGGTAGCCGACTTCTGGTAGCCGACTTGGATGATCGCGCCGGCGATAACGGAGGCGGAGGCGATAACGGAGGCGGATAGGTGGAAACTCTCCGATGGCCAAGGTCGTGACCATGCCGGAGGTCCGTCCGGACGCGGTCATGGCGACGTGTTGGCGATCCTTCGCTTCGAGGGCTCGCAACAGGGCATCCTGCATCGACGTTGTCGTCAGCGTTGTCGTCGAACAGAACCAGGAACGCCCCGGCCGTGATCGGCTCGGGGCGTCTGTGCTGCTCAGTTGCTGTGGTCAGACAGCAGGGCGGGTCGCGGGCCGGAGCCTGGTGTCTACGCCTCCTGCCGGGCCGCCGGACGGTAGTCCAGGACGACGGCGCCGGAGCCGAAGGTGTGGGTGCCGGCCAGCCGCCAGGTCTTGGGGTCGACGCCGTCGGCGAACAGGCGCTTGCCCTTGCCGACGACGACCGGGTGGAGGAAGAGCTTGAGCTCGTCGACGAGGTCGTGCCTGATCAGGTAGTTGACCAGGTCGCCGCTGCCGTAAATGAGGAGGTCCTTGCCGTCCTCGGCCTTCAGCTTGGCGACCGCCTCGGCGACGTCGCCGTCGATGACGGTGGCGTTCCACGTCGTCTCCCTGAGAGTGGTGGAGGCCACGTGCTTCGGGATGCTGTTCATCTCGCCCACGTCCTCGCCGGCCGCCTCCATCGCCAGCCAGGCCTGGGACATGCCGTCGTAGGTGACACGGCCCAGGAGCAGGGCACGGCTCTGGGAGAGCTGGCCGGCCTGGAACTTGCCGTGGTCGTCGTTCCAGAACGGCCCGGTCCAGGCGGGCTCCTCCACGACGCCGTCCATCGAGATGTAGACGACCGCGACGACCTTGCTCATGTCCTGCTCCTCAAGGGTGGCGGGCCTGTCCGGCCCGCTGTGGTGATGTGCCTTCAGCTTGGCCGAGCCCGTTTACGGATTGCTTAAGGCTTCCTTCAGGTGCCGGTGCTCGACGCCGGGGACCGTCTGACGGCGCCGCGCGCACAACACATCAGCGGGCCGTCAGCACCTCCGAAGCGCCTGCGAGCACAGTCATCCCTGTCAGCGGCACCACACGGTGAGAACGCGCAAGGAGCAGACATGACCAAGCACGCAGCCAACGAGACCGTGGTCACCGGCGGTACGGCGGGCACCGGCGGTACGGCGGGCACCGGCCCGGCCGCCACCACGGACGCACCGGTGACGTCCCGCTTGTTCGAGCCCGCCGACCTTGGTGATCTGCGCCTGCCCAACCGGCTGGTGATGGCGCCGATGACCCGCAACCGGGCCGCGGCCGACGGCGTCCCGCAGCCGATCATGGCCACCTACTACGCGCAGCGCGCCTCCGCGGGGCTGATCATCGCCGAGGCCACCACGCCGAACGCCGTGGGGCAGACCTACCCCGACATCCCCGCGATCTACGACCAGGCACACGTGACGGGCTGGCGGCATGTCACCGACGCGGTGCGCGCCGCCGGCGGCCGGATGTTCCTGCAACTGCAGCACGGCGGCCGCGTCGGCCATCCCGACAACAGCGGGCTGACGCCGGTCGCGCCCTCACCGGTCCCGCTCCCGGACACGATCTTCACCTCCGGCGGGCACCAGCCATCCGTGGTGCCACGTGAGATGACCGTCGACGAGATCCGCTCCACCGTGGCCGACTTCGCCGCCGCCGCCCGCAACGCCGTCGAGGCGGGCTTCGCCGGAGTGGAGGTGCATGCCGCCAACGGCTACCTCATCCACCAGTTCCTGGCACGGGGCACCAACCACCGCACCGACGCCTACGGCGGCTCGGTGGCCGGCCGCATCCGCTTCGCGGTCGAAGCCGTCCAGGCCGTCGCCGACGCGATCGGCCCCGAACGGGTGGGCCTGCGCATCGCCCCCGGGCTCACCGTCAACGGCATCGACGAGGGCGATACCGAGCGCATCTACCCGGCACTCATCGGCGCGCTGGCCGGCAAGGGCCTGGCCTACCTGCACGTCGTCTTCGCCGATCCCGACCAGCCGCTCTTCCACGAGATCCGCAAGGACTGGCAGGGGACACTGATCGCCAACCCGATGCTGCCCTGGCCGGGACCGCTCCCCGCCGACGGCGGCAAGCACGCGGGCGAGAGACTGCTGGCCGCGGGCGCCGACCTGATCTCACTCGGCCGCGCGTTCCTGGCAAACCCCGACCTGGTCGAACGACTGCGCATCGACGCCCCGCTCAACCCGGTGCGGGACAGACACCTGATGTACGTCGGCGGAGAGACCGGATACACCGACTACCCCACGCTGGCCGCCGCCCAGCAGGCCGGAACGCCCGAACCAGCCGCAGCCTGACCACCGCGGGCCAGGGCCGCCGACCGGGACGCCGGGATCCGGGCGATGACGGTCACGTCGTTCTCCGGGCGGGGCGCCATGTCACGCGCCCAAGGACGGTCCGGGTTCTCCGGGCGGGGCGGCATGTCACGCGCCCAAGGACGGTCCGGGCCATGCCGTCCGCTCACGCGACGGCGTCCGGCCGTCCGGTCGCCCAGGCGTGAACGGCTCAGGGCTCGGGAGACAGCGCTGCCCGGGCGGCGCGCGCGGCCTCCTCCGGGGACAGGTCCGCGCCCCGCCGGAACGCTTCGGCGAAGGCTGCCCGGCTCAGGGCCGCCGTCGCCGCCGCCGTGATCCGGTCGACGTCACCGCGCTCGGCGAGTGGCAGCGAGGCGCCCACACCCAGGCGCGCCGCGTCCGCCGCACCGAGCAGCAGGGCCGCGCACCCAGCTCGACCCGCATCTCCGGAAAGCGCCGCCGCGCCCGCAAGGCCCTCCAGGGAGAGGGCCATGGCACGTGGCTCGTCAATGGAGCGCGCGATCTCCAGGCCGAGAAGATGACGGGTGGTGGCCTGAGCCTCGTCCCCACGCAGTTCGGCGATGAAACCGAGCTCGGCGAGGAGCAGATGGTCACCCGCCGCCGAGGACACACCGGCGTCGCGGATGCGCAGCAGCCGCGCCTCGGCGCCGTCGAGGTCGCCGGAGCGGCGTGCTCCCAGGGCGAGTCCCATCTCCGAGTGGATCTCACCGTATTTGTAGCCCTGCTCGACGGCCAGCCGTCGAGCCCGCTCATGCAGTTCACCGGCCTTGCCCCACTCCTGGGCGAGCAGCGCCAGCCTGCCGAGCCCGGAGTACCGGGCGGAGATCTCCGTCTCCAGGCCCAGCTCCTGTGCGATGCGCAGCCCCTCGCTCTGGAGGCGCGTGGCCTCCTCGTAGTCGCCCTTGATCTCGGCGAGCGCGGCAAGCGGCGAAACGGTCTGCAACTCGCCCCAGCGGTCCCCCAGCTCACGGAAGAGCCCGGCGCTGCGCAGACCGTCCCGCGCGATGCAGTCGAGGTCGCCCCGGATCAGCGCGTGCATGGCTCGCAGCCCGAGAGCGGCGGCGGTGCCCCACCGGTCGTCAGCGACGGCGAAGAGACCGAGCGCACGGATGTTGATCGCTTCGCTGGCAGCGGGATCACCGGCGTTGAACAGCCCGTACGCGTACAGCCATAGGGCCCGGCCGCGCCGTACAGGATCTCCGATCTCCGATTCCGGGCATGCCTGCGCCTCGGACCGGCCCCCGGTCAGCAGCGTGAACGCGTTGCGCAACACGTGGAGTTCGGCGGCCTCGGGGGCGACGGCGAACACCGCCGACAGGGCGCGGCAGGCCTCGCTCAGACGGCCGCGCAACAGCCACCACCAGGCGAGAGCGGTGGCGAGGCGCACCGCCGCGTGGGCCGGAGGGACGGGCGTCGGCCCGCCGGCCGAGGGGCGGCGCACCTCCTCGGCCGGCGCGGCACGCCGTATCGCCTCGTCGAGCGCCGAGCGTAGGTTGGCGGCCTCGGCGTCGAGACGGCCGAGCCACTCCTGCTGCCGGGCACCACGGAGATGGGCTTCGGCCCGCTCGGCGAGGTCCAGGTAGTGGCGCAGATGCCGATCTCGCGCGCCCCCGAGGTCGTCCGTCTCATGCAGGCGCTCCATCGCGTACGCGCTCACGGATTCGAGCAGCCGGTAGCGGGGACCCGCCGGACCGTCGACCATGACGACCAGGGACCGGTCGACAAGCCGGGACACCAGGTCGAGGACCTCCTCGCGGGGCACCCCGTCACCCCCGCACACCGCTTCGGCGGCGTCCAGGGTGCAACCGTCGCTGTGTACGGCGAGGCGGCGCAGCACGATGCGCTCCGGCGCGCTGAGCAACTCCCAGCTCCAGTCGATCATCGCCCGCAGGGTCTGCTGGCGCGCCGGTGCGCCCCGCTGCCCGGAGGTCAGCACCCGGAACCGGTCGCCGAGACGCACCGCCAGCTCCCGCACGCCAAGGGCACGGACACGGGTCGCCGCCAGTTCGAGGGCGAGCGGGATGCCGTCAAGGCGACGGCAGATCTCCGCTACGGACTCGTGGGTCTCGCGGGTAGCCCCGTCGAGCGAGAAGCCGGGGGCCGCCGCGGCGGCACGCTCGGCGAACAGCCGTACCGCGTCGGCCGCCCTGAGCGGTTCCACCAGGAACACCGCCTCGCCTCCCAGGCCCAGCGGCTCCTGGCTGGTGGCCAGGACACGCAGTCCGGGGGCGGCGCGCAACAGCAGTTCGGCGAGCTCGGCAGCCCGTTCGACGACGTGTTCGCAGTTGTCCAGGACGAGCAGGAGCCGGCGGTCGCGCAGGGCGGCGGTGAGCCGGTCGGCGGGTACCGGGGACGCACCGAGTCCGGGCAGGCCGGAGGGCGTGTCGTCCCGGACACCGAGCACGGCGGCGACCATCTGGACGAGGTCGGCCAGGCCCCCCATCTGACCGGCGAGCTCGACGAGCCACACCCCGTCGGGCACGTCCCCGCCGGCGTCGCGGGCGAACCGGGCAGCCGTCTCCACGGCAAGCCGTGTCTTGCCGACTCCGCCCGTTCCGGTGAGCGTGACAAGGCGTGCGGTACGGAGGATCCGGCCGACCTCGTCCATGGACTGGTCGCGGCCGACCAGCGAGGTGAGCTGGGCGGGGAGATTCGACTGGGCGCGGTCGGCGCCCGGCGCCGCGGCGGCCCGATCCGGACCCGAGTCAGGGCCCGGGCTGATGGCAGGGCCCGCGCCGGTGCCGGGGGCCGGCGTCAGGGCGAGCGATACGTCCTGGCGCAGGATCGCGTGGTGGAGCGCCGCCAGTTCCCGGGTCGGGTCGAGGCCCATCTCGTCGGCGAGGCGGTCGCGCAGCTCCGCGTACGAGGCCAGCGCCTCGTTCTGGCGGCCGGCCAGATACAGGGCGCGCATCTGGACGGCGCGCAGCCGTTCCCGCAGCGGATGGCGTGCCACCAGGTCCGCGAGCTCCCCGACGAGCAGCGTGTGGTCCCCCGACTCCAGACGGGCTTCGGCCTGCTCCTCCAAGACGGCCAGACGCTGTTCCGTCAGGCGCTGCACCGCCGTACGCGCGAACCCCTCGTCCGCGAACTCGGCGAACGCGGGCCCGCGCCACAGCTCGAGCGCCTCGGTGAGTAACGCGGCCCTCGTCCGTGGGTCGCCGACAAGGCGGGCCTTGGTCACCAGGTGTCGGAAAAGGCTCGCGTCCACTCCGTCCCCGGTCTCATCGATGCGCAGCCGGTAGCCGGGCACCTGATACACCACACGGTCACGGCCAAGAGCCCGGCGCAGCTGGGAGACCTTGGCCTGAAGGGCGTTGGCGGGGTTTCCCGGCAGCTCGTCGCCCCACAGGTCGTCGACGAGCCGGTCGGCGGAGACCGGCCGCCCCTCGTGCACCAGCAGATCGGCAAGCAGCGCCCTGACCTTCGCCTCGGGGACCCTGACCACCTCCCCCTCGCTGTCCCACACCATCAGTGGACCAAGCACCCCGAACCGCATGTGAGAACCGTACACACAGGGCGATGGCGGGCCCTCCGCGGACCGTCGGCACCCCGTCAGTCCGATGGCGACACGCAGGGCTTGCAGCAGTTCGTGAACCAGCCGCCGTGGGAACAGTGGCCCTCAGAACCGTCCCGACCGTCGATCCGCGGGTATGGGTGATCGATGACGTGTCCGTGCCGACCTCCTGGCAGCGGTCCGTGCCCATGAATGTCACCTCGGCGACCAACGAGAAGCGCTCCGGAGCGACAGAGCTCCAAGTGCGCGTCGGGGTGCTCGACGGTGCCTGGCGTGTGCCCCCAGCAGTGGACGTTGCCGTCAGCGTTGCCGTCACGGTGCGGTAAGACCTTCATCCGCTCCGGCGTTACCGTAGTGGCGTAGGGCGGAGCCATACACGCCGGCGGATCCGACCGCGTGAAGGCCGGAGCCGTCGGGAGTACAGACGCAGTCGCTGAGCCTGTCATCCACCCGGACGGCGGCGATGGGGGCGAGGGTCCGCACATCCGACAGGCGCAGCACGCCGTCATCGCCGGTGCTCGCCAGCAAGAGACCCGAGGGACACAGGGCGATGCCGGTGGCGCGTTGGGAATGGGATCTGATGTCGCCCACGATCTTGACCTCGCACCGGACCCTGATGGCGTTGACATCGCGGGGCGCACGGACGAGTCCCCAGATCATGCTTTTCACCATGTCCCCGGTGCCGTAGGCCGCGACGATTCTCAGGTCCGGCGAGATGACGACCCCGTGAAGGTGGTTGGAAAGGCTACGCAGAGTCGCCAGGCGCGTCCCGTCCAGGTCCCACAGATGGACGCGCCCGTTCTCGGTCGTCGCCAACCGGTCCGCTCGCGGGGCGATGGAGTGATCCAGACCCTCCAGCGGGTCTGCGGCCGGCTTCAGTCCGTGAAGCCCAAGACTGAGGACTCCGAGCGGACCATCCCGCTCCCGCCGATCTGTCTCGATACCCTCAAGGAACACCGCAAGCGGCAGTCCGCGGAGCGCTCGGACCGTTGGCCGGACTGGAAGGATCACGGGCTCGTCTTCACGTCCCGTCGCGGAACGCCCATGGAGCCGGACAACCTCCGGCGGAGCTGGGAAGAGATCCGCACCGCGGCCGGACTTGGAGCCGTACGGCTTCACGACCTCCGGCACACCTGCGTAAGCCTCCTGCTCGACCTAGAGCCTCCTGCTCGACCTGGGCGTGCCTCCGCACATTGTCCGGGAGATCGTCGGACACTCCGACATCAAGGTCACCATGACCATCTACGCCCACACCTCTCTCGGCGACAAGCGCACGGCCCTCGACAAGCTCGGTGACGCACTCAAGTGAATCCGCCGTCCTCTGAACGCCCCGCTACGAGCATCGGGGCGTTCTTCATTTTTGCCGCGCACCCGGCCCAATGCTGGGAGACTCGCCCCGAATTCCCTCCGCCTACAAGGAGAATGCGATGGGAATTTCCGAGCTGGCTGCCGAGGCGACAACCTTCGATGTGATCCACCGCGACTTGGGCGCCGTGTTCAAGGCGTTCCTTGTCGACCACCCAGATCGCCACCGTCAGAGGAACAGCCGACCTCTCATGGATGAGATCAGGGAAGCGTTCCTTGCCCATCAGGTTTTGATCTTGCCGAAAGAGCTGCCCACCTACGATCAGGATCGTCCTGTGTATCTAGTCGGCGCAAACTCTCCGTTTGGGCCAGGTCGTAACCATGCTGGAGGTTGATCCAAACGCGGCCATGGCTAACGTGTTGGCAAGCCTTCGCTTCGAGGGCCCTCAATAGGGCATCCTGCATCGACGTTGTCGTCAAATACAACCAAGAACGCCCCGGCCGTGATCGGCTCGGGGCGTCTATGCTGCTCAGCTGCTGTGGTCAGGGGCGGGGTCGAACCGCCGACCTTCCGCTTTTCAGGCGGACGCTCGTACCGACTGAGCTACCTGACCTCGGTGGTGGATCGAACACCTACCAGAGCGGTCCTGACGGGACTTGAACCCGCGACCTCCACCTTGACAGGGTGGCGAGCACTCCAAACTGCTCTACAGGACCTTGCTTGGTCGGAAGTTTTCGCTTCCGTCCTTCTTGCCTTGCTTAGCTTACCAGTTCTTCGGAGGTCTTCGACCTGCCGTTTCCCTGGCGAGCGTCTGCTCGGCCGTGCCCCCAACGGGATTCGAACCCGTGTCGCCGCCTTGAAAGGGCGGTGTCCTAGGCCACTAGACGATGGGGGCTCGGAATTCTCATTCCGTTCCGTTGCCGTCTTCCGCTGGAGACCTCTGAAGCATAGGGGAGTTTTGCCCCCGATGCCAAAGCGGCGTTCCGGCTTAAGGCGTCGTGGTGCCGCTGGGCGATCCCGTCGGAGACGGGGCGCCGGTAGGCCCAGGAGAAATTGTACGGCCAGGGTCGGTCTCAACGTGACGCTCGATCTGAACCGACTGCTCGCCGAGTCCCCCCAGAGTGATGTCGTCCCAGGCCCTGAGCCTGTGCGTCTTGCGATCGAAGTAGAGAACCGAGGCCGCGACGGGGGTGGGTTCGTCGTGTTCCAGGGCGCGCAGGCCGGCGCCGCCGGTGGAACCCTGGACGAGGAGACGGGTCCCGGAGGGGAGCAGTTCGGTGGACCGCTCGTGGGAGTGGCCGGCGAGGACCATCGGGGCCGCGCCGGAGAACGCCCTGGCGATCGTGGGGTCGTGCACCGCCACGAGGTCGACCGGTTCGAACGCCTGGCCGAGCCGTGTGGCGTGGGCACGCCCCAGGGCGGTCAGGGACTCGGGGTCGGAGTCGACGACCACGGACTTGTCGGGGGTGAAGCGGGGGTCGCCCAGGCCGTAGATGCGCAGCCCCGCCACGGTCTCGGCGGAGTCGTCGAGGACGACCGCGCCCTTCTGCTTGGCCACGGCCCGCTGGGTCGCCTTGGAGTCGTGGTTGCCCCTGACGAAGACGTACGGCACGCCGAAGCCGCTGACCTCCTTGACGAACTTGTCCTCGGGGCCGGTGCCGTGGTCGGTCAGGTCGCCGGTGTCCACGATCAGGTCGATCTTGAACTGGGCGGTGATCGAGTGGATGAGATTCCACGCGATGAGGTTGAGATGGATGTCGGAGACGTGGAGCACCCGGATCGACTCGGGGTCGGAGTCGTAGACCGGCAGGGTGGAGACCGCGTCGTAGAGCTGGGAGACGTTGTTGACCAGCTTGGCCAGCTGGACCCGGTAGGACTCGAACTTCGTCATGATCGACTCGGCGTCGCCGACCAGGGACGGCGCTCCGGCGAGCAGGCCGGTGTACTTCGGCTCCACCACCGAATCCGGCCGGAACGTCACGGCGACGGCCGCGCCCGTACCGGCGATCATGACAGTGGCGCTCAGCAGGCTCGCCAGGGCCGGCCCTGGACGGCGGAAGACGATCAGCGCGGCGACGAGGGCTCCCGCCAGGCCGCAGAGGGCGGCACGCAGGATCAGCGTCTTGACCCCCTCGCGCAACTCCTTCTCCAGCAGGGCGGGGAACTGCCCGGAGATCCGGGGGTCGTCCAGCAGCGCGCCGGCCCGGGCCGGGTTGATGTTCTCCAGGGTGATGCGCAGGCCGACCGGGGCGTTGTGGGTGTCGAACAGGAGCGTGCCCAGCGGGTGGGCGTCCACGACGGTCTCCCCCGCCCAGGAGGGCTCCGCCGACATCCCGATCTCGACGGGGCCGACGGCGGCGTGCACCGGGCCGCCGAGCGCGATGCCCAGCCACGCGCCGCCCAGGGCGACGAGCACGACCGCGACCGCCCGGGCGATCCGCCCCGCCGCGGCGCGGCGGAGAGCTTGGGTCCAGTCCGTGACGTTCATGCGGCTCCCCTTTACCCGAAAACACGGGGCACAATGGCAGGTGTGATCGAGGTCTCGAGAGAGAAGTTCGAAGAGCTCGTGGCCAACGCACTGGACACGATCCCCCCCGAGCTGACGAAAGTCATGGACAACGTGGTTGTGGTGGTCGTGGACGATCCGCCGGAGCCGGATCTTCTGGGCCTTTACACCGGCATACCACTCACCGAACGCGGTGAATGGTACGCCGGAGTGTTACCCGACCGGATCGAGATCTACCGCAACCCGATCTGCTCGATCTGCGAGACCGAGGACGACGTGGTGCAAGAGGTGCGGATCACCGTGGTCCACGAGATAGCCCACCACTTCGGCATCGACGATGACAGGCTGCACTCCCTCGGCTGGTAGCCAAAGCCGCATTACATACCGACTTCTCGCATGCCCGAGATTTCCCAATTTACGATTACAGCTTGCATGAGGTTGGCCGCTTTCAGTTGCGCGCCGACACTTCAACGGGCACCGTAGGTTACGCACCGAACACCGACAGTCAATGCGCGTAAGCCCAGCGGAGTCCTATGGCGGCCACCAGGCCCGGCCGGCTACCCGGGCGGCACCGCCGCCCGGCCGAACGCCAGGCGACCTACGGCGAGGTCATCGCCGTCAGGGAGTTTCGCGCGCTCTGGCTCGGCCAGGCGCTCTCCCTCCTCGGTGACCAGCTGTCGCGAGTGGCGCTGTCCGTGCTGGTATTCGAGCGGACGCAGTCACCACTGGCCACCGCGTCGGTCTACGCGCTGACCTATCTGCCACCGATCATCGGTGGCCCGCTGCTCGCGGGTCTCGCCGACCGCCACTCCCGGCGGCGCATCATGATCGTCTGCGACCTGCTCCGGGCCGTCCTGGTCGCGTTCATGGCCATCCCCGGGACCCCGTTCCCGGTGCTGTGCGGCCTCGTCTTCTGCGTGGTGCTGCTCAGCGCCCCGTTCTCGGCCGCCAGGGCGGCGCTGCTGCCCGAGCTGCTCACCGGCGACCGCTATGTCGCGGGCTCGGCACTGCAGAACATGACCAACCAGGGTGCGCAGATGCTGGGCTTCGCCCTCGGCGGCGCCCTGGTCATGGGTATGGGACCGTACCGCGCGCTGGCGCTGGACGCGTCCACGTTCCTCGCCTCCGCGCTCATCCTGGTCTCAGGAGTGCGCCGGCGCCCCGCCCCTCTCGACGGCGGCACCGACCGGCCGTCCATGTGGACCATGACCCGCGCCGGGTCCAGGCTCGTCTTCGGCGACCCCCGGCTCCGGACGCTGGTGCTCTTCGCCTGGCTGTGCGGCTTCTACGTGCTCCCCGAGGGGATCGCCACCCCCTACGCCGCCACCCTGACCGACGAACCGCAGCGGATCTCGTTCATCGCCGGCCTGCTGATGGGCGCGATGCCGACGGGGACCGTCGTCGGCGCCTTCCTCTTCAGCCGCTACGTCAGCCCGTCGAAACGGATCCGCGCCATGGGCTGGATGGCGATGCTGACCTGCGCGCCGTTGATCCTGTGCGCGATGGAGCCGCCGCTCGCCGTGGTGCTGGCCCTGTGGTTCGTCTCGGGCATCGGCGGCGCCTACCAGCTCGCGGCCAATGCCGCGTTCGTACAGTGCGTCCCCCCGGAACGGCGGGGCCTGGCCTTCGGACTCGTACAGTCGGGCCTGCTGGCCTCTCAGGGCGTCGGCATCCTCGTCGGCGGCGCCGCCGCCGACGGACTCGGCCCCGCGAACGTGGTGGCACTGACCGGCGCGGCCGGGCTGTCCGTCGCAGCCGCGCTGGCCATGCTCTGGGTCGGGTCCTGCCAGGAGATCATCGAGAAGGTCCGCGCCGAGGCGACCGTCTGACTCACGCCTGGGGCTTGGAGTCGTCGTCGTGCTGGGGCACCGGATTGCGCGGGGCAGCCGGGGCCGGGTCCTGGTGCGTCGGGTAGTGCGGCGCCGGGCCCTGGTACGTCGGATACTGCGGGGCCTGGTCCTGGTGGGTCGCCTTGGCCCACTTCTGCTCGGCCTTGGCCCAGTTCTGCTCGGTCTTGGACTTCACGTCCTGCCAGACCGGGTTGTCCTTGTTCTTGTCGACCAGGTCCTGGATGATCGACCTGTCCTTGCCCTCATCGGGCAGGAGCAGCCAGCCGATCGCGTAGATCCCCACGCCGAGGCCGCCGAAGAAGGTGCCGATGGCGAGGGCCACCCGGATGATGTTGGGGTCGATCCCGATGTACCGACCGAGACCGGAGGCCACCCCCGCGACGATGCGGCCGTCCCTGGCCCTGCGGAGCTGCTTGACGCCCGAGAAGTCGTTTTCGTTCATGTCTTCAGACTGCCCGAGAAGGAGCTCCCATCACATCGGGATTCCCCCTGGCACGACCCTGACATCCCTGCCCGGAGCACCGGCAATACCCTGACAGGGGCCGACGAGAGAGGAACATCCCATGGACGACCTGCTGCGCATCGACGACGGGCTCTCCGAGGAACAGCGGCTCATCCGCGACACCGTGAAGGGGTTCGTGGCCGACAGGGTCCTCCCCCACGTGGGCGACTGGTTCGAGGAGGCCGTCTTCCCCGCCCGCGAGCTCGGCCCGGTGCTCGGCTCGCTCGGCGTGCTCGGCATGCACCTCGACGGGTACGGCTGCGCGGGCCTGGACGCCGTCTCCTACGGCGTCGCCTGCCGGGAGCTGGAGGCCGGCGACTCCGGACTCCGGTCGTTCGTCTCCGTCCAGGGCTCGCTGGCCATGTTCCCGATCTGGAAGTACGGCTCGGCGGAGCAGAAAGAGCAGTGGCTGCCCCGGATGGCCGCGGGCGAGGCGATCGGCTGCTTCGGCCTGACCGAGCCCGACCACGGCTCCGACCCGGCGAACATGCGCACCCACGCCAAGCAGGACGCCTCCGGCGACTGGATCCTCAACGGCGCCAAGATGTGGATCACCAACGGCTCCATCGCCGACGTCGCCGTGGTCTGGGCCCAGACCGAGGACGGCATCCGCGGCTTCGTGGTCCCCACCGACACACCGGGCTTCTCCGCGCCGGAGATCCACAAGAAGATGTCCCTGCGGGCCTCGGTGACCTCCTCTCTCTACTTCGACGACGTCCGCCTCCCGGCCTCAGCCGTACTCCCCGGGGTCCGCGGCCTGAAGGGGCCGCTGTCGTGTCTGTCGGAGGCCCGTTTCGGCATCCTGTGGGGTGTGGTGGGCGCGGCCCGCGCCTGCCTGGAGTCGGCCGTCGACTACTCGAAGACCCGCGTCCAGTTCGGCAGGCCCATCGGCGGCTTCCAGTTGACCCAGGAGAAGCTCGCCTGGATGTACGTGGGCCTGGGCCAGGCCCAGCTCACCGCCCTCCATCTGGGCCGTCTGAAGGACGCCGGAGCCCTGACCCCCCAGCAGGTCAGCTTCGGCAAGCTCGCCAACGTCCGCGCCGCCATCGACATCGCCCGCCGCGCGCGCTCGATCCTCGGCGGCAACGGCATCACGCTGGAGTATCCGGTGATCCGGCACATGACCAACCTGGAGAGCGTCCTGACCTACGAAGGCACCGAGGAGATCCACGTCCTCACCCTGGGCAGGGCGCTCACGGGGCTGGACGCCTTCCACTGAGACCGGGCCGGCCCCCTCCCCGCGGGGCCCCGTCCGGGGCCCCGCTACCGCTGCCGGGCCCGCTTCTGGGGCAGGCCGCTGGGGCGCCACTCCGGACCCTGGGCCGCCCTGTCCAGCTCGCTCTGCCAGGAGAGTCCCCGACGCAGGTAGAAGCGGAGCAGCTCGGCGGTGGCGTGGGCATCGGCCAGCGCGGCGTGGGCGTTGGAGAACGTGATGCCCGCGCGTTCGCAGCAGGCGCCGAGGGTCCACTTCCCCGCCGGGATGAAGTCAGGGGCGAGCCGCTGCGTGCACATGGTCTCGGTCATCCAGTGGCTGCCGGGGAGGACGCTGAGGAACCGCAGGTCGAAGGAGAGGTTGTGAGCCACCAGGACCCGCCCGGCGACCCGCCGCCACACCTCGTCCAGCACCTCCTCGATCACCGGCGCGCCGTCGACCATCGCGTTGGTGATGCCGTGGACGTGCACGGCTCCGGTGCCGCGGCCGGGGTCGATCAGCGAGTGCCACTCGTCGACCGTCGCGCCGTCGGGATCGAGGGAGACGAGCGCGATCTCGCAGATCCGGTCACCCTTGGCGGGAGAGAAACCCGTGGTCTCCACATCGACCACGACGTAGCCTTGCCCTGCCGACAGGCGCGGACCGCGGGCGGGATCAAGCTTCGAGCTCGTCATAGATGCCACTGTATGAGAGCCGACTCCCCGGTTCTGGCTGCTACCGAGTAAACAGTGATCGCCTGCGGGCCTGGCGACGGGCGTTAGTGGACACTATCCTCGGTACGCTGTCTCCAGCGGGGCGTTAGCTCAATGGTTAGAGCTGCGGACTTTTAATCCGTAGGTTCTGGGTTCGAGTCCCAGGCGCCCTACCTCGCTGAACTGGGCAGACTCCTCGATCTCCTTGATCGGGGAGCCTGCCCAGTTGCATTTTCCGTTGCGTTCGTTGCCGTCACGTGGCTGTCAGCCGTCCCACAGCGCCCGCCCCATCCGCGCCGCCGCCTCACTCGCCAGGGTCTCCGTGATGTGGGTATAGCGCTTGGTCGTGGTCAGTTGCGAATGACCGAGCACCGCCTGAATCACTCGGATGTTCACCCCCTGTTCCAGCAGGAGGGTTGCGGCCGTGTGGCGCGCGTCATGAACGCGGGCGTCCTTGTCGATTTCGGCGAGTTCCAGGATCGCTTTCCACTCGTCCCAGTCGTCACCGGCGTCGATTGGGCTTCCGTCCGGCATGCACCGCACAAGGTCCCAGTCCTTCCATCTGTCCCCCGCGGTCTGCCGTTCGGCTTTCTGCGTCTCGTGGTGGAGCGCTGAGGAGCGCGACAAGCGGGGACGGCAGGGCGATGGACCGTTTGCCCTTGCCCTTGGGCTTGGTGAAGGTCCAACCCCCGACACGTTCCGGGCACGCGACCGCATGTTTCGTGCAGTCCGGAGCGCAGAACTTCGGACACGCGCCCCCGTGCTTGGTGCAGTTCTTACGGCACGCGACGAGGCAGATATGCCGCCGGCCAGAGGTGCGTTTGGCCTTGGAACAGTCCTTAAGGCAGGGGTAGCGGTGGTAACGAGCTCCACAGGCATGCGGGTCCTTGCAGCCGTGCCGGTAACGGAACCGCTTGATCTGCCAGAAGACCCGGATCACGCCTTTGTCCAGGTCTACGTACTTCCAGCGCATGCCCAGCGACTCCGATCGCCGAAGTCCCAGCGCCAGCGCCACCGACCAGCGTGTGCCGTTGCGACGCTCCTTGACCACGCCGAGAATGTCTTGCGCCTCCTCCCTGAGCAGCGGCTCAATCTCGGTGTCCTCGCCAGGCGGCGCGTCGATCATCTGACAGACGTTGCGCACGACCAGCTCACGCCGGACAGCGAGCTTGAGAGCCCGCGACAGAATCCGGTGAACCTGCAAGATCGTGTTCGGGGCCAAGCCCTCCTTGACCAGCCCGGCGTAGAAAGCGTCCAGGTGCTCAGGGCGAAGGCGGTCCAGCCGATGCGCGCCGAGCCGGGGAATGATCCACCACTCCGCCTTAGGCCGGTACGTGCTGTCAAGCGGCGGCGCGGCGCACCGCCGTACCACCGGCCCTCCGCCCGCCCGCCGTCCGGGCGTGCGGCCTGGGGGCCGGTCCCGGCACGCGCGCAGGACTCCGGGCCGTCGCCGTATGCGCGCCGCGCCGCACCCACGCCATCCGCCGGCCTTTGGCCGCGCCGCCGCCCCAATGCAGCCCTACGACCGCCACGGGGTGGCCGAGGTCTGTCGTGGTCGGGGGCGATCGAAGATCCGGGGTTCGTTCCTCACCCCGCCTCACCGAGAAACGTGGCTGGCCTATTCACTCGGGTCGCTTTCCAGGCTGAGCACTCCTGGATCGGTCAGTGGCCGCAGTGGCTCGCGAACCCCGGCTGTCTCATCACCCGGCAGCTTCTCAAAGTCGATCACCACGCTGTCCCAGCGAGGCAGACGCGTTCCAGGACGCGGATGCTGGGCCGTGACGATCCAGGTTCCAGGCCAGGTCAGAGTGCCCAAGGGTGGCCCATTCGCATCGACGGCAGTGACTACGAAGCCCGCGTCGTGCCCGACGTTTCGAGCCACAGGGACAGTCAGCCCAACGAGGTCAGGTACCTCACACTCACCGCGCCACTTCGCGCCAGGCTGCGTCATGTCGTCCTCCCACGGTCAGGATCTCGCGGAACGCAGGCAGCCGGAAGGCGCAGAACCTTGCTCAATCAGAGAATGGCAGGCCACGGCAAGGCTGCTGCTCCTGATCGAGCTGATCAGGAAGAGGTCTGTCCCCTGGTTGCCGTGCCCGTTGCGTGCCCGTCAGGAGGGTCACCAAGGGGGAATCACGGGGACTCACGGGGACTCACTGGCAAGGCGAGACCGTCCCTGACCTGGAGCGCAGCAGGTTAGAGGCTCGTGTACCGAGATCTTCCAAACTGGTTACGACGATGGCGGTCGGCTAGTACTCCAGCCGCACTTAGCGATCTTCAACTCGGCGGAATGGGGCTCTGCGGCGCCCGGTGGAACTCGATGCTCACAAAGTGACCGTCGGCGAAGCCGAGGCGCGCACCATCGCAGTGCGCGAACGGCGTCCCCCAGGAGTCGTGTGAAGCATCCGGAAAGCACGCCACCAACGCCAGTTCGATCGCCCCTCCATGCCCGACCAGGAGCGCCGAGCAGTCCTCCGCAACGTCACCGATCGTATCCACCCAGATCGCTCGGTGGGTCTCGGCCACGGTCGCTGCGGCCCGGCCCTCCCGGATAATCTCCGCGAGCCGCCGGTAGGGCTCGGTCCAGCCCCATTGTGCGTGCCGAGGGATTTCTCCAGACACATAACCTGACGGCATCTCCATGGTGTCGTCAACGGCGAAACCCATCGCGACAGCGGTCTCGACGGCCCGAGGAGACGAACTGGTGACGATGCGCTCGTAGGGGCCGACTCCAGAGCCGATGAAGCGGGCCAGGGCGATGCCATCAGCCGATAGATGTGACCCGCGGCCACGTGTCGCGCCTTTCTTGGTCAGGCTGTGTCGGCGCACGTCCAGCCAACGCACGTGGCGTCCTCCTTCAAAGGCATTCCGGTAGGCGAGTGTAGAAACGCGTGCGGCCACCGGGATCATCGAGTGTTGTGCTGACAATCAAAGATCATGCGGTGGCCGCAGGCCATAGCGTAGCCGTGTCCCGCTGGCTGTCGATGTTCGATGAGCTCACGGGCCGGATCGCCGGAAGGTTCTCTCGAGCGGAGCCGCGGCGACGGGCCAAAGCCATGCTTGCCGGGCTGCTGGCGGAGCTGCCGCGCAAGAACTGCTGGACGCTGGCCGAACACGCCGGGGACACCACACCGGACGGTATGCAGCATCTGCTGTCCCGGGCGGTCTGGGACGCCGACGCCGTCCGCGATGACCTGCGCGACTATGTCGTGGAGCACCTGGGACACACCGGGGCGGTGCTGATGGTGGATGAGACCGGCGACCTGAAGAAGGGCAGTGGCACGGTCGGGGTGCAGCGCCAGTACACCGGCACGGCGGGGCGGATAGAAAACAGCCAGGTCGCGGTCTTCCTCGCCTACGCCACCGACTCCGGGCACGCCTTCATCGATCGCGAGTTGTACCTGCCGCAGGTGTGGACGGCCGACGCTGATCGCTGCCGGGCCGCGGGAGTACCCGAAGACCGCACGTTCGCCACCAAGGGTGAGCTGGCGACGCGGATGGTGGCGCGGGCGTTGGACGCCGGGGTCGGTGCGTGCTGGGTGGCTGGGGATGAGGTGTACGGGCAGAGCCCGCACCTGCGTGCTGAACTGCAGGAGCGCCAGGTCGGCTACGTGCTCGCCGTCGCCTCCAGCCATCGCGTAACCACCGGCGCCGGCGCCGACCGCGCCGATCAGGTGATCTTCGATCTGCCGGAACGGGCCTGGCAGCGGTTATCGGCCGGTCCGGGCGCCAAGGGCCACCGCTACTACGACTGGGCGTTGGTGAAGGTCGACCCGAAACAGCCCGGCTGCCACTGGTTGCTGATCCGCCGCAACCGGCGCACCGGCGAGCTGGCCTTCTACCGCTGCTACGCCCCCGGCCCGGTCCCACTGCCCGTTCTTGTCCAGGTGACGGGCCGCAGGTGGACGATCGAGGAGTGCTTCCAGACCGGTAAGGGGCTGACCGGCTTGGATGAGCATCAGGTTCGCCGCTGGAGATCCTGGTACCGGTGGACCACCCTGGCCATGCTGGCCCACGCCTTCCTCGCCGCGGTGGCCGTCTCCGAACGCGCGGCACAGCCGGCCGGCCCCGGACTGACATCGTTGACTCTCGGCGAGATCAGGCACATGCTCGTCCGCCTGGTCAACCGCACTGCCCGCGACGTGGCGGATGTCCTGTGCTGGTCCCTGTGGCGACGCCGGCATCAAGCGCGCGCCCAGACCAGCCACTACCGGCGGCAAGCCGCTTACGAGACATGATCAGGATCTACGGCTGGAGTACTAGAGGCCCCTAACGGGAGTAGGATCCGTTATTGCGAGGAAGTCGCAATAACGTGTCCGGTAGATCTGTGATGTCCACGAAGGGACTGACGGTGCTTGGTACCCCGGCCAACGCCTCTGAAGACGTCGGAGCCCTCCCGGAAGTGGCCGCGGCCTGGGTACAGGGATGGACGCTCTCCCGCGCGACCGAATCACCAGTGGCGGTGCCGGGCGGCTACAGAATCGATGTGGGACTGTCAGGCCACCTCATCCGCTACGTGCTACCCCGATTTGATCCGGCAGCCCTCCGCCGTCTGACACGGGAACCGCTCGCGCCGGGAACCTGGCTCAAGGTTTGCGCGAAAGTGGAGACCGTCGCCGCCGTACTGCCGACCGGCTGGCTCGTAAAGGACCCCGAGTACATGATGACGGTTTCCCTGCGCTCCGCCGAGTTCTCCATGCCGACCGGTTACGCACTGCGGGTTACGACACAGGGTGCCGTCACCGACGCAGAAGTCCTTGGCGCCGATGAGCAGATAGCCGCCAGGGGGCGGATCGCACGGACCGGGGCGTTCGCGATCGTCGACCAGGTGGAGACTCACCCATCGCATCGCCGTCGAGGGTTGGGCAGCCGCGTCATGAGTGCCCTTGGCCACTACGCCGCGATCCAAGGAGCCCGAACCGGCGTCCTCGTCGCGACCCGGGACGGACTCGGGCTCTACCACTCCCTGGGCTGGACGCTGCATGCGCCCGTCACAGCAGCCGTCTTCCGCCCCGAAGAGGCCGCCTGCTCAGCGGGCTGTTCCGGTCCGGTCTAGGCAAGTGATCGCAGGCGGGGCGGAAAGAGGCCCCCGCTGGTCGCACATCCCCTTTTGGTGTTGACGACCTCGTCGATGACCGGACCGTTCACCGCCATCCTCGCCGGCCGTTCGGCCGGCTGGTCGGCGATGCCGAGCCGGCAGGTCAACCAGGCGCCGGCTCCGGGATTTTCTTTTTTGATCTGCCGACGTCTGTCTCTGACCTCCTTGTCGACTATCGCGTAACTAGTCATCTGCAGCATTCCCTCTTCGAGCCTTTTGAAATGATCTGTGAATAACAAGGGGTCGTTGTCGCCGGTCCCGAGGTCGCGCAGATATCCGGAGATCTCCAGCATCATTCGGAGGACGGCGGGCGGCGGGGCGGCGATGATGCTCCCGAACCGTGATGTGGACCGCGCTGTGTCCGCCGGCCCCCCAACCACAGCCGACGTGGGCCCGGCAGCATGTCGCCGGGCCCGGTGCCGGGGGCGGTTGTCAACGACCGACCAGGACGGAGACCTCCGGGTTGTCAGCGGCCGATCAGGGCGAAGACCCCCCAGCCCACGTATTCGCGTTCGTAACGCGCGTAGTGGGCGGGGGCTTCTGAGAGTTCGGCCCGCAGGTCGGCGGCCAGTCCGTCGTCGGGGTTGCGGTCGAGCCAGCGGCGGATGTTGAGCCACTGTGCCGCCCTGTACCGGTCCCAGCTGTCCTGGTCGGCGAGCACCATTTCGACGACGTCGTAACCCAGTTCTCCGAACTGCTCGATGAGCTCCGGGAGCAGCCGGAGGTCGTCTCTGTCGCGGACGCGGCAAGCCTCGACGGCGTGCTGGTCGGGAGGGTCCTGACGCCAGTACGGCTCACCGACCAACATCGTGCCGCCCGGCCGGAGGCTGCGCTTCAGCAGCTCGACCGTGCCGGCCAGGCCTCCGCCGATCCAGGTCGCGCCGATGCACGCCACGAGCTCGACAGGTTCTTGCGCGACGTGGCCTGAGGCGTCGCCGTGGATGAAGTTCACCCGGCCGGCGACGCCCAGCTCGACCGCGCGGGCACGCGCGTTCTCGGTGAACACCGTGCTGATGTCCACCCCGGTCCCGGTGATCTGATGGGCCTGAGCCCAGGTGCACAGCATCTCGCCCGACCCGCTCGCGAGATCGAGCACGCGCGTTCCGGGTTCCAGGCGCAGCGCCCGCCCCAGAGTGGCCAGCTTCTCGCTGGTGAACGGGTTATGGATGCGGTGGCTGCTCTCGCGGATGGTGAAGCTACGAGATAAATCCACTGATGAGATCCCTTACGTCCGATGAGGTGACGGCGTCCGCGGACGGCGGCCGGTCGCAGCAGGCCGCCGGTGTCTGGAACCCCATGAGATGCACCCCGATCAGGACGTGTGAATCTTGAGCCCTGTGAAGATAGGACACCGCAGGTCGTCACGTCCATCGGTTATGCGCGCGTGCTGTGCGCGATGGTCACCGCCTTGCCTGACGGTCGTCCTCCTGTGGCCGGCCCCCGTACGTGGCCGGGGGCGGTCGACGGCCACTCCGGACCGGACGGCCGCGCCACACCCCTTCTACAAGCCGCACCCCTTCTACAAGGGGTCCGGGAGGTGTCGAGAGGGTTGTCGCTGGTGAGAGAGTTATTTGTTAAGAAACTTGACAGTGATGCCGTTGGTCCCGACCATGTAACCACGCGGATCCGTGCACTCATCCAGTAGCTCGCTGGCGAGCGAATCCACCGGCCTCGCCAGTGCGCCATCACCCGTACCCTCACCC
Organism: Streptosporangium sp. NPDC048886; assembly: GCF_055586905.1. Lineage (NCBI taxonomy): Bacteria > Bacillati > Actinomycetota > Actinomycetes > Streptosporangiales > Streptosporangiaceae > Streptosporangium > Streptosporangium sp. NPDC048886. Next base: position 55,217 of record NZ_JBVJHH010000005.1, read on the forward strand.
CCTCGATCGGCGCAGAGGCTCCGATCGCTCCTGGTCCGGGAGACCCGCATGCGAAACCGAACATCGCGTCTGCTGACGCTGGCAGTGTCGCTACTGCTGGCGGCCGTGGGCGCCCTCATCGCCCAGACGCCGGCCAACGCGGCCAACCTGCTTGTGAATCCGGACTTCGAGACCGGAGCCCTCTCGCCCTGGACCTGCGCCGGCGGACTGGGATCAGTGGTCGGCTCCCCTGCCCGCTCCGGCACGAAGGCGCTCGCCGGCGCGGCGAGCGCCTCCGACACCGCCCAGTGCAGCCAGTCCGTGACCGTCCGGCCGAGCACCGCCTACACCCTGACCGCCTGGGTCCGCGGCAGCTACGTATACCTGGGCGTGAACGGCGGCGGATCCACCTGGACCTCATCGGCGACGGCGTACACGCAGCTCACCGTCCCCTTCACCACCGCGGCCAACCAGACCACCGCCGTGATCTACCTGCACGGCTGGTACGGCCAGGGCACCTACTACGCCGATGACGTGAGCTTCGACGGTCCCGGATCCCCGCCGTCCCCCACGCCCACACCGACGCCGACGCCGACCCCGACCCCGACCCTGACACCGACACCGACACCGACCCCCACGCCCACGCCCACGCCCACGCCCACGCCAGGGACGACGTGCCCGGTGAAGTCGAGGCCGGCGGGCAAGGTCCTCCATGGGTACTGGGAGAACTGGGACGGCGCGTCGAACGGTGTGCACCCGCCGCTCGGCTGGATCCCGATCACCGACTCCCGCATCCAGGCCCATGGCTACAACGTGATCAACGCGGCGTTCCCGGTGATCCGCTCCGACGGCACCGCCCTGTGGGAAGACGGCATGGACTCCACCGTCAAGGTCGCCACCCCGGCCGAGATGTGCCAGGCCAAGGCCGCCGGTCTGACGATCCTGATGTCCATCGGCGGAGCGACCGCCGGCATCGATCTCAGCTCCAGCACCGTCGCCGACCGTTTCGTCGCGACCATCGTGCCGATCCTCAAGAAGTACAACTTCGACGGCATCGACATCGACATCGAGACCGGCCTCAGCGGCAGCGGCAACATCAACCAGCTGTCCCCGTCCCAGGCCAACCTCATCCGCATCATCGACGGCGTGCTCGCTCAGATGCCCGCCAACTTCGGCCTGACCATGGCCCCCGAGACGGCGTACGTCACGGGAGGCAGCGTCACCTACGGCTCGATCTGGGGCGCGTATCTGCCGATCATCAAGAAGTACGCCGACAACGGCCGCCTCTGGTGGCTGAACATGCAGTACTACAACGGGAGCATGTACGGCTGCTCCGGCGACTCCTACTCCGCGGGAACGGTTCAGGGATTCACCGCCCAGACCACCTGTCTGGACAAGGGGCTGGTCATCCAGGGCACCACGATCAGGGTCCCCTATGACAAGCAGGTCCCCGGCCTGCCCGCCCAGCCCGGAGCGGGAGGCGGCTACATGGCGCCCTCCCTGGTGAGCCAGAGCTGGAACGGCTTCGGCGGCAACCTCAAGGGCCTGATGACCTGGTCCATCAACTGGGACGGGTCGAAGGGCTGGACCTTCGGCGACAACGTCAGGAGCCTGCAAGGCCGCTGACCGGTGCGCCCATCCGGGCCTGCCGGCATGGGTCCTGGCGGCACGCCGCCCCGGCCGCGCACCGGCCGGGGCGGCGTACGCGGCCCCACCGCGGACGGGGTCTCCTGCCCGCGAGTCCGCCTGCCGGTTACGCCGGTCCGGGCTTGCGGGCCAGGAGGCAGGCATGCGGCCTCTTCCGCCCCTCACCGGGCTCCTCCAGCAGCCGCGCGGTGACGACGAGCCCGGCCTCGGCGAGCAGCTCGGTGAGGCGGTCGGGCGGCAGCAGGTAGGAGCCGAAGGAGACTGGGTGGCCGTACGCCTGCTGGAGATGCAGACGCTCGTCGCCGACATGGGTCCCCAGCAAAAGGTGGCCGCCCGGTGCCAGCGTCCGCCGGAACTCGGCGAACACCACCGGCAGCTGCTCCGTCGGGACGTGATGGGTGGAATACCAGGCGACGATGCCGCCCAGTCCGCCGTCCCTGAGATCCAGCGCGGTCATCGAGCCCTCGTGGAAGCGCAGGCCGGGATGCTTCCGCCGGGCCACCTCGACCATCCTGGGCGACAGGTCGACGCCGAACACCGGCACTCCCAGCGTGTTCAGGTGCGCCGCCACGTGTCCGGGCCCGCACCCGACATCGGCGACCGGCCCGTCTCCGGCGGCTCGCACGAGTTCGGCGAACGCGGCCAGCATCGCGCGGGTCAACGGCATCGACGCGAGCGCGTCTCCGTAGCGTTCCGCGTAGTCGACGGCGACGGTGTCGTAGGACGCCCGAGTGGCGGTCAGGTAGGAGGGTTCGGTCACGCGGATCACCGTAGCCCGCTGCCCCCCGCCCGGCGCTACGGCGCGTGTCGCGGACCCCGGCCACCGGGTGCCGAACGCCCGACCGGCGTCCCGTCACCGGGCCCCGGCACGGTCGGCGCGAGGACGGGAGCCTAGGCGGGCAGGATCTTCGCGTCGCCCGTAACGGTGGTGATCGAGATCCGGTGCTTCGAGGCCGAGTTGTCGGTGACCTTCACCGCCGCGTCGCCCGTGACCGCGTCCGTGGTCACGTCGTAGGCCCCGTCGGGGACGTAGACGGTGCCGTTGCCGCTGGCGGTCTCCATCTCGACGTCGTCGGGCTTGGCCGTGTACCTCAGCTCGATGTCACCCGAGACCGTCTCGCCGAGGAACTTCTTGCCGCCCAGTCCGCTGGCGACGATGTCGCCGGAACTGGTCGCCGCCTCGACCACCCCGGACAGGGTATGGAGTGTGATGTCGCCCGACCGGCTGTCCACCTTCACGTGCAGCCCCTTGGGCACCTCCACCCGGTAGTTGACACCGCACGAGCCCCAGTCCGACTCGCACCGGTAGGACACGACCAGCGCCTCTCCCTCCACCCGGTGCTCCGTCTTCGGCTTGTCCCCGCGCCAGTAGAGAGTCTCGACGACCCGGATCCCGGTCCTGTCCTTCTCGACGACCGTGATGTCCCCCGTCCGGCCCCGGACGTCCAGCTTGGCCACCCGGTCCTCGACGTCGTAGGAGACCTCGTCCCGCGCGGAAGCCTTCCCGACGTCCTGCAGGCCGCATCCGGTCAACAACGCACAAGCGGCCAGCAGCGCTCCGGCGGCGATCACGTTCTTCATCTTCACGACGAAGATCCTCCCGCCCGGCCGGGTGGCCGCGCATCGGGGGATCCCCTGAGACAACCCCCAGGGGACCCCCGACCGGCGGGCGGCGGGGTCGGGTCAGGGGTCGAGAGGCTCGTAGGCGACGACCTCCCGGGAGGCGAGGCGGGCCAGGCAGTCGCCGACGACGTGCTTCTGGAAGTGCTCGGAGGCGCGGTGCGCCTCGAAGGCCGCGGCGTCGACGTACTGTTCGTAGATCATGAACCGCCGGGGGTCGTCGACGGAGACGTGGGCCAGGTAGACGAGATTGCCCGGCTCCCGGCGGGACAGCGGGGTGATGATCCGGATGATGTCGGCGACGGCGTTCTCCTCTCCGTCACGGGCGGTCCAGACGGCTTGCACGACATAAGACATGGTGTGCGACTTTAGGGTTAATGTCCCTGATTGTCACATTTAGGTCATGACCCTTGACATAACGGACATGCATAAATAACGTCCTGTTAACCGACAGGCACAGACGAAGACATCCCTGTCAGTGGTCTTCGTCTGTGCTTTTTGTCGTTCCTGGACCGCTGGCAAGGGATTCAACCCCCCTGAAAGGCGGCTGGGCATGGACGACGGCCCCGCGACCACAAGAACAGCAGTCATCCGCAACGCGGGAGACGCGGCCGATCTCATCGACACTCTCAAGACCCTGAGCGGCAGGGCGAACTGGATCTGGTTCCTCGCCCTGGCAGGTCTGTTCCTGGACGCCTACTCCAACGCGGCACTGGGGGCCGGCCTGTCCCCCATGGTCAAGCAGCTGGACCTGTCACCCGCGCAGGTCGGCCTGCTCACCGCGATGGCCCCGGCGATCGCGATCGTCTCCAACCCCTTCGGCGGCTGGCTCGCCGCGCGGATCGGCCGGGTCAGACCGCTGCTGATCACAAAGGTCATCTTCGCGCTCGGCGCCCTGCTGACCGCGGCCGGCTCGGACTTCCAGACGGTCTTCGCCGGGCGGGCCCTGGTGGGCATCGCCTACGGCATGGACTTCGCCGTCGCCATGGCACTGCTCGCCGAATACACGCCCGCCTCCCTCAAGGGCAGGCTCAACTTCTGGCAGGGCGTCTGGTACACCGCGACGACCATGAACCTCCTGCTCACCCTGGTGTTCTACAAGTTCGACGTCGGCGCCGACATCTGGCGCTGGTCCGTCGGCTCCGCGGCCGTCTTCGCGCTCGCCCTGTTCGTGCTGCAGCTGACCTTCCTGGTGGAGAGCCCCACCTGGCTGGCGTCCAAGGGACGCCTCCGTGAGGCCGTGGCGAACCTCCGCCGGATGTACGGGTTCGCCGCACAGGAAGGGCCCCAGGAGGCCGGGCAGTCCGGGAAGCCGGCGCACCAGGTCGGGTTGCGGGACGCGGGCGTGCTCTTCCGCAAGCCCTACCTGCCGCGGACCATGCTGTCGACCGTCATCTCCCTCACCCAGGCCATGCAGTACTTCGCCGTGGGCTGGTATCTGCCGGTGATCAGCCTTGAGCTGTTCGGCAAGGAGTTCGAGAAGGCGACCCTGGGTTCCATGGCGTTCAACGCCGTCGGCATCATCGGCGGCTGCCTGTCGGCCTACGCCGGCCGCCGGCTGGGTCTGCGGATCAGCTCCATGCTCGGGTACGCCATGGTGTTCGTCGCCCTGCTGGTCATGGGCGCGACGTTCAAGGAACTACCGATCGCGCTGGCCGCCATGCTGCCGGTGCTGTTCATCTTCTTCCACTCCGCTGGCCCCGGCCCCAACGGCAAGTCGATCGCGGCGCTGTCGTACCGCAGTGACATCCGCACGCTGGGCACCGGCGTGACCGGCATGCTCGGCAGCCTCGGATCGGTCGCGGGCCTGTACCTGTTCCCGCAGCTCCAGGCGGGTCTCGGGGTGGGCACCAGCCTGATGCTCCTGTCGGTGGTGCCGCTGGTCGGCCTGCTCACCTGCGTGGCGATCAAGTGGGATCCCACCCGCGTGGCGGTGAACCTGGAAGAAGAGACGATCCGCCTCCAGCAGCGCAAGCCGGTGTCGGCCTGAACGGTGTCCGGCTCGGACACGATGAAAGGACCTTCTCGGATGACCGGAGAACGCCGCCGCGGCGTGCTCAGCATCGATGAGGGCACCACGGGCACCCGTGCCGCCGTCGTCCTCGACGACGGCGGCACGGCACCACCCGCCTACCTGCCCATCTCGGTCTGCTCGCCCGACCATCTGCGCGTCGAACAGGACGGGACGGAGATCTGGGTGAACACCGTCCAGGTCTGCCGTGAGGCGCTGGACTGGGCCTCGGCGCACGGGGTGGAGATCACCGGAGTGTCGATCTCCACCCAGCGCGCCACGGTGCTGTTGTGGGACACGGTGACCGGCGCGCCGCTGAGCCGGGCCGTGGTGTGGCAGGACCGCCGCTACGCCGCCCGGCTGCGGGAGTGGGAGCCGGAGTGGGACGCGCACCTCGTCCAGCACACCGGCCGGCCGGTCGGCTCCCGGGCGCCGCTGCTGTGGGCGGCGGAGGAGCTCACCCGGAACGAGGCCGCCGGCCGGGCCCACGACGAGGGCCGGCTCGCCTTCGGCTCGATCGACACCTGGCTGGTCTGGAAGCTCACCGGCGGGGCGCGCCATGTCATGTCCGCCACGAACGCCGTGGCGACGGGCGCCTACGACCTGCGGACGGGGGACTGGCACGGGCCGTGGGTGGACTTCCTCGGCTGCCCGCGCGACCTGCTGCCGCGGATCGTGGACGAGGACGGCGACTTCGGCGTCACCGACCCGTCGGTCCTCGGCGTGCGGCTGCCCATCCTGTCCGTCATGGGCGACCAGCACGCGGCGATGATCGCGCTCGGCGCCCACCGGCCCGGTCAGGCCATGTGCGTCCACGGGACCGGCACGTTCCTCGACGCCGTCGCGGGCGACCGGCCGCCCGCCCACCTCCGCCAGGTGCCGGGGGTGCTCACCCTGGTCGGCTGGCGGTCCGCGGGCGCGTCCGTGTTCAGCCTGGAGGGGTACGCCCCGACGACCGGCTCCGCGATGCGCTGGCTGTGCGAGGAGATCGGGCTGTTCGAGTCACCGGCCCAGCTGGCCGAACTCGCCCGCGAGCACACGGGGCCGAGCCGGGTGCGGTTCCTGCCCGCGCTGGCGGGGCTGCGGACCCCGGTCTGGTCGCCGGAGGCCACCGGGATCCTCACCGGGCTCAGCCTGTCCACGACCCGGGCGGAGCTGGCGCGCGGCATCCTCGACGGCTTCGCGCACTCGGTGTGCGATCTGCTGGAAGGCGTGGAGGGAGCCATGGGCCGGCCGGTCACCGACCTGTTCTGCGGCGGCGGGCTCGCCACCAGCGACGTGTTGATGTCCAGCCAGGCGGATCTGATCGGCCGGCCCGTACGGCGCGCCCGCGACAACGGGACCGCCAGCCTCCGCGGCACCGCCTACCTCGGCGGCGTGCGGACCGGGCTGTGGCCGAGCCTCTCGGCGGCCGTCGCCGGGCTCCGGACCGCCCCCGTCTTCGAACCCACCCTGTCAGACGCCGGGCGCCAGGAGGCCCGCGCCGAGTGGCGCGACCTGCTGGCCCGCCACATCACCCCCGCCGACCACGGCGCCCGGCCGCCGAGGCCCGGGGCCCGCGGCGCCGAACCCGATTCACAGGAGGAATCAACGTCGTGATCCGGCTTCCCGAACGTAAGGCGAGATCAGAGACGAAGAGCGCCATCCGGCGCACCGCGCTGGAACTCGACCGCCAGGAGCAGATCGAACGGCTCGCCTCCCAGCACGTGGACGTCCTCGTCGTCGGCGGCGGCGTCACCGGCTGCTACACCGCGCTGGACGCCGTCACCCGCGGCCTGACCGTGGCGCTCGTGGAGCGGGACGACTTCGCGTCGGGCACCTCCTCCAAGTCGTCGAAGATGGTGCACGGCGGCCTGCGGTACATCGAGCAGGGCAACCTGCCGCTGGTCCGGCGTTCGCTGCTGGAGCGGCAGCGGTTCCGCCACAACGCGCCGCACCTGGTACAGCGGCTGCCGTTCGTCTTCCCCGTCCTCGCCCAGGACGGCGTCTTCGACGCGCGCATCGCCAAGGCCTTCGAGGGCCTGCTGTGGACCTACGACCTCGCCGGGGGATGGCGCATCGGCAGGCTCCACCAGCGGCTCAGCGTGCCCGAGGTCCTCGCCCGCGCCCCACGGCTACGCGCCGACCGGCTCAAGGGCGGGCTGCTCTACTACGACAGCCGCACCGACGACGCGCGCCTGACCCTGACCATCGCGCGGACCGCCGCGCACTTCGGGGCGACCGTGCTCAACGGCGCCGCCTGCCGCGGCCTCGTCCGCGAGGGCGGCAGGGTGCGCGGCGCGACCGTCGAGGTCGACGGCCGTGACATCGAGGTGCGGGCGAGCGTCGTGATCAATGCCACCGGAGTCTGGTCGGACACGCTCGACGCCCTGTCGGACCCCGGCCACCGGCCTCGGATCCGCCCCGCCAAGGGGGTGCACATCGTGGTGCCGTGGACCCGGCTGCCCATCGACGGCACCGTGACCGTGCCCATCCCCGGCCGGGCCCGCCGCGCGACCTGCACCCGATGGGGGGACGTGGTCGTGGTCGGGACGACCGACACCGACTACGAGGGCTCCCTGGAGGAGGTGCTGTGCACCCGGGAGGAGATGCGGTATCTCCTCGACGGGGCCAACACCGCCTTCGACGCCGACCTCACCCCCGAGGACGTGGTCGGCTCGATCGCCGGGCTCCGTCCGCTGGTCGGCGGCAAGGAGGGGGCCACCCTCGACATGAGCCGCGACCACCGCATCTCGACGGACGCGCACGGGCTCGTCACCGTCACCGGCGGGAAGCTCACCACCAGCCGCCACATGGGCGAGCTCGTGGTCGACGAGGCCCTGAAGGTGCTCGGCCGCCAGGCCCGCTGCCGTACGGCGCGCCTCCCCCTGCTGGGCGGCGCCGGCTACGACACGGAGGCCACCTCGGCCACCGGGGGGCTCGGCGCCCACCTGGGGGAGCGGTACGGCACCGAGGCCCGCTTCGTCGCCGACCTCTTCAACGAGGATCCGTCCCTCGTCGAGCCGATCATCGAGGGCACCGCCCACCTGCGGGCCGAGGTGGTCTACGCGGCCCGGTGCGAGCTGGCGCGGACCGTCGACGACGTGCTGTCGCGCCGCACCCGGATGCGGGTGTTCGCCCGGGACCTGTCGGTCAAGGCGGCCCCGGAGGTCGGCCGGCTGCTCCAGCGAGAGCTCGGGCTGTCCGACGACGAGGTCGCCCGGCAGGTCGACGACTACATCTCCGGCATCGACCGGGAGAAGACCGTACTGATGGAGGGACTTTCATGATCAGCAGGCAGACCATCACCCATCCGTTCAACCGGGGCGACTACGTCGTCGGCGCGCCCACCCCGCCGCGCTGGGCCGCCGACTGCCCGCCCGGCGCGGGAGAGGCCAGTCTGCAGACCGCCGTGGTGGAGGTCCCCGACACGGTCGTCGCCGAGCTGCGCGCGGTCGCCGCCGCCGTGCACACCGACCGGGACGAGGTGATCCTGCGCACCCGTGACTGGTGGGCCGGCACGTCCATCGGGGAGACGGACGGCAACCCCGCCACCCCGGACGCGGTGATCGTCGAGGCGTCCGACGAGGAGCAGGTGGCCGCCGTGGTCCGCGTCTGCCGCGCGCACGGCATCCCCCTGACGGTCTCGGCCGGCCGCAGCAACGTCCTCGGCGCCGCCCTGCCGGTGTTCGGCGGGGTCGTGCTGGACGTCTGCCGGCTCAACCGGATCATCTCCTTCGACGCCGAGTCGATGATCGTCGAGGTGCAGGCGGGCATGTTCGGCGACCTGTTCGAGAAGGAGCTGCAGGAGGTGTACGGCGCCACCACCGGGCACTGGCCGTCCGCCTTCGCCATCTCCACGGTCGGCGGCTGGGCCGCCTGCCGCGGCGCCGGCCAGCTGTCCACCCGGTACGGGAAGATCGAGGACATGGTCGTCGGCCTGGACGTGGTCCTCCCGGACGGGAGCACCGCCAGCTACGGCACCTATCCCCGGGCCGCCGTCGGCCCGGACCTCCGCCAGCTCTTCATCGGCTCCGAGGGCACCCTGGGCGTGATCACCCGGCTGCGGTTGCGGACCCACCGGCTGCCCTCCTACGCGACGGGCCTGGCGTACGGGTTCGACACGTTCGCCGCGGGTCTGGACGCCTGCCGGGAGATCCTCCAGCGGGGCGCGACCCCCGCGGTGCTGCGCCTGTACGACGCGCACGAGAGCGGCACCCATTTCGGCGAGCCGGGCACCAACCTGCTGCTCATCGCCGACGAGGGGGACCCGGCGCTGGTGGACGCGGCCATGGCGGTGGCCGAGGAGGTCTGCGGCGAGCGGGCGTCGGTGACGCTCGACGGCGACGCGCTCCTCGCCCGCTGGCTGGACGAGCGGATGCTCGTCGGCAAGTCCGGTGACGGTTTCGCCAAGGGTCCCGGCTTCGTCGCCGACACCTGTGAGATCGCCGGGCCGTGGTCGTCGCTGCCGACGATCTACAACGAGGTGGTCGCAGCCATCGAGGCGGTCCCGGGGACGCTGCGCGCCTCCGCGCACCAGTCGCACGCCTACACCGACGGGGCCTGCCTGTACTTCTCGCTCCGCGGTGACGTGGAGCGGGCCCGCCGCCGCGAGTGGTACCGGGCCGCCTGGGACGCCGCCAACGAGGTGCTCATCCGGCACGGCGCCGCGATCAGCCACCATCACGGTGTCGGACTGCTGCGCTCGCCGTACGTGGAGCGTTCGCTGGGCAGCGGCTTCGGCACCTGGGTGGCGGTCAAGCAGGCCCTCGACCCGACGGGGATCATGAACCCCGGGAAGCTCGGGCTGCCCGACCGTTTCGGGGCCGGTACGTCCGACCAGGGCTAGCACATAAGGTGGATTGGTGAACCATCGTCCGAAACGTCCCGTTGATCGGCGCCTGCTGGCCGCGCTGGCGGAACATCCCGTCATGGCGTCGCTGGTCGGTGTGGAGATGGCGGACCGGTTCACCACCACCTCGACCCCGCTCGGCATCCTCGCCTCGGTCCCGCTCGGCGACCTGACGGAGACGGTCCGGCGGACCATCGCCGCGGGCAAGATCGTGTTCGTCAACATGGACTCGACCCCCGGTCTGGGCCACGACCCCGGCGCCCTGACCTACCTCAAGGGGATCGGGGCGATCGGGATCTGCTCCACCCGCGCGGCGATCATCGAGCGGGCGAGCAGTCTGGGCCTGCTGGCCATGCAGAAGGTGTTCGTCACCGACCGCTCCAACCTGCACCGCAGCCTCCAGTCCATCGCCCGCTCCCGCCCGGACCTGGTCCAGCTCATGCCCGCCGTCGTGTTGCGCTACATGGAGCAGCAGGCCAGAGCGCTCGGCGTGCCGTATCTGGCGGCCGGGTTCGTCCAGGACGAGGCGGACGTGGTCGAGGCACTCCACCACGGCGCCGCCGGGGTCTGCACCTCGGACGAGGAGCTGTGGGGGCTGCGCCGCTCGGCCCTGCGCGCCTCCTGAGACACCTCCCGGCCCACCGGTCCACCCGTACCGCCCCGCCCTGACGCGCGGGCGGGTCCGCGTGACCTCGGCCGCCGCATGGGCGTGATCCGCCGGCGGCCCTCCGCAGTGAGCAGTCTCCGCACGGAAGGACGACTCGATGACGCCGGTAACGCCGGATCTGTCCGGACCGCCCCCTGGTCCGCCACCGGCGGCTCCCGGGGTACCACCCGGCGGCACGGGCAGGGCGGCGCCCGGCGACACGGACGGGACCGCGTCCAGACCGGAACCGCCGGCGGGCGACCGCCCGCGCCTGACCGCGGCCGCGCCTGCCGTGTTCGTCGTGCTCTGGAGCAGCGCGTTCATCGCCGGCGTTCCGGGCGTCGCGGCCGCTCCGCCGCTGCTCCTGATGTTCGCGCGCTTCGCCCTGGCCGGGGTGCTGCTCGCCGGGTACGCCCTGATCACGCGCGCGCCCTGGCCGCGCGGCCGGGCCCTGGCGCACATCGCCGTCTCCGGCCTGCTCATCCAGGCCGTCCAGTTCGGCAGCTTCTACACCGCGCTCGGCATGGGCTTCCCGGCGGCCGTCGTCTCCCTCGTCCAGGGGCTCAACCCTGTCGTCATCGTGCTGGCCACGCGTTTCCTCGGCGAGAGGGTCACCCGGCGGCAGGGACTCGGCTTCGCCCTCGGCGCGGCCGGGGTGCTGCTCGCCGTCGCCGACCGGGTGAGCCTTTCGATCTGGGGCGTGGTGCTGTGCCTGGTCGGGCTGTCCGGCCTGAGCGCCGGCACCCTCTACCAGAAGCGTTTCGTCCCGCGCATGGACGTCCGCACCGGGACCGCCGTGCAGCTTCTCGTCAGCGCCCCGGCGGTCGGGCTGGCCTGCCTGGCCGTCGAGACCCCGCGGGTGTCGGACTGGGCGGCGTTCGGCGGGTCCGTGGCCTGGATGGTGCTGGTCAACTCCATCGCGGCGTTCATCCTGCTCAACATGATGCTGCTGCGCTCGTCCGCCAGCCGGGTGAGCACGATGTTCTTCCTGACGCCCTCGGTGACGGCGGTGCTGGCCTGGCTGCTCGTCGGCCAGTCGCTGCATCCGCTCGCCGTCGCCGGGCTCGTCCTCGGCGGCGCCGGCGTCCTGCTCGCCAATCACCGGCCGGCACAGGATGAAGGGTGAACAAGCCCGGTCCTGTCCCCGGCGGCTCCAGCCGCGCGCGTCCGCCCGAGAAACCGATGTCGAACAGAACCCCGAACCCCCTGGAGAGGTGATGTGATGAGAATCCGCGGAGCCGTCCTCGAAGAGATCGGCCGGTCGCGCCCGTACGCCGAGTCCCGGCCCCTGTCGGTCTCCGAGCTCGAACTGGACCCGCCCGGCCCCGGCGAGCTCCTCGTCAGGATCGAGGCGGCGGGCGTGTGCCACTCGGACCTGTCGGTCGTCGACGGCAACCGGGTGCGCCCGGTCCCCATGCTCCTGGGGCACGAGGCGGCCGGCCTGGTGGAGCAGGTCGGCGCGGGCGTCGACGACGTCGAGGTCGGCCGGCGGGTCGTCATGACCTTCCTGCCTCGCTGCGGCGGGTGCGAGGGCTGTGCCACCGACGGGGTGACGCCCTGCGTCCCCGGAAGCGCGGCGAACAACAAGGGAGCGCTGCTGGCCGGCGGCGTCCGCCTGCGCCGGGACGGCGCCGAGGTCCTGCACCACCTCGGGGTCTCCGCCTTCGCCACCCACGCCGTCGTCGACCGGCACTCGGTCGTCCCGGTGGGCGAGGACGTCCCTCCCGAGGTCGCCGCGATCCTCGGCTGCGCCGTGCTCACCGGCGGCGGCGCGGTCATCAACGTCGGCAGGCCCTCCGCCGGTCAGACGGTGATGGTCGTCGGCCTCGGCGGCGTCGGCATGGCCGCGCTGATCACCGCCCTCGCCTTCGACGGCGTCACGGTCATCGGCGTCGACGGCAACCCGGACAAGCTCGTCACCGCACAGGAGCTGGGCGCCCACGCGGTGTACCGCCCCGCCGAGGTCGTCGAGCTCGGGATCAGGGCGCCGATCGTCGTCGAGGCGGCCGGGAACGCCCGGGCCTTCGAGACCGCGGTCACCGCGACCGCTCCCGGCGGCCGCACCGTCACCGTGGGGCTCCCCGCGCCCGACGCCCGGGCGTCGATCTCGCCGCTCGGGCTCGTGGCGGAGGGGCGGACCATCGTCGGAAGCTATCTCGGCTCGGCGGTCCCCGCCCGCGACATCCCCGTCTTCGCCCAGATGTGGCGCGAAGGCAGGCTCCCGGTCGAGGCGCTGGTGTCGTCGAGGATCCGGCTCTCCGCCGTGAACGAGGCGATGGACCAGCTCGCCGACGGGACCGCCATCCGCCAGGTCATCGTGTTCGACGACGCCGACGGCCGGTAAACCCGCTGAGGGTCCGGTGCGGCACGTGGCGGACGGCCCGGCCCGGTCACCGCCCAGCCCATGGGCCGCCCGGCGGCGACCGCCGCCCAACCGATGGGCCGCTCGGCGGCGACCACCGCTCCTCCGGCCCGGCGGTGCGGGCCGGTCGGGCCGGTCGGGCCGGGGGACACGTGACCACAGACGGGACGCGCGCCGTTCCGTCACCCCTTCCCGCGGTTCTTCCGGAACTCCTCCTTCAGCTTGAGGAACTCGGATTCGGAGGCGGCGAACTTCGTGACGCCCTTCTCCGGATCGGTCGTCACGAAGAACAGCCAGGGACCGGCGGCCGGCTTCAGGGCGGCCTCGATGGCCTCCTCCCCCGGGTTGCCGATGGGACCGGGCGGCAGGCCGAGATACCTGTAGCTGTTGTAGCGCGAGCGGCTCTTGAGATCCTCGTTCGAGACGCTGACGTCGTACTTGTTCAGGCCGTACATGACCGTGCTGTCCATCTCCAGCTTGCGCGGGGGGTTGCCGCCGAGGCGGTTGTAGATGACCCGCGCGATCTTGGCCATGTCGCGCCTGCCGGTCGACTCGGCCTGGACGATGCTGGCGATGGTCAGGATCTCCAGTGGCGTACGGCCGGCGCGCCTGGCGCCGGCCACCAGGTCGGCGTCCCGGGCCGCGCGGTTGAAGCGGGTGACCATCGCGGCGAGGATCTCGCGGGGGCTCGACTCCGGTGAGACCTCGTAGGTCGCGGGGAAGGCGAATCCTTCCAGCGCGCCCTGGGCGTAGGCCGGCAGGCCGAGTGCCCCGCCGTCCTCGGCGGCCCGCTCGAACTCCGCCACGGGCCTGCCGGTGGCGGTCGAGAGCCGATTCAAGATGTCCGAGAGCCGCAGCCCCGCTTTCACGGTCAGGGTGATCCGCCCCCGTCCGGTCTCCGCGAGCGCCTGGCCGGTGCCCTGCCCGGTGGGCTCCCGCGACACCGTCACCCGGGAGGACAGCCCTCCGACCACGAGCGCGGATCCGACCGCCAGCACCATGACGGCCGCCGCCGCCGCCAGGGCGAGGCCGCGGCGGGGGGATCGGCCTCCGCCGGCCTTGAGGAACCGGCCCGGTGGGGGCGGCTGTTCCTCGTGGGCCAGGTCGGAGAGGGTCTCGCGCAGCAGATCCTCGATGTTCATCGCAGCTCCCTCACGGTGCTCAGCTCGGGTGCGGCCTTCTTCAGGCGCTCCAACGACCGGTAGATCTGGCTGCGGACCGAGCCCACCCTGACCCCGAGCAGCCGAGCGATCTCGGTCTCGGACAGGTCTTCGAAGTAGCGCAGCACGAGTATGGTCCGCTGCCGGGGTGTCAGCCGGGCAAGGGCCGTGCGCATCACCAGGCGGAGGTCCACGATCTCGGCGTGCCCGTCGCCGATCTGTTCGGGCAGCCATCCGGTGGACACCTCCGCGATGCGGGAACGGCGCCGCCACCAGCTCACCTGCTCGTGGTACATGACACGGCGGACGTAACCCTCGACGGCCGCCGGGTCGCGCAGGCCGCGCCACTTCGCCGACGTCTTGGCCAGCGCCGACTGCACCAGGTCCTCAGCGGCGTACCGGTCACCGGTCAGCAGGTACGCGGTACGGAACAGAGCCTCCGACCGGTCGATGACGAACTGCCGGAAGTCCGCCGCAAATCCTGGATCCACCCGTCCTCCTCAGTGTGTCACCAGCCAAGGACGCGGGCAGGTCTCCGATCTATGCCGATCCGTCCGGTCCGACCTGTCTCCAGGACCGCCCGTCCCGTCCGGGGCGGTCCGGGCGGCGCTCAGACGGTGAGCCACTCGGTGGCGACCACGGCTCCGCCGGCCCGGCAGTGCAGGCTGAACGGGCCGGGGGGCACGTGATCGCAGGCGAAACGGCCGACGGCGTCGGCGGTGAAGGCGGCCGGGCGGCCGCCCAGAAGCTCGATCTCCGCGGTCTGCGGCGGGAGCAACTGGCCCACGAGGCGGCCGGCCGTGATCTCCAGATCCAGGGTGAGCCCGGGTCCGCGGAAGGTGAGCAGCCGCGGCTGGTCCGTCCCGCGGACCGGGGCCGGCTCGGTCAGGGAGTCGAAGACCAGCTCGGCGAGCTCGGCGTCGAGCGCGTACAGCGCGTAGGCCTCGACCGCCGTCTGGAGCAGGTGCGCGGGCACCGGGTCGACGATCCCGGCGGCGTGCCGCAGGGCCTCCTCCGTCGCGGCGTCGACGGCGTCATCGGACGCGTCATCGTGGTTCATCGGACATCCCTCTCGGCCAGGCGGGCACGGAGCCGCCGCAGACAGCGCCCCCGGATCGGGCCGATGCTCCCCACGGCGATGCCCAGCGCCGCCGACACCTCCTGGTAGCTGGGCGGCGGCGAGGCCATCAGCACGCGCAGCAACCGCCTGCAGTTCTCCCCCAGCTCCTGGAACGCCTGCCAGAGCTGCCGGATCCGCTCGGCCTCGGCCGCCGCCTCCTCCGAGTCGATCACCACCTGCTCCGGCGTCCGGTCGCGGCCGGGCCGGTCGAGGATCTCCGGATCGTCGGTGAGGGCGAGGCGGCGGGCCGCTCTGATCACCTTCAGGCACTCGTGCCGGGCCGTGCTGGCCAGCCAGGACCCCACCTTGTCGGGCTCGCGGATGCGCCGCAGGTGCTGCGCCAGCCGGAACCAGGTGGTCTGGTAGACCTCGTGCCCGTCGGCCTCCGTCAGCCCGTGCGCGCGGACGACGGACCAGACCAGCGGGCTCAGGCCCGCCACGAGCGCCTTCCAGGCCACCTCGTCCCCGTCGGCGGCGGCCTGGAAGAGTCTGCCGATCGAGTCACGGTCCACGGCGCCGTCCTTGTGTCCGGGGGGGTCATCGTACGCCGCGAGATCAGCCCGCAGGGGCGTCACGGACGGGGAAGCCTCACCACCGGGGTGGGACTCCAGGTGGGCGGCCGGAGCGCCGGCACGGAGGCGCCGCGGACCTCGGCGCGTCCGGCGCCGGCCGCGAGGAGCTCTCTCGCGGCCACCCGGGGGTCGGTCTCCTTGTTCGCCGACATGTACTCGGCGATCATGGCGACCACCAGGGGGGTGGCGAAAGAGGTGCCGCTCCACTGCGCCAGGCCGTCGAACAGGACCGTCTCCACCCTGGCCGGCGTCGGGACGCGCTCCTCGCTGAGCTCGCCGACGTGCCGGGGGTGCTGGCAGGTGCAGGTGTAGGCGAAGCCGTACCGGCAGCGGTCGAAGGTCGAGTGCTGGTAGTCGTAGGGCACAGGGTCCCGCCGCCCGGCGAAGGAGCTGGTCAGCCGCTCTCCGGGCGCGTATACCGTGACCCAGGGCCCGTGGTTGCTGAAGCAGGCCCCGAACTCGCCGTCGCCGCGCAGCGCCCCCACCGACACCACCACGTCCTCGTAGTCCGGCAGCGCCGCGTAGGCGGCCGGCCAGAACGGCGTGGCGCTCGCGTTGTTGCCGGCGGCGGCCACCAGCAGCGTCCGGGGCCGCGCCCGCAGCGCCGCCATGAACGGCTCCAGCCCCATGAGGGTGCGGGGGCAGCCGTTCGGCGTCCCGGCGGAGAGGTTGATGATGTCGGGCCAGCCGCCCTCGACCGCCTCGAACAGCTTCTCCCCGAGCGCGTGTTCGGAGATGGCGCCGGCGTCGTGGAGGGTGTTCCGGACGGTGATCGTGGCGCTGGGGGCCACCGCGGCGATCAGTCCGGCGATGAAGGTGCCGTGGCCGGCGTACTGCCGCAGGACGCCTTCCGAATCGGCCGTCGCCCCCCTGAGGTCGCCGGTGACGCGCCCCTCCCACCAGTGGGTCTGATAATCGGGCACGAGCCCGGTGTCGACCACCAGGACGGACACCGCGCCGCCCCCGGAGGAGGCCCCCTGGACCACTCCGGGATTGGGCGGCAGCGTGGGCGGCACCGGCACCGGCTCGTCGCCCGGACAGCAGTTCACGGCGATCGTCACCACGTGGTTGCGGCTCGCCAGCCGGCGCCCCGCCCGGTGCTCCAGATCACGCAGGGCCCGCAGGGCGTCCGACACGTCCCGGTCGCTCCACCGGTCACCCCTGGCCGGGTCTCCCACCCGGATCCGGGAGACGCCGCCCCGGTTGGCCTCGGGTCCGACCCGGCACACCGGCTCCTCCCGGCCGGGGATCTCCCGGAACCGGTCGATGACGGCGTCGACGACGAGGCGGGCGTCCTCCCCGTCACCGGCCAGGATGTGGCCCTTCTCGTAGAGGAACTCGGGGGCGTCGTCCGGGCCGGCGGCGAGGGGGACGTCCGGCATCGCCCGCTGGATCTGGACGAACTGTTCCTGAAATCTGTCGGGCGTCATGTCACGGTCCTTCTCAGAGCGGATCTGTCGTCAGCAAGAGCCCTCCGATCCCTGGCTGATACACCCCCTCACAACTAACATCGATCCGTGACTGGGGGAAGCCCGCCGATCCTCGACCTGCTCCCCCTCGTCTTCGCCCGTCCGCAGGACGCGCTGTCGAGGGCACGGGCCGTGCTGGCGGCCGGCCCCACCGCCCACGACGCCTCCGTCGCCCACCAGGTCCTCGGGATCTGGGAGCGGGACTTCGGCGACCTGCACGCCGCGCTCGGTCATCTGCGGCGGGCCCGCGACCTGGCGGCCCGCTCCGGCTCCTGCGACCGGGAGGCCGACGTGCTCGCGACCCTCGGCTCCGCCCTCGTGCACGCGGGCAGGACGCAGCGCGGGGTGGCGGCGCTGGAGCGGGCCGTCGCCCGGGGGAGCGGCGTCACTCTCGCCCGCGTGCTGTTCAAGCGTGGCTACGTCCGGTGGGTCCTGGGACGCCACCGGGAGGCGCTGGACGATCTCAGGCGGGCCATCCCCGTGCTGCGGCAGGCCGGCGACGTGATCTGGACGGCCCGCGCGCTCACCCTCCGCGCCACGGTCCACCTGGCGATGGGCTCGGTCGAGCGCGCCGAGGCCGACTTCGGCGGCGCCGAGCGCCTGTGGGCCACCACCGACCAGGAGCACGACAAGGCCGACGCCGTCGAGAGCCGGGGCCTGGCCGCCTTCCGCTCCGGGGACATCCCGGTGGCGCTGCGCCTGCTCGACGAGGCCGCCCGGCGCTACGCGGCGCTCGGCACGCCGATGTTCATGCTGAACATCCGGCGCTGCGAGGTGCTCATGGCGGCGGGACTCACGCGCGAGGCGCTCGACGAGGCCGACGCCGCGACGGGCGTGCTGGAGGGCATCGGCGGGCAGCGCACCCGCAGGGCCGAGCTCCTGCTCGCCGCCGCGCGGGCGGCCAACGCCACGGGTGACGCGGAGACGGCGGTCGCGCGGGCGACGGCGGCCATCCGCCTGTTCTCCAGCCAGCGCCGGGATTGGTGGGAGGCGCACGCCCGGCTGGTGCTCGTCGAGGCCCGGGTCGGTGGCGGGCGGATCTCGGGACGGCTGGTGGGGGAGGCCGCCGCGGTGGCGGCCCGGCTGTCGGAGCTGGGCTCGCCGAGCGCCGTCGAGGCGTCGCTGCTCGCGGGCCGTACGGCTCTCGCCCTCGGCTGGGCGGCCGACGCCGAGCGCCATCTGGTCGCCGCCGCGCGCGGGCGCTTCAGGGGGCCGGCGGCCGCCCGCGCCGGAGGGTGGGCGGCGCAGGCGCTGCGGGCCGAGAGCGCGGGGTCCACCAGGAAGGCGCTGGACGCCTGCCGGCGCGGCCTGGATCTGCTCGACGAGCACCGGATGACGCTGGGCGCCTCCGAACTGCGGGCGCGGGCGACCGCGCAGGGGGCTGAGCTGGCCGCGCTGGCCCAGCGGGTGAGCCTGCGGTCGGGCTCCCCGCGGCGGCTGCTGGTCTGGAGCGAGCGGTGGCGGGCCACCGTGCTGGCCGCTCCCCCCACGCGCCCGCCCGCCGACCCCGCGCTGCTGCGGGACATCACCGCCTTCCGGGAGATCAGCAGCCGGGCGGAGGCCGCGCGGTCGGCGGGCGCGCCGGTCCCCGCGCTGGAACGCGAGCGGCGCCGCCTCGAACGGGAGATCCGGGCCAGGACGCTCCACATCCGCGGCGAGGGGAGCGACGACAGCCACCGCCTCGACGTGCGGCTGCTACTCGACCGGCTCGGGGACGGGCGGCTGGTCGAGATCGTCGCGGTGGACGGCGACCTGCACGTCCTGCTCTGCGGCGGCGGACGGGTGCGCAGGTTCCCGGCGGGACGGCTCGCCGACGCGATGATCGAGGCCGATCACGTGCGGGCCGGGCTCCGGCGGCTCGCCCACCCGGGGGCCGCCGGCCGGCTCGCCGTCCTCGAAGCCGGGGGCCGCCGGCTTGAGGAGATCCTGCTGGGCCCGGCCGCGCGGCACCTGGGGACGGGCCCGGTCGTGGTGGTCCCGCCGGGCAGGCTGCACGGCGTGCCGTGGGCGCTCCTGCCCGCGCTGCGGGAACGCGCGCTCAGCGTGTCCCCGTCCGCGGGCGGCTGGCTCCGCGCCCACGAGATCGAACCGCCCAGGGAGGGCCGGCTCGTGCTCGTCCGCGGCCCCGGCCTGGCGACGGGCGGCGCGGAGGTGCCCCGGCTCGCGGGCCGGTACGGCGGGGCGACCGTGCTGGAGAACGGCACGGCGTCGGTGCCCGCCGTGCTGGAGGCGATCGACGGCGGCCTCCTCGCCCATATCGCCGCGCACGGGACCTTCCGCGCCGACAACCCGATGTTCTCCTCGCTCCGCATGGACGACGGCCCGCTCACCGTGCACGACTTCGAGCGCCTGCGCCGCAGCCCCCACCAGATCATCCTGTCGAGCTGCGACTCCGGCCGGCTGGCCCCGGTCGGGGCGGACGAGCTGCTCGGCCTCGCCACGGCGCTGCTGCCGCTGGGCACCGCGGGGATCGTGGCCAGCTGCGTCCCCGTCAACGACGAGGCCGTGGTGCCGCTGATGCTGACCCTCCACGAGGGGATGCGGGCGGGGCGGACGATGGCCGAGTCCCTGCTCGACGCGCGGCGGGCGCTGCCGCACGACGCCGTCCACCAGGCGACCGGGTGGGCCTTCTCCGCGATCGGGGCGGCCTGAGGTTCCCGCTCCCCCGCCCCGGTCCTGTCCTTCGCGTCTGCCGGGTCCCCGCTCTCCGCGTCCCGTTCCGGCCCGGTCCCCGGGCCCCTGCCGGGGAGAGGCTCAGAACAGGCTCCGCAGGCCGGCCCGGTCGCCGCTGCCCAGCCGGCTGTAGGCGCCGTACAGGTGGTTGCCCACGGTGCGGACGGACAGCGTGAGCTGCTCGGCGATCTGCCGGTTGCTCAGCCCCCTGGCGGCCAGGCTCACGATCTGCCGCTGCCGGGGAGTGAGCTCCCCCAACGTGACGTCGACCAGGGCCGGGGTCCGGGCTCCCTGGCAACGGCCGGCCAGGATCGAGGCCCTGTTCCGCGACACGCGCGCGGCCCGGTGGTCGCGGTGGGCCGTGGCCGCCTGCGCGGACGCCTCGGCCGCGTGCAGCAGCAGACCGCGCTGTTCGAGCCGGTCCGCCACCCGGTCCAGGGCCGCCCCGTCACGCGAGATCAGCGCGGTGGCATGGCCGGCCAGCAGCGCGGCGAGGCCGCCGGGCAGCCGCCCCAGCCGGTCCGCGACCAGGCCGGGGGCGCCCAGCCGTACGGCGTCGTGCAGGGCGAACGCGCAGCCCCCGGTGAGGGATCGGAGCGCCCCGTCGATGTCCCCCTCCGCCGCGAGCAGCCACGTGCGGGCCGGTGCGGGTACGGCGCCGCCCGACAGCGCCCGCCGGGCCGTCCGCAGGTCGCCGAGGTAGGCGGCGGCGTGCGCGAGCTCGGCCAGGCAGGCGGGGTGATCGTCACAGCGGCGCAGCCCCTCACGGCTCCAGGAAAGGGCCTCGCGGACCTCGCCCCGCAGCCTGGCGTACCGGGCGCGGTGGGCGCAGAACTCCGGCACCGCGGGCTCGTCCCAGCCGGCGTCCTCCTCGACCAGCCACTCCCCGAGACCGCCGGAGATCTCCCGCAGGTCCCCGGCGGCGGCGCGCTCCAGCAGGTCGCCGCACTCGGCGGCCAGCGCCGCGGCGAGATCCCGACCGGCGCGGCGCAGCCGCCCGGCCCGCAGCCGTCCGGCCCGGGCACGCAGCACCGGGCCGTGCAGGGGGTGGACGAGGCGGACCGCCGACCGGTCGTCGACGGCGACGAGTCCCCTGGCCTCCAGACGTTCGAGCACGGCCTCCGGCAGGGTCGCGGCCTCCGCCGGCCCGCCGAAGGCCAGCGTCTCCATCGCCTCCCTTTCCTCCGCGCCGACGTCGGCGAGGGCGGCCGCCGCCAGCTCCTCGACCTGCGAGGTGACCGGTAGCGGGCCCCGCCAGGTCCACCGGCCGCCCGCCCCGCTCAACCGCCCGGCCCGGTGCAGGGCGACGACCACCTCGCGCAGCAGCCGCAGGTCGCCCTGGCAGGCCCGGTCCAGCCGGCGGGCGGTCAGGGCGTCCATCGGGCCGCCCAGCACCGCCTCCAGGAGCCGGGCCGACGCCTCCGGCGCGAGGGGGTCCAGGGCCAGGCTCGGCAGGAGGTCACCGGCCCAGAGGCGGGCCACGGCGTCCGGCGCGCCACGGTCCGGCCGGGCCATGACGAGCAGACGGGTCCGCCCGTGCACCACCAGATGGTGCACGAGCGCCGCGGAGGCGTCGTCGAGCAGGTGGGCGTCGTCCACGACGAGCACCCGCACCGCCCGCAGCGCCTGCGCCGCCCGGTGGAGGGAGAAGGTGTCGGGCAGCAGGTGGGCGAACGCGGCCAGGGGCATCGGCCGTGCCCCGGGCGTCCCGGCGACCATGAGGTGCTCCATGCCGCGCACGGCCTCCGCGCCCAGGCGGGTCTTGCCGCTGCCGGCCGTCCCGGTCACCACGATTCCCCGGTGACCTGCGGAAAGGCTCTGCCGTATGAGATCGAGTTCACCGCCCCGGCCGGCGAACGGCCAGGGCGCCCGGAGGTTGTCCATGACAGTGGGAGCCGGACTACTCACTCCTGATACAGGGGCGGTTGAGCAGGTCCCGGCTCAGGCGCCCGCCGGGTGGCCGGCCGCAGCCTGCTGCTATGAACACTCGCTACTGCTCGATCCCGCCCCAGCCCCCGCCGCCGCTGCCGGCGGGCCTCGAGACCGACCGGCTCGACGCGATCGCCGCCACGCGCTTCCTGTGGCTGAACGGCACGGTCCTGCACTACTACTTCTTCGACGGGGACGGCGACGGGTCCGTCATCACGGTCCCGGAGGAGGGCGTCGAGCGCTGGGTGTCCTGGGTCGGCGGCAAGGAGCAGCAGGACGTCGTCCGCGAGGGCTTCCAGGCGTGGAAGGACCTGGGCATCGGCCTGGAGTTCGTCGAGGTGGCCGACCGGACCGAGGCCGAGCTGCGGATCGGCTTCCAGCGGGGCGACGGATCGTACTCCAAGGTGGGGCGGAGCGCGCTCGCGGTCGGGACCGGCCAGCGCACCATGAACTTCGGGTGGGACCTCACACCCCCGGACCAGCGGCCCACCGCCTTGCACGAGATCGGCCACGCCCTCGGGATGGTCCACGAGCACCAGAGCCCGTTCGCGGGCATCGTCTGGGACGAGGAGGCGGTCTACGCGGATCTGGCCGGCCCGCCGAACTTCTGGCCCCGGGAGCGGACCTTCCACAACATCATCCGCAAGCACGCCCCCAACGAGGTGAACGGCTCGGCCTGGGACCCGCGGTCCATCATGGAGTACCCCTTCAACCCGGGTCTCATCCTGGAGCCGGAGCAGTACCGGGCCGGGCTCTTCCCGCCGGGAACGATCTCCGAGACCGACGCCGTGTCCGTCCGTCGCTGGTATCCGCCCCTCGGGGACGCCGAGCCGCCCCGGCTCGTCCCCTTCCGCTCGGTCCCGCTCGGCCTGGCGGCCGGGGCCCAGGCCGACTTCCTGATCGTCGCCGAGGCGACCCGCGACCACACCGTCGCCACGTTCGGCGAGAGCGACGCGGTGCTCGTGCTGTTCGAGGTGATCGGCGGGGAGCCGCGCTACCTGACCGGCGAGGACGACGGCGGGCGGCCGGACAACGCGTCCCTGACGGCCCATCTGGTCAAGGGACGCCACTACATCGTCCGTGTGCGCCTGCACTCCTCATGGGGGTCGGGCCAGACGGCGGTCATGTGCTGGTGACCACCGGCGCCGCGGACCGGCGCCGCCGACGGACAGGCACCGTGCACAGCTGTGGACGACAAGCGCCGCGCACAGCGAGCGCTGTGGACAAGAGAGGAAACCCCATGCGCAACAAGAACGTCAAGAGCATCGCGGACGCCCTGCAGCAGGCCGGCATCGTCAACTTCGGCGCGCCGATCCAGGACCTGCTCACAGTCGTCGAGGCGGCCGAGCTCGACCCGGAGAACCCGACCGAGAGCGGCGCCCTCGTCTGGGACGGCTACCTGCTGCTGTACAAGGGCGAGGCGAACGGACTGGAGGAGCTGCGGCGTCTCACGGGCCCGAAGGAGTAGACCGCCGTGCGCTCCGTCGTCGCCGACTCGCCCGCCGCCGTCGTCCGGACGCTCCTCGACCTGATCGAGGCCGACCGGCCGGCCCAGTTCGTCGACTTCGGCTGCGGCCGGGGCGAGGTGCTGCTGAGCGTCGCGCGGAGGTTCCCGGACCTGCCGTGCGTCGGCGTCGACATCGACGCGCACGTCCTTGAGCACGCACGCGTGCGGGCATCGGCCGGGAACGTCACCTTCATCGAGGGTGACGTTCTCGACCATGCCGGCGTGGCCGAAGACCTCGCCTACCTGTATCTGGGCGGGGCGCTGAACCAGCGCCTCGGCCACACCCTCCTCGCGCTCGGCCGGTGCCGTGCCGTCCTCACCGCGCGGTATCCGATCGCCGGGGCCGTGGCCGCGGCCCGCATCCCCACAGCCGGTCCGACCGTTTTCGCCTACGAGCCGGAGTCGTCCCACCGGCTGGTCGAGTGGGACGCGCCGGCCACGCACGTCCAGGTCCCCGCCGGGGCCGCGTACCTGCTGACCAGGGCGGTGCGGGTCACCGCGGCGGGCACGCTCACGCTGCGCTGCCGCGCTCTGGCCGGGACGGTCCTGCGCTCCTACGAGTTCGGGCTGCAGCCGGCCCGGCCGGGCGTGCCCGTCATGTGCGACATGCTCCTCGCCTCCCGGGGCGCGGCGGAGGTGTCGGTCCTGCTGGACGGGGCCGCGCTGACGCCCTCGCACCTCGTCGTCGTCACCGAGGGGCCGCCCGCCGAACGGACCGTCGACGGGCCCGCCGAGCTGGGACGTCTCATCGCCGCCGGGGACCTCACCGGAAGGACTCACCGTGACACATGAGCTCGAAGACCGCCTCGTCGCCACCCTCAGGTGGGGCGTCGGCACCATCCGGGCCGCGGACCCCGCGCGGCCGCCCTGGAAGCAGGGCGACACCGCCGTCGTCCAGCCGTTCGACAAGATGCTGGCCGAGGCGGCCCTGCTGGCGCTGCTCGCCCGGCGCGCCGTCGGCGCCCACCCCGCGATCACCGAGCTCGTCGGCGTGATCGCGGACTGCCGCGAGTCCCTCGACCGCATGTACGAGATCGTGCGCTGGCGCCCCTACCTGTGGTCCTCGGCCGGGGCCGTCTGGGTCTTCCTCGACCGGCTGTCGGCCGGGGACCCGGTGAAGCGGGAGCGGCTGCGCGAGCTGTGGCAGGCCCCGGTCGTGGAGCCCCGGGAGCGCGTGCCGTACCGGCTGCTGGACCAGGCGTGGACCCGGACGGTCGCGCAGGGGCGGGCCGACCCCCGCCTCACCTCGGCCGGCCTGCGCTCGGCCACCTCCCTGGGGAACCTCGACGGCGCGCTGCTCATGGGCCGCAACGACCTCTACGCGATCACCCACGCGGCCATGTACCTCACCGACTTCGGGAACGCCGGGCCGGTGCCGGCCGCCCCGGGCTGGATCGGCGCGCTCGCCGCGGCACGGCTGCTGCTGGGCGACTTCGACCTGGCCGGGGAGCTGGCCGTCGCCGACGTGCTCACCTGCGGACCGCCGGAGGCCGGGACCCTGGCCGCGGCCGCGGCGCTGAGCACGGTCTTCGAGCGGCTCGGCTCCGTGCCCGCCCCGACGTTCCGCGCGGCCGAGCACGCCGCCGCGGAGGACCCGGCCGGATATCTCTACTTCCACAGCTACCACAGCACCTTCGTCTACGGCCTGCTCTGCGCGGTCCTGCTCACATCGGCCGCGCGGGAGGGCACGCGGGAGGGCACGCGGGGCGGGGCGTGGGAGGGGGCGCGGAACGGGGCGCTCGCCCACCTCATGTCGCGGGCTCCCGCCACGGCGTTCCCGGGCGAGTGGCACGGCGGGCGCGCCGGCATCACCGGACCGGGCGGCCAAGTGGCGCACACCTGCGAGGCGTGGGAGGGGATCGTGGCGGCGCGCGGAGGCGACCTGGACCTCCTCCGCACCGTGATCGACGCCTATCTCCTCGACGCCGCCTCCCGCCAGGACACCGCCGGTGTCCTGGCGCTCCTGGGCATGCGCGACGTGGCCGGCCCCAGCGTCGTCGACCAGGCGGCCCGGCGGCTGCTGTCGGTCCGCGCGCGGCTCGGAGGGGTCCCATGGACCTTCGCGTGAGGCCCCTGACCCCGGCCTGCGGGGCCGAGGTCGCCGGCGCGGACCTGGCCGGGCCGCCGGACGCCGTCGCCCGGAGCCTGCGCCCCCTGCTGCTGCGCCACGGGGTCCTCGTCTTCCGCGAGCAGGCCACGCTCACCCCGCAGGCCCAGATCGCGCTGGCGCGGCGCTTCGGCCGCGTCACGCCCCTGCCCTCCGGGCTGCCCGGACACCCCGAGATCGCACGCATCGATCACGGAGTGGACGCGCCGCCCACCGAGAACGTCTGGCACAGCGACATGAGCTTCCTCGACCGGCCGCCGATGGGCGCCCTGCTGCGGGCGGTGAGCCTCCCGCCGGTCGGCGGCGACACGTTGTTCGCCGACATGAGGGCCGCCTGGCGGCGGCTGCCGGACCGGCTCAAGGAGATCGTCCGAGGGCTCCGCGCCGAGCATGACGTCGCCAAGTGCGCACGTGCCGAAGATCGGGGCCGCCTCGCCGGGTTCCCTCCCGCCGTCCATCCCCTGGTGCGGATCCACCCCGAGACCGGGGAGGAGATCCTGTTCGCCAACCCCGCGTACACCACACGGGTGGTCGGCGTCCCGGAGGCCGAGGGCGCCGCCCTGCTCGACCGGCTGTTCCGGATGGCGTCCGTCCCGGAGGTCCAGTGCCGCGTGCGGTGGGCGGAGCGGACCGTGCTCCTGTGGGACAACCGGTCTCTGCAGCACTACGCGGTGGCCGACTACCTGCCCGCGCGCCGGGTCATGGACCGGGTCTCGATAGCGTGACGCCGTGGCCGGGCGGTCCCGCCGGTGACGGCGGAGGACTCCGGGGACCGCCCGGGACGGCCGTCGCTCAGCCCGCCACCTGGGAGAGCACCGTCCGAGACGGCGCGAGCAGTCCAGCGACGGCGGCGGCGGCCGCGGGGTGCCGGGCCAGCAGCTCCCCCACCGCGGGACGGCCGGGCCCGGCGGCGGCGGGGACGGCCTCCTGCCACCCGCCGTCGCACCCGAGCAGCGCGGCCACGGCGTCGCACGCCGCCGGGTGGCCGGCCAGCAGCCCGGTCACCGGCCCGGCCGGCGCGGCCACCCGTCCGGCGGGCGCCTGCGGCACCGTCCGCGCCGCCCACGGCGGCACCCACGTGTCGACGGAGGCCAGGCTCGCCGGGAACGTGCGGCCGGCTTCGCGGACGAGTACGGGCACCAGTTCGGGCGCTTGGTCCCGGAGGGTCGTGATCAATGTGGGCAGCCACGGGAGCAGGATGGCGTCGGGCAGCCGGGCGAAGGCCTTGGACATCATCTCGACCACGAAGGGCGCCAGCGCCGGCGCCGGCTCCAGCGCCTGGACGAACCCGCTCATGTACTGGGGGAAGGCGGGGATGACCAGCGGGTTGGCCAGCAGCTCGTCGCAGCGCGAGCGCAGCTCGGTCATCGGCAGCAGGCCGAGCTGGGACTGGGCGGCCCACAGCAGCGCCACCTTGGCGGGCGCCTCGGGATGCGACTGCCGCACGGCCAGTTCGAGCTGGGCGCGGTCACACCCCAGGGCGAGCGCGAGGCTCTCCATGCTGGACAGGAAGCCGAGCATGGCGGCCACCTGGCGGACGCCGGTGTCGTCGTCCACGAAGGCGGTCGGCAGCAGCGTGCAGTAGTGCGCGTATCCGGCGGTGACGAAGTCCTCGCACCACGCCGGCAGCACCGGCTCGGTGGCGCGGTAGTGGGTCAGCAGCCTGCGGATCCGGCGCAGCACCTCGGGGGCGTCGTCCACGGTGCGCTCGGCGGCCAGCAGCTCGACCGCCCGCGCGCCGAGCTCGTCGGTGAAGCGCCGGCTGCCCAGGTAGAGGATGGCGTCCTCGACGGCCGCGAGGGCGACGGCGGCGGTGGCCCGGGGCTCCCACACGCTACGGCGCAGGCGCTGCTCCAGCACCTGCTCGACGGTGACCCCCTCGTAGCCCAGCTCGATGATCGCCCGCTGGTGGTGGCCGATCGCCAGGTCCCAGCTCTCCTGGATCGACCGCTCGCCCAGCCTGCGCGAGCCCATGATGGGACGGACGGCGCCGTCGGGCAGCAGGTGGCGCAGTATCCACAGCAGGTGGGAGCAGGGCACCAGCTCCGGGGACGCGTCGAGGTTCAGCAGCGCCCGCTGCACCGCGCGCTTGTCCAGGTTGAGTCCCAGCGGGCTCAGCCGGTCGTACACGTCGCGGGCCAGCGGCGGCAGGGCGTGGTAGCCGACCTGGCCGATCCGGTCACCGCCCAGGAGGATCTCGCACAGCCGGCGCACGTCGCGGCGGCCGGGCACCACGTCCTTCTCGATGCACGTGACCGCGGCGTCCTGGAAGTCGTAGGGCGTGGGACGGGCCCGGTTGCGCATGCCGGCGAGCAGGATGGACGTCTCGAACACGGCGATGGCGTCCGCCGTGCTGGCCAGGTAGCCGTTGCCGCGGGCCAGCCGGACGATGTCGACGCACCACCCCAGCAGCTCGGCCTCGTCGAGACCGTCCAGCGCGGGCGGGTCCGACAGGAACCCGGACAGCCGGTCGGTGACCGGCCCCGGCGGGGCGGGCGCCGCCAGCGGTGCGCGCCCCGCCCGTTTGCGGGCGCCCTGCTGGCCCGCGAGCCGGTACGGCGTGACGCCCCAGCGCGCCACCGCCTTGGTCCAGGTCGCCGCGGCGATCGACACCGAGCCGGAGGCCAGCCCGAACTGGGCCTCGATGGCGGAGTGGCTGGAGGGGATGAGCCCGTACAGCCAGCGGGTGGCCGTGGGAGGGCTGATGTCGTAGGCCGGCGCCTCGGCCGCCAGCCCGAACTGCTCGACCCGGCTGGCCGCGTGGAAGGCGCCGCACACGTACAGGCACTGCGACGGGTCGGCGCCGGAGGCGGCCAGGTGCTCGCGCATCCGGGTCCACATGTAGCGCTCGCGGTCCTCGTCACGGGCCAGCCGGTCGCCGTCGCCGGGGGCCAGCCGCCGGAACAGGCTGCCGATCAGCACCATGACCTGGCGGTAGGTCTCGTAGTCCGCGCCGGCCAGGGGCTGCTCCACATACTGGTCCCACCACTCGGACCAGTGCCGGACCTTGCCGTGGTGGAGCAGGTGCGCCTCCAGCTCGGCGAAGCGGGGCCGCAGGTCGCCGATCTCGATGCCGACGGCGTCGCCGTGCAGGGCCGCCTCCTCGCCGTGCCCGGCGGCGTCCTCGTCGGCCGCCGGGGGCTCGGCCGGCTCGCGGGGCAGCCACTGGAAGACGTGGTCGGCCGAACGGTCCACCAGCACCAGCTCGACGTCCGGCGTGTCGAGGGCGTAGGCGATGGCCTGGTACTCGGCCGACGCCTCGGTGATGGGCGCCACGACGCTGAGCGGCCCCCACGCCGGTGGGAAACCGTCGAGCTCGGAGGCGAACGCCTGCAGCGCCACGGGGAGGCGGCAGTTGCGCAGCTCGTCCAGGAGGGGTTGCAGGTCCTCGCACAGCTCCAGATAGACGACCTTGGGCTGCTTGTCGCGCAGGCGCCGCGCCATGGCCAGCGCCGAGGCCGGTGAGTGGTGGCACACCGGGAAGATCTCAAGCTCCTCGCGCAGCGCCCGGTCGACGTCGTCGACCATGCCCGACAGGATGCCGGGCACGGCGCCCGGGGCGTCGGCGAAGGCGGTGGCGGCATCGAGCAGCTGCTCGCGCAGGGCGCCGAAGGGGCTCATGACAGCGTGGAGATCGCCTGGCGGCCGCCTTCGAGGAAGTCCTTCCACTCCCCGCCGTCCTTCTTGCTCCGGGGCTCGACGACACCGTGCCAGTACTTGTTCAGGATGGCCAGGTCCTCCGGGCTGCGGCGGGCCAGCGAGCCCACCAGCGAGCCGGCCAGGGTCTCCGCCCGCAGCGTGCGGTCGCCGAAGAACTGGCTGTGCAGGATGGCGTCCTCCAGCACACCGATCTGCTCGGCCGTGGACAGCGCCGACTCCAGTTTCTCGTCGTCGCTGGTGGCCGAGGCCGCCGCGGCGCGCAGGTCGGCGAAGCTCTGCAGCAGGATGTCCAGCAGCGTGGGCGGCAGCTCCAGCTCGATCCGGTGCCGGCGCAGCAGCTCCGTGGTGCGGAATCGGACGATCTCCGCCTCGCTGCGCTTGTTCGTCACCACGGGGATACGGACGAAGTTGAAGCGCCGCTTCAGGGCCGACGAGAGGTCGTTGACGCCGCGGTCCCGGCTGTTGGCCGTGGCGATGATCGAGAACCCGGGCTGGGCGAAGACGATGTTGTCGTCGTCGAGCTCGGGGATGGACACGTACTTCTCGGACAGGATGGAGATCAGGGCGTCCTGCACGTCGCTGGTCGAGCGGGTCAGCTCCTCGAAGCGGCCGATCACGCCCTGCTCCATCGCCGTCATGATCGGCGAGGGGATCATCGACTGGCGGGACTGCCCCTTGGCGATCACCATGGAGACGTTCCACGAATACTTGATGTGGTCCTCGGTGGTGCCGGCCGTACCCTGGACGACGAGGGTGGAGTTGCGGCAGATGGCGGCCGCGAGCAGCTCGGCGAGCCAGCTCTTGCCGGTGCCCGGGTCGCCGATCAGCAGCAGTCCCCGGTCCGAGGCCAGGGTGACGATGCTGCGCTCGACGAAGCTGCGGTCGCCGAACCACTTCTGGGAGATCTCGCGGTCGAGCCCGTCGGAGCGCTCGGACCCGAGCACGAACAGCCGCACCATCCGGGGGCTGAGCCGCCACGAGAACGGCTTGGGCCCGTCGTCGACGGACTCCAGCCAGTCGAGCTCCTCGGCGTACTTCACCTCGGCGGGGGCACGCAGCATCTCGTTGGTCATTCGCGGGGCCTCCTAGGCGAGGAAGTTCTTGAGCTCGAACACGAGTTTGCGGATGTGGCCCGAGATCACGGGGGTGCCCAGGTCCTTGAGTTTCTGGCGGAACCAGGGGTCCACGCTCTGGTGTCCCGAGCTGTTCACCGAGCCGACCGGGATGAACTTCACCCCGGACCGGTGCACCGCCTCGAAGTCGGTGATCAGGGCTCGGTTGTCGTAGAAGTCGGAGATCCACACCATCACGGTGTTGCGCGGATCGGCGATCTTCGGCCGGGCGACGGCCATCGCGACGGTCCCGTCGGTGCCGCCGCCGAGCGTCGTCCGCAGCAGCACCTCGAACGGGTCGTGCACCCACGGGGTCAGGTCGAGCGCGCGGGTGTCGTAGGCGACCAGGTGCACGTCCACCTTGGGCAGCCCGGCGAAGATCGAGGCGAGGATCGTGCAGTTCACCATCGCGTCGACCATCGACCCCGACTGGTCGACGACCACGATCAACCGCGCGGGCGTGGTGCGGCGGGCGGTGTGCCGGTAGTACAGCCGGTCCACGTACAGCCGCTGGTCCTCCGGGCTCCAGTTGGTCAGGTTCTTCCAGATCGTCCGTTCGAGGTCGAGGTTGCGGAAGACCCGCTTCGGCGGCACCGACCTGTCGACGACGCCGACGCTGGTCTTCTCGACCTGCGTGCGCAGCACCTCGGCGACCTCGTCGACGAACCTGCGGATCAGCGCCTTGGCGTTGGCCAGCGCGACCCCCGACAGGTTGGCCTTGTCCCGCAGCAACTGCTCGATGAGCGACATGCTCGGCGTGAGCTTCCTGGCCAGGGCCGGGTCGGCGAGCACCTCGCGCAGGCGCATGCGCTTGACGAGGTCGCCCTCCAGGCCGGCCAGGACGCCGGCCAGCTCGCCCGCGCCGGGATGGGAGCGCAGCTCGCCCGGCTCGGCCCCGAGCGCCTGCTCGAACCAGCCGGCGTCCTGCTGCCAGCGGGCCAGGTCGGTGGCGGTGACGTTGCCCGTCCCCGTCGAGAACACGTTGAGCAGGAGCTTCGACACCAGGGCCGCCCGGCGCACCTCGGCCGCGCCGTCCCGCTCCGACTGGTCACCGCCGTCGCCCTCGGCCGCGCCGTCGCCTTCCGGCGGCTGGTCGCCGCCGTCCCGCTGCGCCATCAGGCCCCGCAGCTCGGCGCCCAGGTCCGGGAAGCGCTGCACGAGGGTGTCGACCGACACCGACGGGTCGAGCAGCGCCGGCGGCAGCCCGAGGTCGTCGACGATGGCCACGCTGGCGGCCTCCAGCGAGGGCTGCTCGTCGGTGTCGAACACGCGCGCCAGAAGGCGCCAGTAGAGCACCTGGCGCCGGTTCTCGTCGGCGCTGATCCGGGGGTCGTTCATCGCCGCAGCAACCGCCCGGCCCGCTCGCGCAGCACGGCCACCACGTCGCCGGCCCTGGCCTCGGCCTTGGCGGCCTTGGGGTCGGTGGGGCCCAGCGCCCAGTCCCCGTTGTGCGCCGTGACCGGCTTGCGCTTGACCGTCGCCTGGACCGCGAGGGGCTGCAGCAGCCATCGGCCGCCGTCCCAGCGGATCAGGCCGATGCAGGCCGAGGAGGCGGTCACCAGCTCGGGGGTGAGGGGACCGCAGGCCGGCAGGCGGTCGACGTCGACGGCGAGGGTGTTGCCGTCCAGGTCCAACGTGCCGTCGGCGGCCACCTTGTAGCCCTCCACCAGCACGGGTTCGGCGATGCGCACCGGATGGCGGTCCAGGGGCGGCACCGCCGGGGCGAGCGCGCCGGTGAGCTGGACCCGGGCGGTGGCGAACGGGTCGGCGGGCCCGCCCGCGCGGGCCCGGTCCTCATGCCACACCAGGTCACCGCTGCCCAGCAGGGGCAGGTCCGTGACCTCCAGGCCGCGGTGCTCGGCCAGCGCGCCCAGCAGCACGGGGTAGGCGCCGAGCAGCCGCCACAGGGTCGGGCCGACGATCGTGTCCACCTTCGCGGCGGCGACGCTGGTGCGCACCAGCCGGGACGGCGCGCCGCCGGCGGGCTCCAGCACGCCGTGCACCTGCACCTGTACCGCGGTGCCGTGCTCGTGCACGTCGGCGCCGAGGATCAGCAGCCGGCCCGACACCGTCTCCGCGGGTGCGGAGCCGCCGGGCAGGGCGCCGGGCTGCGACAGCAGCAGGGCACGCGTCCACAGGTCGGCCCAGCGCCGCGCGGGCAGCCGCTCGGCCGCCCCGACCGGGCACGACGCCCGCAGCTCGGCCGCCAGGCCGTCGAGCAGCACCGCCGGCCGGCGCAGCTCCGGTACGGCCAGCAGGGCCTCAAGTGTCTGGTCCGAGGCGGAGACGAGGTCGTGGTCGACGCCCCGCCATCCGGTGATGGCCAGCTCGTGGAGCCAGGACCGGGCCCCGCTGAGCAGGTTGTCGGCCACGGGCGCCGCCGTGGACGGCGCTTCTTCCCACGGGGCCCTGGAGCGTCCCAGCGCGGCGTCGAGACGGCCGAGCAGGGCGTCGTGCACCGCGCCGAGCAGGGCGGCGCGCCCGCCGGCCAGCACCGTCAGATGCTCGCCGGCGACCGAGCCGGCGGCGAGCTTCCCGGCCGCCTCGCCCGCGCGTCCGCCGAGCGGCGTGGCGGCCAGGGCTCCGGCCAGGGCAGCGAGCGCCGCGGCGCGCTCCTCGCCGAGCCGGGCGAATCCGTGCACGAGGGCCTCGTCGAAGCCCGTCACCAGGTCGAGGGCCTCCCCGACTCCCGCCGGGTCGCCGTCGAGCAGTTCGGCCAGCTGTACTCCGAGCATCATCGGGCCGCCCCCGTGGCCGGGAACCAGTGCAGTTCGGGGATGGGCTCGGTGGTGTCGGGCAGCTCCAGGTAGGCCAGGTGGCGCAGGAAGCGGCTGAACACGACGGCCGCCGGCGCGGGCTCGTGCCCGCCGCGCAGGCAGCTCATCAGGTCCGCGCCGTCGCCGACCTCGACGCGCAGGTAGCGGGCCACCCGGTCGAGGCCGTACTGCAGCACGGCCTCGGCGACGAGCGCCTGCAGGTGCTTGCACGGCGAGCCGTACGCCCCGCCGCACGGCCGGTTGTTGTTGGTGCTGCAGCTGAAACCGTGCGTCCCGGCGGCGATCGACGAGACGTACACCCGGGCGATGTCCGAACCGCTCGACACGACACCCTGCAGCCGTCCGTCCGCCAGTTCGACGAAGGGGACCTTCGCCAGTTTGCGGGGTTGGACGGGGGAGACCACCCGTGCCACGCTGCACTGCTCCCACGCGGTTCTGTCCGCGCTCACGATCCTCGACCTCCAGCCCAACGGCTCGCGGACGCCAGGCTGTGCGGCGGCATCTACGCGAACGGCCGATCCATGATCCGGAAATGTACCCCATGGGCGCGTCGGCTGCGACCTGGCTCCGGAGCCCGGCGCCGCCCCTCCGGGGCCTGTCCGGCGGGACCCGGACGCCCCGGAGCGGCCGCCCCCGCGGCACCGCCACCTCTTCCTCCGCCGGGACTTGTCAGAGATCATGACGACGCGGACATCGGCGGGGTCAGGGATGGGACGGGACGTGGGTCGATGGGGCACGCTCGGCTGGCGCGATCCGGAATACCTCGCCGCCAGCCCCGGCCGCGAACGCGTGCACCGCTTCGTCGCGATGCTGCTGATCCTGCAGCGCCTCAGCTACCTGGTCCCGGCGGGCGCGAGCCTGTTCAGCGCCGACGGGCTCTACGGGGACCGGAGGCTCAACGCCCTGCTGCTGGCCGTCGCCCTGGTGTGGAACGTTCTCCAGTCCGGGTCCGTACGGCGGCGCGGCTGGTTCGCCCCCTGGGTGGTCGGCGCGGACGTGGCGGTGACCTGCGTGCTCATGATGGGGGTCACCGCCAACTGCGTGGGCGACGCCACGACCGGCACGGCCAACTGGTCCTCCTCCGCCCTGCTGTCCACGGGGGCGGTGGTCGGCGCGTTCACCACGCGGCCCCGCCACGCCCTCGCGCTCCTGCCGCCGATCGCCGCCTACGCGGTGGCGCACGCCGGCGACCTCGGCCTGCGCTACCCGCTCCCGCTCGACCTCACCGTGCGCGTCAACGGCTACGTGTGGTTCGCGGTGATCGTCTACTTCATCCGCCGCTACCTGGCCGCCCAGGCGCACCGCCTGGACGACCTGGCGGAGCTGCGCCTGGCCGCCGAGGCGGAGCAGGCCCGCTCGGCCGAACGGCTGGCCCACTACCGGCAGTTGCACGACACGGTGCTGACCACGTTGACCGCGATCGCCCGGGGCGGCCTGGACCACCGCGCCGAGCAGGTCCGCCGGCGCTGCGCCGCGGACGCCGAATACGTCCGGGCCCTGATCGGGCAGGACTCGGCGGGCCCGCCGACCACGCTGGGCAACGGGCTGGCCCAGGCGGTGGCCAGGGCCGCCTGCCTGGGACTGCGCGTCAGGCATGCCGCCGCGGCGCTGCCGGAGCGGCTGCCGCCCGAGGTCACCGCCGCCCTCACCGACGCCTGCGGCGAGGCGCTCAACAACGTCGCCGTGCACTCGGGTGCCGGGGAGGCCTGGCTCACCGCGGTCACCGTGGACGGCGCGGTGACCATCCGGGTGGTGGACCGGGGCCGGGGGTTCGCTCCCGGGGAGACGGAGTTCGGCTTCGGGCTGCGCTCATCGGTGATCGACCGCATGCGGGAGGCGGGCGGGAGCGCCGCGATCCTGGCGGCACCCGGGGAGGGCACCTGCGTGGAACTCATCTGGCCCGCCGGCTAGGGCAGCAGGCCGTCCTCCCTGGCCCGGACGGCCAGCTCCAGCTTGGTGTAGGCGGGCCGGCCGGCCTTGCGGTATTTGTCCTTGACCCGCTCCAGGTAGTTCTTGGCCGTCCCCGGCTGCACCCCGGCGCTGCGCGCGGCGGCGGCCAGCGTCATCCCCGAGGCGTAGGCCAGCAGCACGGCCCGTTCCTGCGGTGACAGCGTGGGCCGGTCGGCACAGCGGTCGGACAGCCAGCCCAGGGCGAGCTCGGGAGAGTAGGCGACGCCCTCGCCGACCACCTCCCCGACCCGCGCGATCAGGGCCGCCAGGTCGTGGTCCTTGGTCAGGTAGCCGCAGGCCCCGGCCCGCACGACCTTCCTGGCCATGTCGCCGGAGGGCACCACGCTGACCACCAGCACCCGGCGGCCGGCGCGCACCAGCTCGCGGACGTTGTCGAGGGGGTCGGAGCCGTCGGCGAGGAGGAGGTCCAGGATCACCACGTCGGCCTCGCCGGTCTCGGCCTCGGCTCCGAGCAGCGCGGCGACCGTGGCCCCCGTCGCCGCCAGCCGTACTCCGGGGACCCCCGCCAGCCAGGCGGCCAGTCCGTCGATCAGCATCTGGTCGTCGTCGACCACGGAAATGGTGATCACCAACCTCTTTCTCATATACCCCATTTGCTGTCAAGTGAGCAGTTGTGGCGTCTATCGCCCCCCTCCTCCGCCTCAGATCATGGCCACACCGAGAAGGGAGTGGCCATGAGCGTGACCATCGAGAAGGCCGAGGAGATCATCGCCGCGTGGCGGGCGGGTGCGGAGCCCGGCGACGGCTGGGACAGCCCGGCGGGCCCGCTGCTGCCCAGCGGCGAGTACGCGGAGTCGGAGATCACCATGACCGGACCGCCGATCTCCGGCCGGTGCGGCACGGCGTGCACCGCCTCCCCCACCCGCTACTGCTGCTGAGCTGGAGGACGGAGCGCATGGCCGGTGAATTCGACCCCCCGCTGGACGTCCTGACCGGACCGGCTCTGGCCGGCCTGGCGGCCCGGTTGGGGTCGATCACCGGCCTCACCGCCGCCGACCGGCGGGCCCTGCTCGACGGCGCCGCCGCGGCGCTGGAGGAGACCGTCCGCCGCAAGGTCACCCGGGTGCTGGTGCTGGAGCTCAACGCGGCGAGGATCAGCGGCCGCCTGACGGCCCCCGACCCCGCCGCCCGCTGGGAACAGTGGCGCCGGAGCGTCGCCGGGCCCGCGTTCTGGCGGGAGCTCGCCGGCCACTATCCCACCATGACGGGCAGGCTGCGGACCGTGATCGGCAACCGGTGCGAGGCCGCCGCCCTCCTGGCCCGCCGGTACGCCGCCGACAGGGCCGTGCTCCCCACCGGGGAGCTGACGAGTGTGGTGTTCGGCGCCGGCGACAGCCACCGTGGCGGGCACGCCGTCGCCGTCCTGCATGGTACGGACGGCCGCGTGGTCTACAAACCACGCCCGCTCCAGGTGGACGCGGAGCTCGCCCGCCTCATCCCGCGCGTGCTGCCCGGCGAGCCGCTCATCCGCGTGCCCGAGGTGATCGTCCGTGACGGGTACGGCTGGGCCGAGCACATCCGGCACCGCCACTGCGACGGCGACGCCGAGCTGCGCGCCTTCTACCGGGGGATCGGTCACTGGCTGGCGCTCATGCGCCTGCTGGGCGGCAGCGACCTGCACGCCGAGAACCTGATCGCGGCCGGGCCCCACCCCGTCGTCGTCGACTGCGAGACGCTCTTCACCCCGCACGCCTCCGCCGCCCCCTCCGGCTACGGCCTGGCCGTCGACCGGGCGGTGAGGCTGGTCGAGGGCTCGGTGCTGCGCACCGGACTGCTGCCCGGCCGGGGCGTCGCGCTGGGCTGGCGCGGGGTCGACCTCTCCGCCGTCGGCGCCCTGCCCGGACAGCAGCCGTACATGGAGCTGCCCGTCGTGCTCGGCGCGGGCACCGACACCGCCAGGCTGGGCGTGGAGCGCGTGCCCGTCCCGCAGACGGCCAACCACCCCAGCCCCGGACCGGTGCTCGGCCGCTACTGGGACCTGATCCTCGCCGGGTTCGACGAGCTGACCGGGCACCTGCACGCGATGGACGGCCGGGGCGAGCTGGCCGGGGCGCTCAGCGCCTTCGCCGACTGCCCGATCCGGGTGGTGCTGCGCTCCACCGAGTCCTACGCCGAGCTGGGCAGGATGCTCTGGCACCCGGCCGCGCTGCACGACGAGGCGGCGGCGCGCGACAAGGCCGCGCGGCTGCTGGCCGAGCAGGCCCGGAACGTGCCGGGCGCGCCCGCCGACCCCGCCGTCATCGCGGCGGAGGTGGACGAGCTCTGCGAGGGCGACGTCCCCTTCTTCGCCACCACTCCGCGCAGGGGGCGCATGGACGGCCCCCGCGGCACCGCCCACGGACCCGGGCAGGACCTCGTCGCCGACGCGGTGCGCCGCTGGCGCGGCCGCGACCAGGCGCTGGACCGCCAGGTGATCCAGGCCGCCCTGGTCAGCGCCTACCTCAACGAGGGCTGGCTGCCCGACGAGAAACCGCTGGCCCCCGCCCTGGTCCGCACCGACGATCTGGACGGCAGGCGCCGCACGGTGGCCGCGGGCATCCTGCGCGGCGTGCTGGACAGCGCGGTGCGCGCCGAGGACGGCACCGTCACCTGGATCAGTCCCGTCCTCAACCCCACCGGCTGGACCGTGCAGCCGCTCTCGTCCGACCTGTACGGCGGGGCGCACGGGGTGGCCGTGCTCCTGGCCGCCTACCTCCAGGAGGTCGGGCAGGGCCGGGCCGACCCGGTGGACGGGGTGGCGGAGCTGCTCGCGGGCACGCTGCGCACGATCAGGCTGATCGAGGACAGGGACGCCGAGCACCGGCGGGAGGGCGTGCGCCTGCGCCCCCAGCCCCCCGGCGGCTACATCGGCGTCGGCTCCCAGATCTGGGGCTGGCTGCTGCTGCGCCGGCTCGGCGCCGTCGGACGGGAGGAGGCGCTCATCCGGGCGTCCGCGCTGGCCGCGACGGTGCCCGGGGCGGTCGCGGCGGACGATGTGTACGACCTGGTGACGGGCATGGCGGGAGCGGTGGTGCCGCTGCTGGGACTCGCCTCCCAGACGGGCGACGGGCAATGGGCCGGGCAGGCGGCCGCGATCGGGGTACGGCTGGCCGAGCTCGCCCAGAGCCGGGAGGCGGGGGTCTGCTGGCCGAGCGCCCGCTTCCCGCAGGGGCTCGGCGGCCTCGCCCACGGCGCCACCGGCATCGGCTGGGCCCTGTCCCGCCTGGCCGCCTCCCCCGCCGGGGCGCCTGCCTCCGGCACGACCGCCCCTGACGCCGTGACCGCACCCCCCGGCGCCGGAACCTCCTCCCCCGCCGGGGCGCCTGTCTTCGGCACGACCGCCCTGGCCGCGTTCGCCTACGAGGACTCGCTCTACGATCCGGGGCTCGGCGGGTGGCGTGACCTACGGGAGGACGGGATCACCGCCGCCGCCTGGTGCCACGGCGCCGGCGGCGTCGGCGTGGTGGCCGCCGACCGGCTGGCGCGCGGGGGCGGCGAGCGGTGGCGCGAGACGCTGCGCCGCGCCGCCGCGGCCTGCTGGAGCGAGGGCCTGGGCTGGAACCACACGCTCTGCCACGGCGACCTCGGCGCCTGGGAGGTGATCGACCTGGCGCTGGCCGCCGGCGTCGGTCCCCGGGGCGTGGACAGGGAGAGGCTGGACGCATCCGTCCTCGGCGGCATCGAGGAGCACGGCCCGGTCAGCGGCCTGGCCAGAGACGTCTTCGCCCCCGGCCTGCTGCCCGGGCTGGGCGGCGTGGCCTACCAGCTGCTGCGGATGCGCGCCGGCGGCGCCCTGCCCTCCGTCCTGCTGCCCGACCCGGAGGGATGAGGCGTCCGGCTCCGCCCGGTCCCTGCCCGCCGGACGGCCCCGGTAGGGCGGGGCCGGACGGCGTCGAGCCGGGACCGGGAGGCTGTCTCAGCCCGCGAAAGTGCCCTCCCGGCGGATCGTCTGCCAGCGCAGGCGCACCCCGAGCACGGCGGTCGTCACCGACTGGATCACCACCAGGTACATCAGCTGCCGGTAGACGAATTGCTGCAGCGGCAGCACCCACAGTGCCGAGGCCCGCTCGCGGTCCAGGCGCAGCGCGTACCAGCCGCTGAACGCCTGGACGAGCACGAATCCCGCCCAGACGGCCACCACCGGCAGCGGATCTCCCACCAGCACGCTGTAGACGGCCATGACGTCCACGACCGGGGCGAGCAGCGGCAGCACCACCTGGAACAGCGTCAGGTAGCCCAGGCAGCGCCGGCCGAACGGGCCCGGCTCCGCGATCGCGCGGCGGTGCTTCCACATCGCCTGCAGCGTGCCGTAGCACCAGCGGTAACGCTGGCGCCAAAGCTGCCCGAGCGAGGTCGGCGCCTCGGTCCACGCCAGCGCGTTCTCCTCGTAGACCACCCGCCAGCCGCCCCGGCACATCGCCATGGTCAGGTCGGTGTCCTCGGCCAGGGTGTCGACGCTGACTCCCCCGATCTCCCGCAGCGCCGAGCGCCGGAAGGCCCCGATCGCCCCCGGCACGGTGGGCATGCACCCCAGCAGGTCGAAGGCGCGACGGTCGAGGTTGAAGCCGATGACGTACTCGATGTGCTGCCAGCGTCCGATC
Organism: Streptosporangium sp. NPDC048886; assembly: GCF_055586905.1. Classification (NCBI taxonomy): domain Bacteria; kingdom Bacillati; phylum Actinomycetota; class Actinomycetes; order Streptosporangiales; family Streptosporangiaceae; genus Streptosporangium; species Streptosporangium sp. NPDC048886. The sequence goes on from NZ_JBVJHH010000005.1 coordinate 94,950, forward strand.
ATGCCGCGCCGGTTGCCGACCTTGGTGTTGCCGCTGACCGCGCCCACGGCCGGGTCGGCGAGCGGCCGGACCAGATGCTCGATGGTGTCGGGCTCGAAGACGGTGTCGCCGTCCACCATGACCAGGATGTCGTGCGAGGCGTGCGCGATACCGGTGTTGAGCGCCGCGGGCTTGCCGCCGTTCTCCTGGCGGATCACCCGTACTCCGGGCAGGCCGAGGGAGGCGGCGATGGCGGCGGTGCCGTCGGAGGAGCCGTCGTCCACGACGATCACCTCCAGCGCACCGGGATAGCCGGTGTTCACCAGCGAGCGTACGGTGGCCTCGATCCCGGCCTCCTCGTTGTAGGCCGGGACGATCACGCTGACGGCGGGCGGCGCGGGCCATGCCGGGGCACGCCCGGCGCGCCTCTTGCCGCCCCGCGCGCGCCGGGCGTGCACCCATGCCAGGGCCAGGAAGAACAGCAGCCGCAGCAGGGTGAGGCCCCCGGCGGCGGCCAGGACCCACGACATCACCGTGACGAAGCCGCTCGCCCCGCGCTGGGCGAGACCCAGCCCGGTGCCGGCGGCGCGCTCCAGGTCTCCGGCCGGGGTGTGGGCGGAGGGCATGCCGAGCGCGGAGGTGAGCGTCGTCGCCCGATACTTCTGCTCGGCGAGCCTGGTGAGCAGGTGGTCCACCGCGGCGACCGTCTGACCGCGGTCGCCTCCCGAGTCGTGCATCATGATCACCGCACCTCTGCCCCGGCGGGGGAGGGCGGCGCGGACGATCTGGTCGACGCCGGGCCTGGCCCAGTCCTTGGTGTCCAGGTCGGTGAGCGCGACGATGTACCCCTCCCCTCCCATGACACGCAGCGCGCGCAGCTGGGGGCCGGTGACGGCCGCCGGGGAGGAGGAGTACGGCGGGCGCACCAGGCGGGTGTGCACGCCCGCCGCACCGGCCAGCGCCTTCTGGGTCAGCGACAGCTCCAGCCGTAACCGCCAGTCCGGCACGGCGGCGAGGTCGGCGTGGGCGTAGGTGTGGTTGCCGATCTCGTGCCCCTCGGCGACGATCCGCCGGACCAGCTCGGGGTTCTCGGCGATCCGGGCGCCGACGGCGAAGAACGTCGCCTTGGCGGAGTGCTTGGCGAGCACGTCGAGCAGCTGCGGGGTCCAGCGCGGGTCGGGGCCGTCGTCGAAGGTGAGCGCCACCGTGCGGGCCGGGAGGCGGGCGCTGTCCGGCCTGGCACCGGTGAGATTGAGCACCGGGCCGCCGCGCCGTACGTCGTCGAGCTCGGTGGAGGGCCGGTCGGCCGGGGGCGGGGCGGCGTGCGTCTCGCCCACCGCGCTGGTCGCGTACCCGTTGAGCAGCAGCGCTCCCGCCATCAGCACGATGCCGGCCGCGACCAGGAACCAGTGTCCTCGCGGGTCGCCCTGCCGCCGGCGCCGTCCCCGGGCCGCGGGGCGCCCTCCTCCGTCCTGGGGCCGCTCGGGCGGGAGTGGCGTCAGGTCGGCGAGGGTGATGGTGGCGGAGGCGGCGGACCCCGCCGTCCCGGCCGGATCCGGCGGCGGCCACACCTGTGTCGCCAGTGGCGGCTGTGGGCTCATCCCTTCGGCCCTGAGGTCTTGTCCGGGTTACGGCCGGGCGGAGTCTTGGCGTGGCCCGGCGGCTCGGTCCGTCCGGCGGTCGGCTCGGCGGTCGGCTCCGGTGACTGCTCGGGCACCGGCGGTTCCTGCGGTGGGGCGGACGTGGAGGGATCCTCGGCAGGCGGCGGGGCCGGCCGCTCCGAGCGCGCCGGCAGGGGCGTCACCCGCGCCGGGGAGGAGACCGTGGGCCGGGCTGTGGGACGGGCCGGCGGCGTCGGGCGCTGCCGGGCGAAAACCGTGGTGGCCTCCGTACTCGGCGTGGGCCGCGCCGACCGCGTGGGTCCGCCCTCGGGTCCGGCCGTGGTGGCGACGGGCACCGGCCGCGCGGGGCCGTCCCCGGGCCAGCCGACCAACGGCAGCGATGTGCCGGTGAACAGTCCGCCGACCACGGCCGCCACCGACGCGGTCATCAGGGTACCGACGCCGATGCCGACGGCCTTCAGGAGTCGCCGGCGTCTGCCGGTCTGATCGACGAACACGGCCGTGCCGGTGGGATGCTGCCTGTCACTCACGGACGCAGATGGTAGTGACACATGGTTACGTATGGGGAACTTCATCACGTTTGCGACCGGGCGGACGACGGACGGCCGCCTCTCACCGGATGGTGACAGCCGCCGGCCGACGTCGGTCACGCAAGGCCATGGATAGGCTGCACATTGTTTCCACGCTGCACCGGCACACCCTCTCCGCCCCCCACCCAGACGTAGCATGTGTTCCGCATAACGCTATAGCATTCCATTATCCGGAATATTTGAGGAGGATCCATGGGCGAGGCCCAGTCTCCGGTGGGAAGCGTCGACCGCGCCCTGCTGATCCTGCAGGAGATCGGCAGGCACAGCAGGGGGATGACCCTCGACGAGCTGGCCACCCGGCTCGGACTGCCCAAGAGCTCGCTCCACCGCCTGCTCGGCGCGCTGAAGCACCGGGGGTTCGCCGCGCAGCCCGAGCCCAGCGGGCCCTACTTCCTCGGCTCCGAGATGCTCGCCACGGCCTTCCGCTTCCACGAGACCATGGACCTGCGCGCCATCGTCCGCCCCCTCCTGCTCCGGCTGAGCGAGGAGTTCGCCGAGACCGTGCACATGGCCACGCTCGACGGGGGCGAGGTCGTCTACCTGGACAAGGTCGAGGCGGTCCGTTCGATCACGATGACCTCGGTGGTGGGCGGGCGCAACGCCGCGCACTGCACCGGCGTGGGCAAGGCGCTGCTGGCCTGGACCTACCCGACCGACGAGGCCGTCAAGGCGTGGGCGGGGAGATACGGTCCGCTCGCCGCGCCGAACCGCAACACCATCACGAGCCCGGCGAAGCTGGCCGCGCACCTGGCCCAGATCCGGGAGCGGGGCTACGCACTGGACCTGGAGGAGAACGAGCCCGGCGTGCGTTGCGTCGCCGCACCCGTCTTCATGGGCAAGCCCACCCCCGTCGCCGCGGTGAGCGTGACGGCGCTCAAGGACCGCATGCCTCCGGCCAGGATGGAGGAGGTCGGCGCGGCCCTGCGGCAGGCGGTCGCCGAGCAGCTCTGACCCTTGACACCGCACTCCCCGCGGTGATCTCCTCTAGCCTGTCCGGAATCAAATTCTGCATCACGGAATTAAATCAAGGGAGTGCGGATGAGCCTCAGCAGCTGGCGCGTCCCCGCCGTGAGCCCGCGATGACCACGGTCTCGGAGCCGGAGATCGTCCCGGTGCCCCGGGCGCGGCTGGGCGAGGGGCCGCGGTGGGACGGACGCACCGGGACGCTCCTGTGGGTCGACATCCCGGCGGGCCGGGTGCACCGTCTCGACCCCTCCGACGGCTCGCACGGCGTGATCGACGTGGGACAGCCGGTCGGGGTGGTGGCCCCCAGGGCCGCCGGCGGGCTGGCGCTCGCCGTCCGGGACGGCTTCGCCGTACTCCCCGAGACCCGGTGGGCGGCGCCCGCGGCCGGGGACGCCGTCGCGCACGGCGGCCTGGAGCTGATCGCGCCGGTGACGGCCGCCGAGCGGCCGGGCAACCGGATGAACGACGGTGCCTGCGACCGCGCGGGCAGGTTCTTCGCCGGCACCAAGGCGGAGGACGACACCCCCGGGGCGGGCGCGCTTTACCGGCTCGACCCCGACCACCGCTGCGAACGGGTGCTGGAGGGGGTCACGGTCTCCAACGGGATCGCCTGGAGCCCGGACGAGCGGCTGCTCTACTACGTGGACACGCCCACCGGACGGGTGGACGTCTTCGACTACGACCCGGGCGACGGGCGGCTCGGCAACCGCCGGACGTTCGCCGAGATCTCGCGGGGGATGCCCGACGGGATCACCGTGGACGCCCGCGGCCACGTGTGGGTCGCGCTGTGGGGCGGCGGCGCCGTCCTGCGCCTGCGCCCCGACGGGCGGCTGGACCTGACCGTCGAGATCCCCGCCACCAACGTGACGAGCTGCGCGTTCGGCGGCCCCGACCTCGACGTGCTGTATGTGACCACCGCCTCCGACGGCACGGCGGGCGGCGAGCTGCTGCGCTGCCGCACCTCCGTCGAGGGGATGCCGGCCAACCCCTACCGGGAGCGCGCGTGACGGTCCCGGAGACCGGCCGGACGCCCCGCTGAGGCTCCGGGCCCGAGGACGTGCCCGCGGGTCCGCGGCGGGCACGTCCTCGGGCCCGTGCCCCGGCTCAGCCCTTGACCGCGCCGGTCAGCGCCTGGACGAACCGGCGCTGGCCGAAGAGGAACACGCCGAGCACGGGGAGCGTCGTGAGCACCGTGCCCGCCATGACCGCCGGCCAGTCGGCGCGGTGCTGGCCCTGGAAGGTCGTCAGTCCCACCTGGACCGTGTAGTTCGCCTCCGAGCTGACCGCCACCAGCGGCCAGAACAGATCGTTCCAGGCGGTGATGAACGTGATGACGCCCAGGGCCGCGAGGGCCGGCCCGGCGGTCGGCAGGACCACCCGGAAGAACACGGCGGACCGCGAGCACCCGTCGATCCGCGCGGCCTCCTCCAGCTCCTTCGGGAACGACTGGAAGAAGGAGGTCATCAGGTAGATGCCCACCGCCGAGCTGAGCTGCGGCACGATGAGCGCGCCCAGCGTGTCGGTCAGGCCGACCCTGTTGAAGATCAGGAATGTCGGGATCACCGTGAGCTGGAACGGGATCAGCGCGGTGGCGATCACCAGGATCAGGGTGACCCTGGAGCCGACGAACCCGATCCTGGCGAAGGCGTAGCCCGCCATGCTGCACAGCACCAGCTGGGCCAGCACGATCGCGCCCGACACGATCACACTGTTGAGGAACCAGCGCGGGAAGTCGGAGCCTTCGAGCACCGTGCGGTAGCCGCCCAGGTCGACGCCCTCCGGCCAGAGCGCCGGCGGGAACCGGTTGAGCTCGCCCTGGGTCATCACCGAGCTGAGGATCATCCAGACGAACGGCAGCACGGTCACCGCCGACATCGGCGCGAGCACCAGATGCCACCCGCTGGGCAGACGGCGTCTCATCGCATGACCCCCCTCCGCCGCGCGACCAGCAGGCCCGCGACGATCAGCAGCAGGGTCCCGGCGAACAGGGTGTACGCCACGGCCGCGCCGTACCCGGCGGTGAAGAAGCTGAAGGCGAGCTGCCAGACGTAGTAGACGATCGTCACGGTCGAGTTGGCCGGGCCACCCTTGGTGGTGGTCATCACCAGGTCGAAGAACTGCAGCGCGTCGATCAGCCCCCAGACCGCGAGGAAGATCGTCATGGGCCGCACCGACGGCACGATGATGTGCCGGAACGTGGTCCACCTGCCGGCCCCGTCGATGGAGGCGGCCTCCAGCACCTCCTTGTTGATCTCCTGGATCGCGGCCAGGTAGATCACCACCGAGAACCCGAAGCGGGTCCAGAAGAAGATGAGGGTCAGCACGAGCATCGCCTGCGAAGGGCTGCTCAGCAGGCCCTGCACCGGCAGGCCGAGCTTGACGAGCAGCCCGTTCATCAACCCGAAGTCGCGGTCGAAGATGTAGCCCATGAGCAGCCCCGCCGAGGTGGCCGAGGCGATGTAGGGCACCAGGAAGCAGGCCCGGTAGAAGCCGATGCCCCGCACCTTCCGGTTCAGCAGCACCGCCACCAGCAGGCCCGCCGCCAGCGAGGCCGGGATGTAGAGCGCCACCAGCAGCCCGGTGTTCCTGAGCGCCTGATGGAAGACCGGGTCCTGGACCAGCGCCCGGTAGTTGTCGAGCCCGACGTCGCGCCCGGGGGACATCAGGTCGGAGTCGGTGAAGGAGAGCGCGAGCGCCCACACCATGGGGATGATCGAGAAACCGAGGATGACCAGCGTCGCCGGGCCCGCGAAGGACCATCCCGCGACGTTGTCGGCCGGCTTCCTGCGGTCCCGAGGTCCTCCGCGGGGCGCGGCGGCGCGGCTCAGGGCCGGCGCGGTGACGTTCACGATCCCGGCACGGCGAGCGCCGCGTCGGTCTTGGCGGCGGCCTGGTCCAGCGCCGTCTTGGCGTCGGACCTGCCGAGGAGGGTCTGCGCGATCGCGTCGGCCATGAAGGAGGACACCCGCGGATACTTCGTCGTCGGCGGCCTGACCCGCTTGGCGTTGGCGAGGTTGGCCGAGACCACGTCGATGCCCGGGTATCTCTTCAGGTAGTCCTGGTAGCCGGGCAGCTTGGTGATCGACTCGCGGATCGGCAGCGACCCCGTGTCGGTCATCCACACCAACTGCTGCTCGGCCGCGGTCAGCCAGCCCAGGAACATGGCGGCGGCCTTGACGCGCCGCTCATCGTGCTGGAAGACGACCCAGTTGTCGGGCCCCGAGACCGTCTCGTGGTTGCCGTCAGTGCCGGGCAGCCGCGCGACGCCGTAGTCGAGTTTCGCCGCCTGCAGGTCCGGGAGCACCCACGGGCCGGCCAGGAAGAGGGCCAGCCGCCCGGACTCGAACAGCTTCTGCCCCTTCTCGGCCGGGCTGGAATCGAGGTAGACCGACTTGTCGTCGACCGCCATGGCCCGCAGCAGGCCGAGGGAGCGCTGCCCGGCGGGGGAGTTGAAGGCGGCCTTCTTGTGGTCGGGGGAGAGGATGTCGCCACCCGCCTGCCAGATCATCGGCCACAGCCCCCAGACGGCCTCCTCGCCGCCGCTGATCGCCCAGGTGGTGCCGTAGACGCCGCCGCTCGCGTCGGTCGTCTTCTTCGCCATCGCCCGGAAGCCGGCCCAGGTCCAGTCGGGCCCCGGCGGCTCCAGACCGGCCTTGGCCAGCAGTTTCCTGTTGTAGAGGACCACCATGTTGTCGACCACCGCGGGGAAGCCGATGACCTTCCCCTGGACGGTGACCGCCTCGCGCTCGTTGGCCCAGAAGTCCGGCCAGCCGACGGCCGGGTCCTTCACGTGCTCCGAGAGGTCGGCCACCTTCGGGTTGCGGGCGATGTTGGGCGCCCAGGAGCCGTAGAGATAGGCGATGTCGGGGTAGGCGTCGGAGGTGAGCGCGGCAGTGATCTTGGGGAGCATGCCGTCGGCGGTCGCCCCGCCTGACTCGGCCCGGACCTTGACGTCCTGATGGGTCTGGTTGAACCGGTCGATCAGCTTCTCCATGGACTTGGCGGATCTGTCCTCCTGGCCGTGCCAGATGGTGATCTCCACCGGCCCGGACGCCCGCTCCTCGGCCGCCGCGCAGCCGGTCGCGGCCAGCGCCACGGCGGCGGCCACGGCCAGGGCGCGCCTCACCGGACCTCCCCGGTGAGGCGGGGGCCGGTCACGACGGGGCGGACGGCCTCCGGACCTTCGGGTCCGCGGGGTGCCGGGATGTGGGGTGCCGGGATATCGGGGAGGACGTTCTCGGGGGTTTCGACGCTGCCCGCGCCGACGGACACGATACGTGCCATGGGACTTTCCTTCCGCAGAGCACGGCGGCCTCAGCCGCTGCGTGCGGCGATAATAGCGACTGTCCGTCATGCAGACTAGCTTTCCGTTATACGGAATTCGTTGAAAAACCTGGCCATTTGTGGAACGGGACAGGGCGCGCCGGCAGGCCGTCCACCGGCCCACCCCTCCCCGCAGGCGTCCGCCGGGACCGCCGCGGAGTTGACAAGCTCACCTCCGTCCCGATTTCCTTGATCACAGAATTTGATTCCGCTATACGGAAAGCAGGAAACTTTGTTGGTCAATTCCCGGGCGCTCCGCCCGGCCCCGCTCCGCCTCGCCGGCCGGCTGGCCGCGGCGGCGGCCGTACTCCTGGCCTCGGTCACGGCCCTCGGCGCCACCGCCTCGGCCGACGCCGCCGCTCCCGCCACCGCCTCGGCCGCACCGGCCGGCGCCGCCGCGAGCGCGGCCGTCTGGCGCCCTCCGGTGCAGAGCCGCTGGCAGTACCAGCTCGAAGGCAGCACGGCCCACGCGGCGACCGGCGGGATCGACGTCGCCGTCTGCGTGACCCCGCAGACGGGCGGCGCCTGCGTCCGGCCGAGCGTGTTCGACATCGACCTCTACGTGGACGCCGCCGTCGCCGGCAACAACACGACCGTCAACACGGCGGCCGTCAAGGCGATCCACGCGCGGGGCGCCAAGGCGATCTGCTACGTCGACTCCGGGTCGATCGAGGAGTTCCGCCCCGACTACCAGCAGTTCGTCGACTGGCACAAGAGCCACGGCAACTCCCTGCTGGGCAAGCCCTTCAGCGCGGAGTTCCCCAACGAGCGCTGGGCCAACATCAACAACGACAAGGGACAGCGTGACTTCCTCCTGCGGATGATCGAGGCCAGGGTCGCCAAGTGCGCCGCGGCCGGATTCGACGGCGTGGAGTTCGACGTCGTGCACGCGCACGAGGAGGGGGCCTCCGTCACCGGCTGGAAGATCAGCGCGGCGACCCAGCTCGTCTACAACCGGGCGCTGGCCGACATGGCGCACCGGCACGGCCTGTCGGCGGCGCTCAAGAACGACCTGAGCCAGGTCTCCGACCTGGTGTCGAGCTTCGACTACGCGGTCAACGAGGAGTGCTTCCAATGGGGCGAGTGCGCCGAGCTCAAGCCCTTCGTCCAGGCCGGCAAGCCGGTCTTCCAGGTGGAGTACAAGACCTCGCCGTCGAGCTTCTGCGCCAAGGCGAACGCCGCCGCGCTCAACTTCAACGCCATCAAGAAGGCCTCCGACTACTCCCTGAAGAACCAGCCGTACAAGCCCTGCCGCTGACCCGGCCGGACGCCCGCTCCCGGACCACCGGGAGCGGGCGCGCCGGCTCCGGCCCACCCTCGGCGCCGTGCCGCCGCCGGAGCGCCGGCACGGCCCGTGTCAGCGCCCGGACGTTCATGCCAGCCTCGGTACGAGCCTGAGCGCGTTGCCGGTGTAGACCTGGCTCAGCACGTCGTCGGGGAGGTCGGGCCCGCTGATGGTCCAGCGGCCCATCAGCGGCGGGTCGTCCTTGACCATCCAGTCGCCGTCCTCGGTGAGCCGGCGGCCGAGGTGGATGTGGGCGTCCACGGCGGGCAGGCGGGCGCGGTCGACGTGGTGGACGGGGACCCGGAGCCGGGAGACGGGACGGTAGCGGGACAGCGGTAGATCCGGAGTGCACACGGTCAGTCCCTGACGCCTTCGGGCAGCAGGTCCCCGTGGGCGGCGATCAGCTCGTCGACCAGCTCGCGGATCCGCTGGACCGGCAGGGTGGCCGCGGTGTTCGGGTCGAGCAGGGCGGCCTGGTAGACGTGGTCGCGGCGGCCTTCCAGGGCGGCCTTCACGGTCAGCTCGCTCACGTTGAGCGTGCTCCTGTTGAGCGCGGCGAGCTGGGCGGGCAGCTCGCCGATCCTGGTCGGCTGCACCCCCGCCCGGTCCACGTGGCAGGGCACCTCGACGCAGGCGTCGGCGGGGAGGTTGGCGATGAGCCCTCCGTTGCGGACGTTGCCGTGGATGAGGCGGGGGGTGCCGGTCTCCATGGAGTGGATGGCCAGCGAGGCCAGCTCGTCGCCGCGTTCGATGGTCACGCCCTCGCCGGCGTCGAGGGAGCGCTTCTGCGACTCGTACTCGGCGAAGCCGTCGGCCAGCCAGTCAAGGTAGACGCCGACCGGGATGCGGTAGTGCTCGACCTGGTCGGCGTGCGGGAGGAACCAGGGCAGGTACTCGGAGCCGTGCTCGCTCGACTCCGTCGGGAAGTAGCCGAAGTTCCGGTATACCTCCACGCGGACCCTGCGCCGCAGCTCGGGGCCGGCCTCGATGAGCTCGTCCAGCCGGCGGTACAGGTTCTCCCCGTTCCGCTCGAAGCGGAGCACGAACGCCTGGTGGTTGACGCCCGCGGTGGTGAAGGAGATCTCCTCCTCCGGCACGCCGACCATCCTGGCCAGGGTGGACTGGGTGTCGCGCGCGGCGTGGCAGACGCCCACGACGTTGCGGAACGGCGTGCCCGCGTAGACCGCCCACGGGATCATCGACATCGGGTTGGTGTAGTTGAACAGCACCGCGCCGGGGGCGAGCTCGGCGAGGTCGTGCCCCATGGCGACCATCACGGGGATGGTGCGCAGCGCCCGGAAGATCCCGCCGATGCCCAGGGTGTCGGCGATCGTCTGGCGCACGCCGTACCGGGCGGGGATCTCGAAGTCACGCTGTACGGCGGCCAGCCCGCCGACGGCGATCTCGTTGATGACGTAGTCGGCGCCGTCGAGCGCGGCCCTGCGGTCGGCGTGCGCCTCGATCTTGGCTCCGACGCCCAGCTCGGCGACCATCCAGGTGGCCATCGCCTCGGCCGTGGCCAGCCGCGCGGGATCGATGTCGTGCAGCACGATCGTCGACTCGGTCAGCTCGGGGAAGGTCAGGATGTCGGAGAGCAGGTTCTTGGCGAAGGTGATGCTACCGGCGCCCACCAGGACGATCCGGGCCATGGGATACCTCGATTCAGGGGGTGAGCAGTGCCTTGACGGGGGTGGTGCGGCCGTTCATCAGCGCGGTGAAGATCTCGGCGCCCTCGGCGAGCGGGAAGGTGTCGACCCAGCTCAGGTCCCAGCCGCCGACCAGGTCCACCGCGGCGGCGAAGTCGGCGTCGCGGTAGGCGAAGGAGCCGAGCACCCGCTTCTCGCCGCGCACGAGGTCGGCGGCGTCGAATCCGGCGGTGCTGTCGGCCAGGCCCAGCCAGACCGCGACCCCGCCCGGCCGCAGGCGGGCCAGCGACTGCTCGTGGGTGGCGGCCGCGCCGACCGCGTCGAAGACCACGTCGTACTCGCCGGTCAGCGTGGACACGGCCGCGTCGGCGCCCAGCCGGCTCGCGATCTCGCGGCGGCTGTCGGACCGGTCGGCGATCTCGACCCGCCCGGCCCCGCCCGCCACCGCGACCTGCAGGCAGGCCAGGCCGATGGCGCCGGCGCCGATGACGCCCACCCGCGCCCCCGCCGGAGCGCCGGCCAGCGCCCAGGCGTGGACGGCGTTGGCCGCCGGCTCGACGATGCCCGCCGCCGTCCAGCCGAGCCCCTCGGGCATCGGGACCAGCGCGCCGGCGGGCACGGCGACCCGCTCGGCGAACGCGCCCGGCGTGTGCACCCCGACGATCCGCCGCTCCCGGCACACGTTGCGCAGCCCCAGCGCGCACAGGTCGCAGCGGCCGCAGGAGAGGATGGGGTTGATGATGACGGGGCGGCCGTCCTCCGTGCGGCCGGCGAACTCGTGCCCCATCACCAGCGGCGGCACCCGGAAACCGGGCGCCTTGACGCCGTGCAGCTCGCTGCCGCAGATGCCGGAGGCGACCACGTGCACCAGCACGTCGCCGGGGCCCGGCTCGGGCTCGGGCACCTCGCGCATCTCCACGGTGCCGGGTCCGGTGAACACCAGGGCCCTCACCGGAGCTCGCCGCCGGCCGGATGTGCGTATCTCACGGGAACTCCTGTCCAGGGGGTCGGATGCGGCACGGGGTCGGCACGGTGGCCGTCACCTGCCGACGACGGGGTTGCGCAGGGTGCCGACGCCCTCGACGCTCACCTCGACGACGTCTCCGGGCCGGAGCGAGCGCCGCGGGTCCATGAACTCGCCGCAGCCCCACGGGGTGCCGGTCAGCACCACGTCGCCGGGTTCGAGGGTGAAGGCGCGGGAGCAGTAGGACAGCAGCTCGGCGACGCCGAAGAGCATCTCCGCGGTGCTGGAGTCCTGCACGGTCTCGCCGTTGACGGCCGTCCGCAGCCGGAGCGACTGCGGGTCGCCGAGCTCGTCGGGGGTCACGACGGCCGGGCCGAGCGGGCAGAAGGTGTCCAGGCTCTTGCCGCGCGTCCACTGGCCGTCGGCGAACTGCAGGTCGCGGGCGGAGACGTCGTTGGCCACGGTGTATCCGGCCACTCCCGCCAGCGCCTCGGCCGGGCTCGCGTGCCGGATCGGCGCGCCGATGACGGCGGCCAGCTCGACCTCCCAGTCGACCCGCTCGGTCAGCTCGCCGTCGATGACGATCGGCTCGCCGGGGCCGATCACGCTGGAGGGGAACTTGGCGAACATCAGCGGGCGCCCCGGCCTGTCCATCCCCGCCTCACGGATGTGGTCCAGGTAGTTCAGCCCGATCGCCACGATCTTGCCGGGCCGCAGCGGCGCCACGGGCACCGCGTCCGCGAGCGGCTCGGCCGCCGAGGCCGCCAGCCGCCGGGTCTCCTCGACGCCCCCGGCCAGCACCGTCTCCAGCGGCGTGCCGGCCGGGACGTCCAGCGCGTACCAGAGCCCCTCGCGCTCCACCGCGGCCAGCCGGGCCCTTCCGGCGCGCACCGTGCCGAGTCTCATCCACTCCCCTTATTCCGTATCGCAGAATGCAGTTCTGAATAGGCGACAGAACACCACCCGGGGCGATCGACTGTCAAGCATCAGCGGAAAGATCCCAGATGAGAACGGTCGTCCTGGGTCGCGACTCAGGAAGCACGGCGGATCGGGCGGCGGATCGGGCGCCGCCCCTCCCCGCCGCCCCAACCGCCCTCCCCGACGGATGCCCGGGCCAGAGCGGCGCGACCCGCCGTAGAGCGCACCTCGTCGGCAAGCGCGGCCCGCTGATTCCGAATAACAGAATGTTGGACCGGATTACGGAACTGATGCTAATTTCGACCAGCATCCGCCGTACAGCCGACAGGGACGGTCCCGCCGATGTATCTCGAACTCGACACCCCCGCACCGGTCATCGACCTCGACGTGGTCCGCGCCGACGTGGCCGAAATGGCGAAGGTGGCCACGGCGCACGGCGTCGAGGGCGGCCGGGCCGTCACCGGACCACGCGTCGCCGCCCGCGGCGCGGTGCGCTGAAGGGGAAGGTCGTCATGCGAGGGTTGTCGGGAAAGCGGGTGCTGGTCAGCGGTGGCAGCAGCGGCATCGGCGCCGCCACCGCCCGGAGGTTCCTCCAGGAGGGCGCCCGGGTCGTCATCGGAGGGCTGGACCAGGCCGAGGTCGACCGGACGGTGGCCGAGCTGGCCCCGCTCGGGGAGGTGAGCGGGCTGCCGGGCGACGTCAGCTCCGAGGCCGACGTGGCCCGGCTGGTCGGCGGCGCGGTCGCCGCGCTGGGCGGCCTCGACGTGCTGGTCAACAACGCCGGCACCGCCTGGCGCGAGCCGTTCCTGGAGATCACCCCGGACCACTGGGACCGGATCATCGCGGTGAACCTGCGCGGCATGTTCCTGGTCGCCCAGGCCGTGGCCAGGCACCTGGTGGCGCAGGGGTCCGGTGGGGTGATCCTCAACATGTCCTCCACCAACGGGCTCGGCGGAGAGGCGGACTACGCCCACTACAACGCCTCCAAGGGCGGCGTGCTCCTGCTCACCAGGACCATGGCGGTCGAGCTCGGCCGGCACGGCATCCGCGTCAACGCGCTCTGCCCCGGCTACATCCGCACCCCGCTGAACTCGGCGATCTCGGCCGGGCTCGACGACGGCTTCGTCTCCGCCTACGAGCGCGACCACATCCCGCTGGGCCGGGCGGGCCTGGCCGAGGAGGTCGCCGCCGGATACGCCTTCCTGGCCTCCGACGACGCGGCGTTCGTCCACGGCACCGAGCTGGTGATCGACGGCGGCCAGTTGGCGATCATGTGATATCACACCGCCGTACGCCAAGGAGGCCGTACGCCAGGGAGAGAGGGCCCATGAACACCGCCTCACACGGGGAGCCGCTGGACGCCACCCTGCTGCGGGAGCTGCGCGCGATCGTCGGCGCGGACCACGTACGGCACGCCGACGGGGACGTCGCCGCCTACGCCAGGGACGCCACACCGCTCTTCTCCGCCAGACCCGGCGCCGTCGTCCACCCCGGCTCCACCGAGGAGGTGGCCGCCGTCCTCAAGCTGGCCGGCGCGCGCTCCGTCCCGGTCGTCCCCCGCGGCGCCGGGTCCAACCTGTGCGCCGCCACCGTCCCCCTCACCGGCGGCATCGTGCTGGTGCTGACCCGGCTCGACCGCATCCTGGAGATCAGCGCCGACGAGCTGCTGGCGGTCTGCCAACCGGGCGTCACCTCCGCCGAACTGGCCGGGGCCGCCGCCGCGCACGGCCTGCTGTACGCGCCCGACCCCGGCAGCAGGACCGTGGCCACGGTCGGCGGCACCATCGCCACGTGCGCGGGCGGCCTGCGCGGCCTCAAGTACGGCGTCACGCGCAACTACGTGCTCGGCCTGGAGGCGGTGCTGGCGACCGGCGAGGTCATCCGCACCGGCGGACGCCTCTGGAAGGACGTCGCGGGCTACGACCTCACCCGCCTGCTCACCGGCTCCGAGGGCACCCTCGGCGTGATCACCGAGGCGACGGTCGCGCTCACCCCCGCCCCGGAGGCCGGCGGCACCGGCCTGGCGTACTTCGCCACCCTGGCCGACGCCGGCCGGGCCGTGGCGCGGATCATCGGCTCCGGCCTCGTCCCGGCGACGCTGGAGTTCCTGGACGCCAAGTGCATCGAGGCGGTCGAGTCCTACGCCCGGCTCGGGCTCCGGTCCGACGCGGGGGCGCTGCTGCTGTTCGGCGACGACGGCGACGCCGCCGCCGTCGGCCGCCATCTCGACCGCATGGCCGAGCTCTGCCTCGGCGAGGGCGCGCTGGAGGCCACCGTCGCGGGCGCGGCGGCCGAGTCGGAGGCGCTGCTAGCCGCCCGGCGGTGCGCGCTGCCGGCGCTGTCGCGGCTGGGCTCGGTCACGATCCTGGAGGACGCCAGCGTGCCCCGCCCGCGCATCGCCGAGATGGTCGGCCACATCGACGCCATCGCCGACCGGCACGGCCTCACGATCGCCACCTTCGGCCACGCGGGAGACGGCAACCTCCACCCCACCTGCGTCGTGGACGCCGGCGACACCGACGCGGTCGAACGCGCGCACCGCGCCTTCGGCGACGTCTTCCGCACCGCGATGGAGCTCGGCGGCACCATCACCGGTGAGCACGGGGTCGGCGCCGCCAAACTCCCCTATCTCACCGAGCGGCTCGGCGCCGACCAGATGGCGCTGCTCCGCCGGATCAAGGCCGCTTTCGACCCCGCAGGCATCCTCAACCCCGGAAAGCTGGGCTCGTGAACGGTTTCACCCCCGAACTGCTCGACCGCTGCATCTCCTGCGGCTTCTGCCTCCCCGCCTGCCCCACCTACGCGCTCACCAAGGACGAGACCTCCTCCCCCCGCGGCCGGATCACGCTGATGCGCGCCCTGGAGGAGGGCACCCTGCCGGACAACGACCTGCGGCTCCAGGAGGAGTCGAGCTTCTGCCTCGGCTGCCGGGCCTGCGAGACCGTCTGCCCGGCCGGGGTCCAGTACGGCGCGCTGCTCGAAGAGTGGCGGGACCGGCAGTGGCAGGGCAGCCGCCGTCCCCTGATCGTCCGGCTGCTGATGTTCGCGGTGAACGCCCGCCGGCGGGTGTGGCTGATGGGCCTGTTCCGCCGCCATGCCCGCACCCGCCCGGCCCGGTCCGGCCTGTTCCGCCGCCGGGCCCGCACCTCCCCGGCCCCCTCCGGCCCGCACCTGATGCTCGGCTGCTTCGAGCGCGCCCTCTACCCGCAGGTGAGCCGGGCCGCCCGGCGCCTCCACCCCGAGCTGGCGGCCCCGGCCGCGCAGGGGTGCTGCGGAGCGCTGCACGCGCACAACGGCGACTCGGCCCGCGGCCGGGAGATGGCCGTGGAGCTGGGCGAGCGGCTGCCCGGCACGATCGTCACCACCTCCGGCGGCTGCGCCGCCCACCTGGCCAACGTGCTCGGCCGCGACCGGGTCAAGGAGATCTCGGAGTACCTGACCGGCGAGGAGACCGCCGGGACCGGCCGGGGCGTCCCCGACACCGGCGCGGAGACCACCGAGTCCGGCTCCGGGAGCGGCGCGGAGGGCCCCGGGACCGCCCGGGAGCTCCCCCGGACCGGTGCGCGCATCGCCCTGCAGGACTCCTGCCACCTGCGCAACGGCCTCGGCGTCTGGCGCGAGCCCCGGGCGCTGCTGGAGCGGATGGGCGAATACGTCGAACTGCCGTCGGCGGGGACCTGCTGCGGGGCGGCGGGCAGCTACGCCTTCGTCCGGCCCGGCGACAGCAGGCGGATCCTCGACGCCAAGCTCGACGAGATCGAGGCGGCCGGGGTCGACTACGTGGCCGTGGTCAACCCCGGCTGCTACCGCCAGCTCGAACAGGGCCTGCGCCGCCGGAGGTCCGCCGTGCGGGCGGTGCACCTGGCCGAGCTCGCGGCCGGCTCCGTCAGGCCCGCCGACCGCTGAGGGCCCCGCCCGTACGGCGCGCCCGCCGCGCGGCTCCGTTCAGCTCTTCAGGAAGAGTTCGACGACGGGGACCGCGACGTCCGGCCGGGTGACCGGCAGCCGCAGCGTCAGCGTGCTGTCCGGCAGGCCGGACAGGTAGAGGTGACCGGGCTGCTCGGGGTCCACCTCCAGGGAGCGGACCTCGGAGGCGTCGTGCAGGAACTGGGCGTACTCCACCCGTCCGGCCAGGCCCTCCAGGTGCACGTGCCGCATCGGCCAGGCGAACAGGTGCAGGTAGAGCCGGTCCCCGCGGCGGGTGTAGCGGCAGTCCGGGGGCGGGGTGAACTCGGGCGCGGCTCCGGCGCCGTGGATGGACCGGCCGTGCAGCCGCATCCAGGCGCCGATCTCCCGCAGCCGGTCCAGGGCCCGCGGCTCGAACTCGCCGCGGCCGTTGGGCCCGACGTTCAGCAGCATGTTGCCGCCCTTGGAGACGTTGTCGACGAGCATCCGGACCAGCAGGTCGGCCGGCTTCCAGTCGAGGTTGTCGCGGTCGTAGCCCCAGCTGCCGTTGAGCGTCTGGCACGCCTCCCACGGGACGGCCCCCGCCACGCCGCCCGGCGGCATCACCTGCTCGGGAGTGGTGAAGTCTCCGGAGCCCAGGTCCAGCCGGTTGTTGATCATGATCCCCGGCTGGAGCTCCCGGACCAGGTCGGCCAGCTCCCGCGAGCGCCACTCGTCCCGCCCCTTGGCCCCGAAGCCGCGCCCCGGGTAGGAGAAGTCGAACCACATCAGGTCGACCGGGCCGTAGCCGGTGAGCAGCTCCCGGACCTGGCCGTGCAGGTGGTCGGCGTACTCGCCGACGTCGCGGTGCGCGGTGGCCGCCTTGAACGCCTCGTCGTCACGCTGCGGATGGTAGAGGTCGACCGGGAACTGCGGATGGTGCCAGTCGATCAGCGAGTGGTAGAACCCGATCCGCATGTCCCGGGCGCGGAAGGCCTCCACCATCGGGCGGAGCAGGTCCTTGCCGTACGGCGTGCGCGCCGCCGTGTAGTCGGTGAGCGCCGAGTCCCACAGGCAGAAGCCCTCGTGATGCTTGGTGGTGACCACGAGATACTTCATCCCGGCGCCGGCCGCCTCCCGGGCCCAGACCTCCGGGTCGTACAGATCCGGGTCGAAGTGGCGGAAGTAGCGGTCGTAGTGCGCGTCGTCCAGCCGTTCGTAGCTCTTGACCCACTCGTGCCGGGCGGCCAGGGCGTACAGGCCCCAGTGGACGAACAGCCCGAACCGGGCCTCGGTGAACCAGCTCATTACGGATCCTCCCCGATCGGGAACGGGTACGGCGGAGCGCCCGGATGCGCTCCGCCGTACGGGCTCATGGATGGACGGCCACTGCGGCCAGACCCACCCGGCCGGTCCCGGTCAGCCTGACGCGGACGTGACGCCCCTCGGCCCCGATCTCCACCAGCGAGGGGCGCAGCGCCCGGCCGGTGACCGGCACCGACGTGGCCCCGGCGAAGTCGGCGGTGGCGGCGACCTGCACCTCGAAGCCCGCGGTGGTCATCGAGGCGTCGTTCCAGATCTCGACGGAGCCGATCCGCTGGACGGAGCCGAGGTCCACCTGCCACCAGGCGCCCGGCTCACTCCTGGTCCTGGAGTCGGTGGCGGTGGAGCCGTCGACCACCCGGTCGGCGGTCGCCGTGCCCTCGGTGGAGGACTGGGCGGCCGCCCTGCCCCGCGCCAGGTCGGGCCGGAGCTGCTCCACCTCGCCGCCGCCGGCCCCCGCCTGCCGGGCCACCGCGACCACCTCGGCCGGGAGCGTCTCCAGCGAGGTGTGGTTGTCGACCATCTGCGAGCCCCGGCCGGACAGCTCCGGGGCCGTGGTGTCCGTCCAGTTGCCCCGGGCGATGTTCTCGATGCCGTATCCGGCCCAGTTGGACACCCACTTGTATCCGATCCGGGTGATGACGTTGCCCTCCACCAGGATGTGGGAGCTCTGCTCGTCGAGGTAGACGCCGTTGCCGTCACGCTCGGTGTTGCCGTACGCCGAGCGGTTGAGGTAGTTGCCGGAGATCACCGTGCCGGGCTGCGGGCCCTGGGTGTAGATCGCGCCGCCGTCGTGCTGGTCGTGCTCGACCATCATGGCGTCCACGATCCGGTTGTTGGTGATCTTGTTGTCCCGGAGCGCCGGCCGCTGCGCCTCCGGCTGGTTCCAGCCCCAGCCGACGGAGACGCCGGAGTAGGGCAGCTTCTCCAGCGTGTTGTGGTCGATCGTGAGCCCGGCCTCGTAACCGGCCCAGATGCCGACCGCGTCGGTGTACTCCACACCGGTGTGCGTGATCGTGTTGCCCGACACGGTGTTGCGCATCCCGGCCAGCTCGGGCTCGGGGTTGGGCTCGGTGTCGCCGACGTAGACGGCGCCGGAGGACAGGTCGGTGAAGCGCGAGGCGGTGACCGCGCTGTCCTGGGTGCCGCGTTCGAGGACGGCTCCGGCGCCGCCGAGGCGGGTGAAGACCGCGCCGTCCACCACGACGTTCCGGCCGCCCCGCACGGTCAGCGCGGCGGCGGGCTTGGTGTAGTGGCGGCCGGCGTGGTCCACGGGGCCGGTGGCGCCGGTGAGGGTGAGCCCGGCCTGCGTGCCGGCGTAACCCTCGTCGGTATCGGGCTGCCGGTAGGCCGCGTGCGCGAAGGTCAGGCCGTCGATCCGCACGTTACGCGCCCCGTCGAGGACCATCAGACGCTCGGTCACCGGCGTGACCGCCGTCTCCGGGTCCTCCCCCTGCCGGGGCAGGTAGGTGACGGTCCGGGCGGCGGAGTCCCAGACGAACTCGCCCGGCCGGTCGAGCAGCTCGACCGCGTTCTCGAAGAAGGCGACGCCCTTGTAGCGGGAGGAGTCGACGGTGGTGCTGTCCCAGGCGGGGCCGGTCCGGTCGGTGCCGCTCGCGGAGTTCCGCCAGCAGGGCTGGGCGAACGTCAGGGTGTCGCCGTCGACCCCGGTGATCCGGCAGTGGTAGTTGCGCCACCGGACCCGGATCACGGCCTCGGCGTCGACCGGCCGCCGCCAGCCGGCGACGCCGGCCGCGACCGCCCCGGTCATGCCGGTCCCCGTCGCGTCGCAGACGCTCGCCGCGCACGCCTCGCCCCGGGCCCGTACGGCCCGCACGCCGTTGACGAAGAGCTGTCGCGGGGTGACGCCCTCCGGCACCCGGGCCGTCCAGCGGTCGCCGTCGCGCCGCCAGCCGGTGACGGCGGCGCCGCCGTCCAGCACCGGCGTCTGGCCGGGCTCGGCGGCCCAGGTGACCGGGTGGCCCTCGCCTCCGGAGTCCTCGGCGGTCAGGGTCAGCGGTTCGACGAGCCGGTAGCGGCCGCCCGCGAGCTGGACGCGGATGTCGCGGTCCTTGCCCTTGGCCAGGGCCCTACGTACCTCCTGCCTGGCCGAGGCCAGGTCGCACGGCCGGCCGGGCGAGCAGGCGTGCCCGGAGCCGCCCGGCGCGGCGTGGAGGACCTTCGGTCCCGGCGCGGCCTGCGCCGGCAGGGCGGGGACGGTCACGGCGGCCAGCGCGGCGGCGGCCAGTACGAGCGCTCTGTTCACTGGGTTCCCCTGCTTCCTCTGCCGGTCCCGGCCCGTCACGGGCTGACCCAGTCGGGGTGTCCGGGCATCGGCGGGTTCTTCTCGCCGTACAGCCAGCCCCGCAGGAAGCCGTCGAGGTCCTGGCGGTGGGTGGTCTGCACCGCGTGCGCGACGAAGTCCTCGGTGGAGGCGTTGCCGTGCTTGTGGCGCCGCACCCAGGTGCGCATGACGCGGTCGAAGTCCTCCTCGCCGACCTGCTGCCGCAGGGCGTACAGGACGAGGGCGCCGCCGTCGTAGATGTTGTAGCCGCCCAGCCCCTTGGGTCTGCCGGGCGGGCCGTCCTTGAGCCGGACGGCGTCGAGTTTGCCGTAGACGGTCCGCATCTTGTCGGCGACCTGCTCCCAGCCCCGCTCCTGGGCCCACACGGCCGCGTAGTAGACGGCCGGCCCCTCGTTCAGCCAGGCGTCCTGCCAGGTGGCGGGGGTGACCGAGTCGCCGAACCACTGGTGGACGAGCTCGTGGACCATGGTGGTGGTGTATCTGTCGGTGCCGTCGGGCCGGTTGAACCAGCCGGTGCCGAACAGCGAGAGCGTCTGGTTCTCCAGGGCGTCCTTGTAGCCGTCGTAGATGTGGACGCCGTAGGTGCTGAACGGGAAGCGGCCGAACCGCTTCTCGGCCCAGGCGATCTGCTCGCCGGTCAGGTCGGCGATCGGACCGTACTTGGCCTCCTGCCCGGCGGGGATCACGTGCCGGAGCGGCAGGGCGTGCGGGCCGGTGCCGGAGCGCTGGACGCCCTTCACCACGGCGATGCCGAGCAGCTCGGAGGCCATCGGCTCGCGCGCCTCGAACGTCCAGACGGTCTTGCCGCCGCCGCTGTCGGCCGTGCCGGTGAGCACGCCGTTGCCGGTGGCCACATACCCCTCGGGGGCGGTGACGCGGAAGGTCCAGGTGGCCTTGTCGGAGGGGTGGTCGTTGACCGGCAGGAAGGTGTCGGCCCGGCTGGCCTGCGCGGCGGAGGCGAAGCCGCCGTCGGCGCCGAAGCTCCAGCCGCTCAGGCCGGTGTAGGGGCCGGTGCCGGTGCCGTGGTAGTCGACGGTCACGGTGAACGGCCGGCCGTACCCGATCGGCCGGTCCGGGGTGACGACCAGCTCCCCGCCGTCGTGGACCCAGGTCGCCGGCCGGCCCTCGACCGTGATCGCGTCCACGGTGTGCCGGTCGAAGTCGAGGTTGAGGGCCGACAGCGCCTGGGTGGCCTTGGCGCGGATCTCCACCTTCCCGGTGAAGGTCCTGGCCCCCGGCGTGTAGTCGAAGGACAGGTCGTAGTGCCGGACGTCGTAGCCGCCGTTGCCGAGCAGCGGGTAGAGCGGGTCGCCGAGCCCGGGGGCGCCGGGCGAGGGGACGTGGTCGGCGGGGGTGGCGGCCAGCACCGGGGGGGTGAGGGCCGCGGCGGCCAGTACGGCCGCCGCGACCGTGGCGAGACGCTTCACCGGGTGGGTCCTCCTGCCTGCTGCAGAGCCTGCTCGTACTCGGCGCGGGCCTTGTCGCCGCCCTGCGCCTTCCAGTCCTTGACCATCTGGTCGTAGTCGCTCATCGGGGCGCGGCCGGCGATGATGGACTTGATCCGGTCGCCGCGCAGGGTGACGAGGCTCTCGAATCTGCTGTCGTAGGTCGGGGAGTAGAGGCCGAGGGTGGGGTCGTCCACGCTGATCGGGATCAGCTTCGACAGGGCCTCGTGGACGTGGCGCACCCCTTCGGCGGAGGCCGCGTCGAACAGCACCTGCGGCGGGGCGGTGACGTATTTCCAGGGCACCGCGATGTCCTGGGCGCCCTGCTCGGTCACGATGGGGTTGCCCTTGTCGTCGCGCTTGTGGTCGGTGCCCTCGACGCCGTAGTTGATGAGCGTGTACTCCTCGCTGCCGAACGGCGCGGCGAAGAAGTCGGCGACCCTCAGCAGCTCCTTGATCCTGGCCTCGTCGGCCTTCTTGACCAGCGTGTAGGCGTAGAGGATGTTGTCGTTCCAGGAGACGGCCCGGCCGCCCACCGGGGCGAACGGCCGGGGGTCGAAGCTCTTGTCGATCTTCTTCATCGTCTCCAGGTGCTGGCCCGGCCCGAGGTAGGAGGGCAGGCCGTCGTAGATGTAGGCCGCCTTGCCCGCCCGGAACTCGTTGCGCATCTGCAGCTTCTGCATCCCGTCCGAGCCGGGGTGGTACACCCCGTCCTCGCGGAGCTTGCGGGAGAACTCGACGGCGGCCCTGTACTCCTCGGTCTCGATGTCGGCGACGAGCTTGCCGGTGGCCTGGTCCAGCCGCCACCAGTACGGCGCGCCGTACATCTTGGCCATGACCGTGGAGATGCCGCCGATGATCGCCCATCGGCCGTCCTTGGGCCGGGTGAGCTCCTTCATCAGCTCGGCGAACCGGTCCAGGTCCGTGATCTCGGCGAGGTCGGTGACCCCGGCCTCGGCGAACAGGTCGTGCCGGTAGAAGCCGGAGCCGCCGGTGAGGCTCCGGGGGATCGGCAGGCCGTACAGCTTGCCCGAGGTGACGCAGGACTTCCAGGCCGTCGTGGGGATGTTCGCCAGGTTCGGATACGCCTTGATCCCGTCACCCGAGAGGTGGGGGGACAGGTCGGCGCACTTGGCGGCGAGGAAGGCGGGGAGGTTGTTGACCCCGGAGCCGCCGATGTAGAGGAAGATGTCGGGCAGGTTGTCCCCGGCCACCATCGTGTTGAACTTCGTCACCCAGTCGGCGTCCGGGACGATCATCATGTCGACCGTGCCGCCGAGCCGCTTCTCGATCTCCTGCCAGGCCGGGTTCCGCTCCCTCGGCGGCGGCGGGGGCAGGAAGGTGGAGACCGCGATCTTCACGCTGCCGCCGGAGAGCGGCGGCCGCGGCACCGCCCGGAAGAGCTTGTCGGGGTAGGTGAAGTAGCCGGCCGGGACCCCCTGGGCGGTGGCCGCCAGGTCCGGAGCCCCGCCGCCGGTCAGCGCGGCGTAGGCGGGCAGCTTCACGCTCACCCCGGACGCACTGGCCGGCGCCGCGGCGCCGCCCCCGGAACACGCGGCGAGCAGCGGTGCGGCGGCCAGGCCGAAGGCCGTGCCGGCCCCCAGACGCAGTAGGTTGCGGCGGGACATGCCCGGTAGGTCGTTGCTGGACACGTCGGTATCTCCTTTCGAGGGCGCGGACTCAGCCCTTGATGGCGCCGGTGAGCACGCCCTTGGTGAAGTAGCGCTGGAGGAAGGGGTAGACGAGCAGGATCGGGACGAGGGCGACGACCAGCACGGCCATCTGGATGGCCTGGACGGGCGGCGGCGCCTCGCTCGCCGCGGCGGCGGCGTCGGTGAGCGACTGGCCCTGCAGCACGAAGGTCCGCAGGATCAGCGGGAGCGGCCACTTCTCGGTGTCGTCGAGATAGAGCACCGCGTTGAAGAACGCGTTCCAGTAGGAGACCGCGTAGAACAGCGAGACCACCGCGATCACGGCCTTCGACAGCGGCAGCACGATGCGCAGCAGGATCCGCAGGTCGCCCGCCCCGTCCATGCGGGCGCTCTCCATGAGCTCGCGGGGCAGCCCCATGAAGAACGACCGGAGCACCACCAGATTGAAGGCGCTGACCAGGCTGGGCAGCACCAGGGCCGCGAAGGTGTTGAGCAGGCCGAGCTCCCGGACGAGCAGGAAGTTCGGGATGATGCCCGGGTTGAACAGCATGGTGAACAGCGCCACCATGAGGATCACCCGGGAGCCGGTGACCTCGCGCCGGGACAGGCCGTAGGCCATGGCGACGGTGACGGACAGGCTCGCCAGGGTGCCGGCCAGCGTGACGCCGACGCTGACCAGCAGCGCCCGGGTCACCACGCCGCCCTGGAAGACGATCCGGTAGGCGTCCAGGGTCGGGGCGGCGGGCAGCAGGACCAGCCCGCTGCTCGTGGCGATCTCCGTCTCGGTCGAGAGGCTGGTCCCGATCACCCCGATGAACGGGTAGATCACGAGCAGCGTGACCAGCATGAGCAGCAGCGCCTTGAGGGCCAGGCCCAGCCTGCTCGGCGGCTCCATCCACGGCGGCCGTTTCCCCGCCGTCCTGGTCGCCGTCCTGGTCGTGGTTTTGGTTGTGGACCTGGTCGTGGGTCCGGTCGTGGGCCTGGTCGTCGGCTCATCCGCCGGCCTGGCCGTCTGCTTACTTGTCGGCACCGCGGTACACCCCCTCGTGGCCGAACAGGTGGGCCACCTTGTTCGCGCCGAGCACCAGGGCGGCGCCGACGATCGCCTTGACCATGCCGACGGCGGCGGCGGTCCCCCACTGCCCGTCCCGCACGCCGTGGAAGTAGACGTAGGTGTCGAGCACCTCGCCCGCCTCGGGGCCGACCGCGTCGCGCTGGAGCACGATCTGCTCGAAGCCGGCCGACAGGATGCTGCCGAGGTTGAGGATGAGCAGCAGGATGATGATCGGGCTGATGCCGGGCAGGGTGACGTGCCAGAGCCGCCGCCAGCGCCCGGCGCCGTCCATCGCCGCCGCCTCGTACAGCTCCGGGCCGATGCTGAGCAGCGCCGCCAGGAAGATGATCGTTCCCCAGCCCGCGTCCTTCCAGATGAGCTGGAGCGTGACCAGCCAGGGGAAGGCCCCCGGGTCGGTCATCATGTCGTAGCGGGGCAGCCCCAGCCCCTCCAGCGCGTCCGGCAGCACCCCGGTCCCGCCGAGGATCTGCTGGAAGATCGAGACGATGATGATCCAGCCGATGAAGTGCGGCAGGTAGACCACGCTCTGCACGAACCGCCGGACCCGCTCGCTGATCACGCTGTTCAGCAGCAGCGCAAGTCCGATCGGGGCCGGGAAGAACAGCAGGAGCTGGACCACGGTGATCTGCAGGGTGTTGGCCACCGCGTCCCAGAACCCGGGGTCTGAGAAGATCGTCGCGAAGTTGCCCAGGCCCACCCACGCGCTCTCGGCGAAGCCGAGGAACGGCTGGTAGTCCTGGAAGGCGATCACGTATCCGGACAGCGGCACGTAGTGGAAGACCAGGAAGTAGATCAGCCCGGGCAGGGTCAGCAGCAGCATGACCCGGTCCCGCCACAGCCGCCGCCACAGTGACTGCCCGCGGGAGCCCCGCGAGGAGGCCGCCCGCGGCGGGGACGCCTCCCGCGGAGCGGGGTCGAGCCGCGTGGGCGCCGTCTCTCCCACGACGGCCTCCGGTGGAGCACCGGAGCGGCGGAGGGCCGCCTGCGGCGGCCCTGTCTCATTACCCATGATCTTGTCCCCTTCGGCCGGGGGGCGGCCGCCCGAGGGGTGGCCGGAGTCGTTCTCGGTCCTTCGCGGATGACCCGGAAAACATCCGATGTCCACGGCGAGTTGCCCGAAGTCTGGTAAGCGCTTACGCCTTTCGTCAAGACCCCAGCGCACCCAAATTTGCGCGATCAAGCATGGATAGCCCGGTTTTCCAGCAGATATATGCATGGGAACGGCCATCGTGGTTGACGAACCCCGCCGAGTTGCCTATCGTCCAGCACGATTCATAGAACGCGCTTACTATCGGGGGCGGCGGTGCACACGACAGGCGAGACGGTTCCGGACCCACCCCGCGTGCGACGGCCCCGCGTCGTGCTCGCGATGAACACCCCGGACACGGCCGAGGTGTTCACCCCCGAGGCGTGGCGGCGCCTGCACGAGGTCGCCGAGGTCCGCCCCGGCGTGCTCACCGGCTTCGCCGGCCCGGCGGCCGCCGAGGCCCTGGCCACCGCCGAGGTGCTGCTGACCTGCTGGGGCTGTCCCAGGGTCGACGCGGCGACGCTCGACCTGGCGCCGGAACTGCGGGCGATCGTGCACGCCGCGGGGACGGTCAAGACGTTCATCGCGCCGGAGGTCCTCGACCGGGGCGTGCGGGTCACCTCCGCCGCCGCGGCCAACGCGGTCCCGGTGGCCGAGTTCACCTTCGCCGCCATCGTCTTCGGCGCCAAACGGGTCTTCCCCCTCGCCCACCGCTACCGGGCCCACCACCGCAAGCGTGACCTCTCCGGACTGCCGTGGCTCGGCACCCGGGGCATCACCGTGGGCGTGGTCGGGGCGTCGAGGATCGGCCGGCTCGTCATCGGGATGCTGCGCGCGCTCGACGCCACCGTGCTCGTCCACGACCCCTACCTGGACGCCGCCGGCGCCCGCGCGCTCGGCGTGGCCCCGGTCGGCCTCGACGAGCTGTGCCGCCGCTCCGACGTCGTGACCGTGCACGCCCCGGACATCCCCGCCACCCGCGGGCTGCTCGACCGGCGGCGCCTGGCCCTGATGCGGGACGGCACGCTGATCGTCAACACCGCCCGGGGGCCGCTGATCGACGGCGCGGCGCTCGCCGACGAGCTGGTCTCGGGGCGGCTGGACGCGGTGCTCGACGTCACCGACCCCGAGCCGCTGCCCCCGGACTCCCCGCTGTTCGACCTGCCGAACGTGCTCATCACCCCGCACGTCGCCGGCGCCCTCGGCAACGAGCAGGCCCGGCTGGGCACGCTCGCGGTCGAGGAGCTCGCCCGCTACGCCGCGGGCGAGCCCCTGGCCCACGAGGTGCGGGCGCAGGACTGGGAGCGGATCGCGTGATCCCTCCCGAGAGCCCGCGCGCACCCGGCCGCGCCGATCACGTGAACCCCCAGGCGAGCCCGCCGGCACCAGGCCGCGCCACCCGCGTGATCCCTCCCGAGAGCCCGTACACACCCGGCCGTGCCGATCATTCGGACTCTCCGGGGGGCCCGCGCGCACCCGGCCGTGCCACTACCCTGAAGCCCAGAGGAGGCCGTGTCGTGGACAGTCAGCCCAGGGGCCGCCAGCGGACGTCCGCCACCATCGCCGACGTGGCCAGACACGTGGGCGTCTCGGCGGCCACCGTGTCCCGTGTGCTCAACCAGAACTACCCGGTGGCCGCCGCCACCCGCGAGCGGGTCGAGCGCGCGATCCAGGAGCTCGGCTACGTCGTCAACGCGCACGCCCGGGCGCTCGCCGGGGTGACCACCCGCACGGTCGGCATCATCGTCAACGAGCTGGTCGACCCGTTCTACGCCTTCATCGCCCGGGGCGTCGAGACCGAGGCCACCGAGACGGGCCGGCTCTGCCTGGTCTGCTGCACCAAGGGCGACCCCCGCAAGGAGCTGGCCTTCATCGACCTGCTGCACGAGCAGCGCGCCGACGCGGTCATCCTGGTGGGCGGCAGCGTGAACGACCGGGCCTTCACCGCCGAGGTGGCCAGGCGGGCCCACGCCCTCGACGCCGGCGGCTCGCGCCTGGTGCTCTGCGGCCGCCCCTCGATCGGCTCCGACGTGCCCACCTCCGTGATCGAGTACGACAACGAGGGCGGCGCCTTCGCGGTGACCGACTACCTGCTCAACCAGGGTCACCGCCGCATCCTCTACGTCGGGGGCCCGCCGTCGCTGTCGACCACGCTCGCCCGCCTGGCCGGCCACCGGCGCGCCCTGGAGATGCGCGGCCTGCCGGGCGACCCGGCCCTGGTCCAGACCGGCGCGTTCAGCCGGCGGTTCGGCTACGACCGGGTCCGCGCCGTGCTCGCCGAGGGGCTCGACTTCACCGCCGTCTTCGCCGCCAACGACATCGTCGCGGCGGGGGCGGTGCAGGCGCTGGAGGAGGCCGGGCTCCGCATCCCGGCCGACGTCTCGATCGTCGGCTACGACGACGTGCCGGTGGCACAGGAGCTGCGGCCCATGCTGACCACCGTGCACGTCCCGCTGGAGGAGATGGGCAAGCAGGCGGTACGGCTGGCGCTGTCCGATCCCGACGACCATCTGGCCCCGGTGACGAGCTCCATCCGGATCGGCACCCACATCGTGGTGCGCTCCTCGGTGGCGCCGCCCGCCGCCGGCCGTCCTGGGACCCGCCGCTGACCGTCCTGGGACCCGCCACGGACCGTCCCGCCGGCCACCGCTGACAGCCCTGGGCCCTCCGCCGACCGTCCCGCCGGCCACCGCCGCTGACCGTCCTGGGGCGGCGGCGTCCGGGCCCTACCGATGCCGTGTCTAGTAAGCGCTTGCATCCCGAGCGGCCATCGACCGGTCAGAAGGCGCAGAAACGGCCATAGAAAGGGATAGAAAACCCATTCTGGCCTTGATCCGGCTTAGAAATCGCTTACATACTCAGCGCAGCCCCCCACGCGAAGGGACAGCAATGACCGGATCTCTTCCCCCCAGCCGCCGCGCCGTTCTCACCGCGGCCGCAGGCGCCGGCGCGGCCCTCCTGCTCGGCCGGCCGGGCACCGCCCAGGCCGCCGTCCCAGGACACCGCGCCACCCGGACCGCCGCCCCGGCGCACCGCACCGTCGTGGTCCGCGGCCGGCCGTCGGCCGAGAGCGAGCGGCTCCGGCTGCAGCAGGCCCTCGGCACCACCGAGTTCACCTCCACCGGCCTCTACCTGGCGCCGGGCGCGGCGCTGGCCCTCGACGTCAAGGCGCACGGCGGCAAGGTGCCGACCCTGCACGTCGGAGCGCCGGCCACCCACCTGGACCCGGCCTACGACAAGCCCCGCGCCCATCCGCTCGCCGAGAGCGCCAACACCGTCACCGACCCCGGCGGCGGGATGCTCTACCTGTCGCTGACCGGCGACGGGGAGCAGGCCGTGGTGCGGTTCCGCTCCGGGGCGGTGCGCGCGCCCCGCTTCGTCCTCGGCGACAGCACCGAGAGCGAGTTCGCCGAGCGGCTCGACACCTGGACCGACTCGCCCTACGCCGAGCTGGTCTCGCCCAACGCGATCGTCACCGTCACCCGCGATGGAGCGCTGCTGCACCGCGGCGAGGACCACGCGGCGCTGCTGCGCGAGCTGGAGACCGTCATCTCCTGCCACGCCGCCACCAGCGGCCTGGACGGCTCCTCCGCCCTGCACGCCCGCACCCCGCTCTCCTTCCACCTGGTGGAGTCGCCGCGCATGCCGGCCGGGGCCGGGGCCTACGCCACCCACGGCTGGACCGCCTACCCGCGCGCCTACCTCGACCGGCTGATCACCGTCGAGGGGCTGCACGGCCGGGGCTGGGGCGTCTGGCACGAGCTGGGCCACCAGCACCAGCAGATGGCCTACAAGCCGAGCGACCTCACCGAGGTGACGACCAACCTCTACCCGCTGGCCGTGCAGCGGGCCCACGGGCTGCCGTCCAACCTCACCAAGCCGGACGCCAAGACCGGGCTCACGCCGTACCAGAGCGCGCTCGCCAAGCTCGGCCAGGGCGCCGAGTTCGTCAAGGGCTACGCGCTGATGGAGAAACTGGTCATGCTCCAGCAACTCACGCTGGCCTACGGCGCGGACTTCTGGCCGCGGCTGCACCGGCTGGTCCGCGAGGAGGCCCCGGCCTCCGACTGGACCGAGACCGCCAAGCGCTACCGCCACCTCGCGCTGTACACCAGCCGGACGGCCGGCCGCGACCTGACCGGCTTCTACGACCGCTGGCGCCTGCCGCTCGACGCCGAGGGCCGCACCCGGCTCGCCGCGCTCGGGCTGCCCGCCCCCGATGTCGACCCCAGCACCCTGAGCGAGTGACGCGTGGACCTCAACCGCCGCGGGATGCTCGGCCTGGGCGCGGCCGCCGCGCTCCTGCCCCTCATGACCGGTACGGCGCCCTTCATGACCGGTACGGCCCGCGCCGCCGGTGACGAGCTCGACACGCTCAGGGCCCGCGCGGCCGACCTGATCGGCGGGGGCGCCGTCGATCCGGCCGACCCCGTCTACGCCGCCCCGCTGGCCTCGCTCACCGCGCAGGCCGCGGAGCTGCGGGGGTCGATGATCCGGGACGCCGGCCGTACCGCGCTCTGGAGCGACCTGCCGCTCGGCACGGTGCCGGACAACTTCTCGATCAGCTACACCCGCATCCGGACGATCGCCCGCGCGTGGGCGACTCCGGGCACGGCGCAGCACCGGGACGAGACGGTCGTCGCCGAGCTCCTCGGCGCGCTCGACCTGGTGTACGGGCGGGCCTACAACGAGACCAGGCGGGAGACCGGCAACTGGTGGTTCTGGGAGATCGGCGCGCCCCGGGCGCTGATGGACACCTGCGTGCTGCTCCACGACCGGCTGGGCACCGCGCGGATCGCCGCGTTCACGCGCGTGGTGGACCGCTTCTGCCCCGACCCCGACCGGCGGACCAACCTGACCGGCTTCTCCGAGACGGGGGCCAACCGCGCCGACAAGGCGATGATCGTCGCACTGCGCGGCATCGTCGGCGGGGACGCGTCCAAGATCGTCACGGCCCGGGACGGGCTGTCCGACGTCCGGGACGCCGGGCGCAACAGCCTGTTCAGATACGTCACCTCCGGCGACGGCTTCTACCGGGACGGGTCCTTCGTCCAGCACAACGACATCGCCTACACCGGCTCCTACGGCAGCGTGCTGCTGGCCGCGGTGGCACAGCTGGTGGGGCTGCTGGGCGGGTCCACCTGGCAGGTCGCCGACCCCGGCCAGACGGTCGTCCTGGACGCGGTGGAGCGGAGCTTCGCCCCCTTCCTCAAGGACGGGCTCCTGATGGACCTCGTCCGGGGCCGCGCCATGTCACGGCCGTCGCAGCAGGACCACGCCGCCGGCCGGAGCGTCATCACCTCCGTGCTGCTGCTGGCCCAGGGGGCGCCGGAGCCGTACGCGTCGAGATTCCGGGAGCTGGCCAAGGGCTGGATCACCCGGCAGACCTTCCGCCCCTACCTGGAGCACGCCGACGTCCCGGCCATCCGGCTGGCGCGGGCCGTGCTGGCCGACGGATCGGTCGCGGCGGCCGCCGAGCCGGTGGGGCACCACGTCTTCGCCGACATGGACCGCGTCGTGCACCGGCGCCCCGGGTGGTCGTTCGCGATCAGCCTGTCGTCCCGGCGGATCGCCGCCTACGAGGCGGGCAACGGGGAGAACCTGCACGGCTGGTACACCGGGGACGGCATGACCTACCTGCACACCGGCGATCTCGGCCAGTTCGGCGACGACTTCTGGCCGACGGTGAACCCCTACCGGCTGCCCGGCACCACCGTCGACACCCGGACCAGGGACGATCTGGGCGGCACGCCGGGCACCAGCACCTGGCGGCCGGCCACCGCCTGGTCGGGCGGCACCACCCTGGACGGGCTCGGCGCCGCCGGGATGGAGCTCGCGCAGAAGGACTGCACGCTGCGGGCCAGGAAGTCGTGGTTCTGCCTGGACGACGCGGTGGTGGCGCTCGGCGCCGGGATCACCAGCACCGACGGGCGGACCGTCGAGACGGTCGTGGACAACCGCAACCTGCACGACGGCTCACCCGCCTTCCTCGTGGACGGGCGGGCCGCCGGGGACGGACGGTCCACCCCGCGCTGGGCGCACCTGGAGGGCGTGGGCGGCTACGTCTTCCCCGACGGGGGGACGGTCGTGACCCTACGCGAGGACCGGACGGGGAACTGGCGGGACATCAACGTCGGCTCGGACACCTCGGGCGATCCCGGCGACGCGACCCGGCGCTACCAGGCCCTCTGGTTCGACCACGGGGTGGACCCGTCCGGCGCGACCTACGCCTACGTGCTGCTGCCCGGGGCGACCCCCGAGCGGACCCGCGCCTGGGCGGCCTCCCGCCCGGTGCGGACCCTCGTCAACAGCGCCGACGTCCAGGCGGTCGAGGACCACCGGTCCGTGGCCGCCAACTTCTTCGCGGCGGGGACGGCCGGGGAGCTCAGGGCCGACGGACCGTGTTCGGTGATCGTCAGGCGGGAGGCGGGCCGGATCAGCGTGGCCGTGGCCGACCCGACCCGGACGGCGGACACCGTCACCGTGGAGCTCGGCCATCCCGCGCACGGCGTCGAGAGGGCCGACGATACGGTGACCGTCAGGCCCGGGAAGCGCCCGGTGATCACCGTGAGGGTGGGCGGGTCGAGAGGACACACCCACACCGCTGTTCTGACGGTTGGACACTGATGACACCTCCTCACCAGGAACTGCCGCCCTACCTGGAGCTGCCGCCGAGCGACCGGATCCGCTCCCCGCGCACCGGGTGGACCCGGGCGCACTGGGAGGCGACGGCCGACCACCTGCTCGACGCGCTCGTGCCGTACGCCTCGCCCGGCTTCGCGCGGATCCGCCTGCCCGGCCGGGCCAGCTGGTCGGGCGTGGTCCTGGACGGCCTGGAGGGATACGCGCGCAGCTTCCTCACCGCCGCGTTCCGGATCGCCGGAGCGCGGGGCGAGGTCCGGCCGGACCTCGTCGAGCGCTACGCGCGGGGCCTGGACAGCGGCACCGACCCGGCGAGCGGCGAGGCGTGGCCGGTGATCACCCACTGCTCGCAGCAGATGGTGGAGGCGGCGTCGATCGCGGTCGCCCTGCACGAGACCCGGCCGTGGATCTGGGACCGGCTCTCGGACGGCACCCGCGAACGGACCGTCGAATGGCTGTCGGGATTCGTCGGGAAACGGACCTGGGACAACAACTGGATGCTGTTCCAGACGGTGACGGAGGAGTTCCTCAAGTCGGTGGGCGGCCCGTACGACCAGGGTGAGATCGAGCGCGGCCTGGACCGGATCGAGGAGTGGTACGTCGGCGACGGCTGGTACACCGACGGACCGGGACGCAACTTCGACTACTACACCGGCTGGGCGCTGCACCTCTACCCGCTGCTGTGGACGCGGATGTCGGGTGAGGAGGAGCGCGCCACGGTCTACCGGGAGCGGCTCGCGGAGTTCCTCACGACATATCAGCATTTCTTCGGGGCGGACGGCGCCCCGGTCCACCACGGCCGGTCGCTCTGCTACCGGTTCGCGTCACTCGCGCCCGTCTGGATGGGCGCGCTGGCGGAGGCGACCCCGCTCGGCCCCGGCCAGACCCGCAGGCTGGCCTCCGGCGTGTTGCGGCACTTCGTGGAGCACGGCGTGCCCGGCCGCGACGGCCTGCTCTCCCTCGGCTGGTACGACACGTTCCTGCCGGCCACGCAGTCCTACTCCGGCCCCGCCTCGCCGTACTGGGCCTCCAAGGGCCTGCTCGGCCTGCTGCTCCCGGCCGACCACCCGGTGTGGACCGCCGGGGAGGGGGCGCTGCCGATCGACGACGACGACGTGACGGCGGCGATCCCCGCCGCCGGCCTGCTGCTGCACGGCACCCGGCACGACGGGATCGTCCGCCTGGTCAACCACGGCAGCGACCACAACCCGCCCCCTCCCGAGGGCCCCGACCACGCGCGGGACGACCCGCACTACGCCAGGTTCGCCTACTCGACGCGGACCGCGCCCGAGGCCGCCGCGCACGCCTGGCGGCGCAACGTCGACAACCACCTCGCGCTGGTCGCCGACGGCGTGGCGACCAGGCGCCGGCGGATCCACCCGCTCGGCTGCGCCGGCCGCCAGGCGTCGTCGTGGCAGGAGGTCTCCGTCTCCGGCCGGCGGGGGCGGATCGAGACGCATTCGACCGTGCGCGGCCCCTGGGAGTTCCGCGTCCACTTCGTCGAGGCGCCCGAGGGCGTCGGCGTGCGGGAGGGCGGCCACCCGGTCGCCGGCCCGGCCGCCCCAGCCGCGGCCACCGGCCCCGGCTGGGCCTCGGTCCGCGGCCCCGACGGCCTCACCAGCGCGGTCGTCGGCCTGTACGGCTGGCAGGAGGCCGACCTGGCCCGCGAGGTGGAGGCCAACGCCTTCGGCCCGCACTCGGCCACGCCGTACCTCTGGACGCCCGCCCATCCGGGCGGGGTCTCGATCCACGTGTCCCTGGTCGTGCTGTCCGGGGACGCCGTCCACCCCGGCGCGCTGCGCGAGGCCGTCACGGTCGGCGTCCAGGGCTCCTCGGTCACCGTCACGCTCCCGGACGGCGACCGCTTCGAGGTCCGGCCCGCCGCGGACCCCGACGCCCCCCTGATCCGCCCGCCGACACCGGACGGAGATGCCGCTTCGCGCCCGGGAACCAAGATCGGATAGGTACCGTGGCGTCGTAGGCACGCTGCCAATCACGGGCGCTCTGCCCCGGGCGGGAGTAGGAATGACGGCGACCGTGGACTCATCGCAGCCAGCGCCCTTCGACGCGCTCTGCCCGCTGGTGGGGGTGGAGGAGGAGTATCTGGTCGTCGACCCGGTGACGCGGGCGGTGGCGCCGCGGGCCGCCGCCGTGGTGGAGCGCGCCGCCGCCGAGCTGGGCGAGCAGGTGGGCACGGAGATCACCCGGTTCCAGGTGGAGGCCAAGACGCTGCCGTGCGCCGGCATCGCCGAACTGGAGGGGCAGCTACGGCGGATGCGGGCGGCGGTGTCCGCCGCGGCCCAGGACGGAGGGCTGGCCGTGGTCGCCTCGGGCACGCCGGTGCTCGGTGAGGTCGTCCCGCCGCCGATCACCGACCACCCGCGATACGGGGTGGGGATCGGCACCTACCGGGCGCTCCACGACGAGCAGAGCATCTGCGCGGGCCACGTCCATG
This sequence comes from Streptosporangium sp. NPDC048886, assembly GCF_055586905.1. Classification (NCBI taxonomy): domain Bacteria; kingdom Bacillati; phylum Actinomycetota; class Actinomycetes; order Streptosporangiales; family Streptosporangiaceae; genus Streptosporangium; species Streptosporangium sp. NPDC048886. Next base: position 129,052 of record NZ_JBVJHH010000005.1, read on the forward strand.
TGCACCTGCCGGACCGGGAGCGGGCGGTGCTGGTGAGCAACCACCTGCGACCGTGGCTGCCGGTGCTGATCGCGCTGATGGCCAACTCCCCGTTCTGGACGGGCCGCGACACCGGATACGCCAGCTGGCGGACGCTGAGCTGGGGGAAGTGGCCGGTGGCCGGGCCGCCCCCCTACTTCGCCTCCCTGGCCGAGTTCGAGGAGCTGATCGGCACGCTGACCGACACCGGGGTGCTGGTCGACCCGGGAACGATCTTCTGGGACGTCCGGCCCTCGGCGCGGCTGCCGACGCTGGAGGTGCGGGTGAGCGACGTGCCCGCCACGGCCGAGGAGTCCGCGCTGCTCGCGGCCGTGGTGCGGGGGCTGGTGGTGGTGTCGCTGGAGCGGGTGGAGCGCGGAGACCCGGGCCCGCCCCTGTCGGCCGAGCTGCTGCGGGCGGCATACTGGCGGGCGGCCCGCGACGGCCTGGACGGCCACGGCGTCGACCCGCTGACCGGCCGCCTGGTGCCCGCCGCCGAGCTGTGCGGGACGTTGCTGCGGCACATCCGCCCGGCCCTGGAGCGGACCGGCGACCTGGAGACGGTGGCCGGACGGCTGGAGCGGCTGCGCGCCGCCGGCACCGGCGCGGCGCGCCAGCGGGCGGCCCACGACAGACGCGGGCGGCCCGCCGACGTGGTCGACCATCTGATCGACCACCTGGTGGATCAGGACGGCTCGGGAGTGTGGGCCTGATCGGTCTCCGGGGCGTGGGACCGGCCGGCCTCGGGACCGTGCGACCGGCCGGCCTCGGCACCGTGCGGCCGGTCGGCCTCCGGGGCGGCGGGGAGCCGGGAGGTCAGGAACGCGCGTAGCGGCTGCACGTGCCGGACCGGGTCACGCCAGACGGCGAGGAGGTCTTCCAGCAGGTGCTGCTCGGCGACCATCTCCCCGTGCCGCCAGGCCCGGGCCACGGGATGCAGGAAGGCGCTCTCGTCCGCCCGGTCGGGGGTCGGGTGCCGCTGGATGGCGAACACGTCGCCGTGGTCACGGGGCCCCCACCGCAGGGTGAGGGTGAAATACAGGGCGTGCTCGGCGAACCGGCCGGCCGCGTAGTCCTCCGGCAGGTCCTCGTAGTGCCGGATCCGCCCGGCGTCCTGGTCGACCACATACGTGTCGCACAGGTATTCGAACTGGGTCCACAGCGCCGAGCTGTAGTTCACCCGCTCCAGCATGGTGGCCGTCAGCTGGTCGGGGTCGACCGGCAGCACCCGGTGGTCGAGCGGGGTCTCGTCGTAGCGCTCGGCGAGCAGCCGGGCCATGGTCCGCAGGTTGTAGCGGAACCCGTCGATGAACGCCGAGGAGGCGCCCTTGAAGTCGCGGCCCTGCATCAGGGTGCCGGCGAAGTAGAGGCCCTCGACGTTCGTCGACCGGAAATCGGGGCCGATCGCCGGCATGCGCCCGTTCGGGGCGAGCTCGGGCCGGCAGGAGGGGTCGAAGACGGAGGTGTCCATGGTGAAGCCGGTGCAGCGCAGCACCACGTCATATTCCAGCAGCGCCTTCTCGTCCTCGGCCAGGGTGTAGGTGATCTCCACCTTGAACCGGTCGCCCTCGCGCCGGATCTGGTCGACCTCGCACTCCAGCACACCGTGCAGGGTCTTGAACCAGTAGCTGTCCAGCAGCGCGCCGTACTGGCCCCGCACGTCGCCGGGGTGTTTGCTCGTCCACGCGAAGCGGACCGGATGCCGGCTGGCGAGATGGACGACCGCGGCGTGGCCGAGGAGGGCCTGGGCGGTCTCGAACGCCGAGTTCCCCTTGCCGATGATCAGCACCCGCCGGCCGGTGAAGTCCTCCGGGGCGATCGGCATGTCCTCGTATCCCACCGCCAGCTCGATCCCCGGGATGTCGGGGATGTTCGGGCCGCCCCAGCCGGCCGCCATGACCAGGCATTCGGCGCGGAAGGTCTGCTCCCCGGCGTGCGCGACGAAGAGGCCGTCCACCTTCTCGATCCGGTCGACGGGGGTGGAGAAGCGCACGTTGAGGGCGTGCTCGCGCTGGAAGTCGGCCAGGTAGCGCACCATGTCCTCGGCGCACGGGAAGTATTCCTGCGAGTAACGGGGGAACTGCAGGCCGGGCGCGTCGTTGAGCAGGGAGTTCCAGTCCCAGCGCAGGTTGATCTCGGGGTCCTTCTCCCCGGTGTGGACCTTGTTCAGCGAGATCAGCCTGCGGTGGCGCGGATAGCGGCGGAAGAAGCCTCCCGGGGCCTCCTCCCGCTCCAGGGTGAGATAGTCGGCGCCGGCCCGCTGCAGGAAGTAGCTGAGCTGCAGCCCGCCGGGCCCGGCTCCGATGATCAGGTAGCGGTGGACGTGCTCGCCGGATCCCGTCGTCGTCATCGGCCCCGGCCCCCCGCCGCGGCCGTGCCGGTGGTGAGAGCGGTGTGTGGCAAGGGCACTCCTTGTGCGGTCGAGGCGGTCGAGGGAACGGGGCGCCTCACGCACGGCGTGGGCGGTCCCGCCGGTCGGCTCGGACTCCCCCGGCGTGGGGCCGGAAGCGTCCGGCGGGGGCCGGCGACGTCGTCGCCGGCCCCCGTCTCACGGGGCGACGGTCTGGGAGAAGGGCGCACCGGTCAGGCCGCGGCGGGGGCGCAGCGGCAGGTCATGGCCGTCCGCTCGGCCGGGCTCGGCCTGCGGTGCAGCCACATCGCCACCACCATGGGGGCGAACACGATCGCGTTGTAGAACAGGTGCAGCTCGACCCGGGGCACCAGCAGCTGGATCAGGCTGGTCGGCACCGGCCTGCCCAGCAGGTTGTTGCCGGTCAGCGCCTGCAGGAGCAGCAACAGGTGCTCCAGGTGGTGCCAGACCTGGATGCCCAGCGAGATCGTCCACCAGGTGCGGGCGCGCCCGGTGAAGCCCCGCCGGAGCAGGAGCAGGCCGGCGAGCATGACCAGCGCGTAGCCGTAGTGCATCCATTCGGAGGTCACCAGCCACGGGAACGGCAGCCCGAGCACACCGCGCGCCTCCGGGACCGGCCAGCCCATGACATAGATCTGTACGGCCTGCACCACGTGCTCGGCCCAGTGCGCCAGCACGATCACCAGATAGACGTTCAGCCCGATCCGGTGGTAATCGGTGTTCATCGAGGTGACCAGACCTGGCCTGGCCGGTAACGCACCTGAGTGGCTCGCCATGGGTTGTCCTCCGCGGGGGTCGGGTCCGCCGGGCAGTGGATGTGTCTCAGCCCCTCTCCCGCTCGCCGCTCGGCGGAGGGACCTTCTCACGGAGCGGCGCCCGCTCCGGCCCGTCCGCCGGACGGATGCCGCGGGGGCGGCTGGTCTCGGAACGGTTGCTCTGGGAACGGTTGCTCTGGGGACGGCTGGTCTCGGAGCGGCTGGTCTCGGGACGGCACGGGAAGGCGCCCCGGAATATCGGCCCGCCCGTTTTAAGCGTGATGTTGAGCATAAATGGTCCTCTAACGGCGAGATGAAGGAATCTCCACGCCGCCTCAGCGCATAAAACCATCCGTCAAACGCTCATGATCGCCATATCGGCGCAGGCTGTCAACGGCCACTTTCCCGTCCGCGCATTTCCGCAGGCCCCGGCCATTCTTCACATCCGCCATAGCTATATGGCCCCACGGTAAGTGTGTCCTCACTCCCTTGTCGGGCCCCGTCCGTCAGGCGTAGCGTCACCGACGCCACGCAAATACACCCCAGCTACCACAAGGTGGGCATTCATGACCGAACACCCCAACATCGCCCTTGCCCGTGACAGCTACGACGCCCTCTCCAAGGGAGACCTGGACCACCTCCGCGACAATCTGCTCGCCGACGATGTCGTCTTCCACGTTCCAGGCCGTGGCCCCCTCGCCGGTGACTATCGCGGAAAGGACCAGGTGCTGGGTTATCTCGCGCGATTGACCGAAACGACTGACGGTTCGGTCCGTTTCGAACCGGAATCCATTCTGCCCGGCGACGACCGCGCCATGGCGACGGTCCGGGTCCGGGGAGAGCGTGCCGGCCGGCAGTTGGACGACCGCGGCGTCCACGTTTTCCGCATCGCCGACGGCAGGATCAGCGAGCGCTGGAGCTACCCGGAGAACCTTTACAGCACCGACGACTTCTTCGCGTAACCGGATGGGCCGTTCACGTCCCGCCCCGGCGGCCGTCCGGCACTGACCCCGGCCGCCGGTCGATCACAGCGGGCAGGCCCGCCGCCGTCCGACTGTCGCCCCCGGACCTTCCGGGCGGCGCCGGAAACCTCCGCGGCGGCCGGGTCTGCCTCTGGGCCGGCGTCTCTTCCACCACCTCTCCACGCCCTCCCACGCTCCTCCTCCTGTCTCCTCCTGTCTCCTTCTGCCTCCTCCTGTCTCCTTCTGCCTCCTCCTGTCTCCTCCCACGGTCTTTCCCTGCTTCCTCCTGTCCCCCAGGGTCCTTCTGCTCTCCCCTCCCTCCTCCCACGGTCTTCTTCCTGTTTCCTCCGGCCCCTCCCACGGTCTCTCCCGGGCACGGGCACGCCTCTCACCAGCCTCCTTCCGCTCGGATCTCCTCCGGCTCCGGCTTCCTCGCTCCAGCCTCCCTCCCCGCTCGGTCCTCCTCCGGCTCCGGCCTCCCTTCCCGCTCGGGTCTCCTCGGATCCGGGCCTCCTCCGGCCTCCCTTCTCGCTCCGGTCTCCCTTCCGGTTCCGGCCTCCTTTCAGCTCTGGTTCAGCGAGTCGGTCAGCACGGCCAGGTATCCGTCGCTGCGCTGCGCGCGCGCGGCATAGTGCGCCGGGTCGTCGGTGGCGACCGTGGCCAGGCCGTCGACGTAGCGGTTGTACATGCAGAACGCCGCCGCGATCAGCACCGTGTCGTGGATCTCCAGGTCCGTCGCGCCCGCCGCCCGCGCGGCGGCGACGTCCTCCTTGGAGACCTTCTGCCCGCTCTGCTGGACCGCGGCCGCGATGGCCAGCAGAGCCCTCAGCTTGTCCGAGACCGGCGCCGCGTCCAGGTCGGCGCGGACCTGCTCCACCAGCGTCATCCCCTCGGACAGGTGGGCGGCCGCGATGGCGGCGTGCGTGAAGAAACAGAACCGGCACTCGTTCAGCGCCGACACATACGTCGCGATCAGCTCCCGCTCACCGCGCGACAGGGAATTCTCCCTGAACAGCAGCACCTCCACCAGCCCGTTCAGCGGGAAGGCCGCCTCCGGACGGTATTTGAACAGACCGCGGATCCCGGGCTCGTCGGAGTTAAGGGTGATGTGCGGGGTCGAGGAACCCTCGTGGTTGTACTCACCTGGACCGTTCCGCACCGGCCATTCGACGTCGCATGGTAAGACCCGGGAAGAAAGTATGTCCGCGAGTTTGTCGGCGACATCCGAGCGGACAATTTTGTCGGTGGCATCCGGACGGACCGGAAGTGCGACTGCGTTCGTCATTTCTCGGCTCCCTTGCAGGCTGTTCATCTGTCCTCGCACGGATAACTGTGCGCGCTCCGCGACCTGCGGACCAGAGAACCGGAAGTCAGCAACCTGACCGCCGACAACCGCTTCCTGCCAGCCGGAAATTTGACATCCCGCACGTGCCGGATTAAACGACCCGACATCAGCCGGTAACCACGGCGTGGAATGCGCCGGCGAACATCCCTTTTATGGACGGCCAGCCGGATCCTCGTCTCCCCGTGCGCCGCCTCCAGCGCCGCCTCCACGGCGCCGATGCGGCCCGGGGATGCCGGGGTCAGAGGGGAGCGCTCCGGCTCTCCTCGGGGTCAGGGGGATCGCTCCGGCTCTCCTGGGCGGGCCATCCGCCGAGGAGGCGGCGCGGGCCGGCCCCTTCGTCGCCGAGCCGGTCGTCGGGGTTGCGCAGGACACACCGGTCGATGGACAGGCAGCCGCAGCCGATGCAGTCGGACAGGTCGTCGCGCAGGCGGGCGAGCTGGTCGATGCGGGTGTCGAGTTCGGCGCGCCAGGCCGCGGACAGGCGGGTCCAGTCGGCGCGGGTGGGAGTGCGCCCCTCGGGCAGCTCCGCCAGGGCCTCGGCGACCATGCGCAGCGGGACGCCGACCTGGTGCGCCACCCGGATGAAGGCGACCCGGCGCAGGGTGTCACGGGGGTAGCGGCGCTGGTTGCCCGCCGTCCTGCGGCTGCGGATGAGGCCTTTGTCCTCGTAGAAGTGCAGGGCGGTGACCGCCACGCCGGAGCGCGCGGCGAGCTGGCCGACGGTGAGTTCGGCGGCATCGAAAGGGGGTTTGGCCATGGCCGGATGCTATGGGTTGACCTCGACTATAGTCGAGGTTTCCTGTCGGCCGGGTGACGGCGGCTCAGCCGGTGGACGTGCCGCGACCTCATACGGCCGACGGCGGGGACGGGGACCCCGCGGTGCCGGTGATCGGGCCGAGCGGCGGGGCGAGCGTCCTGGCGGCCGACGCGTTCGACGCGGCCGGGCTGCCCGCCCTGCCGCCCTCCCCGGAACCGACCGTGACCTACCTGGCGCACCGGGGGCCTGATCACGGCCCCGGCGGTCCCGATCGGCACCGTCTCCAGCGTCTGGCGGACGCCCCCGTCCGCCACCGAGGTGGCGTACATGGTCAGCCCGACGAGTGTCGTGGTGGCGAGCAGGATCGCGCCGGAGGCCGCGAGCAGCGGGGGCGGCTCGCCGAACGCACGCCGGGACACCAGCGGTGCCCGCCCCGGCATGGAAGCGCTGCCTCCCGCGCGTCCGTCGCGTGCCGCTGTACGCACGTTCCGGTGAATCAGCGCTATAGGCAAGTTTGAGGAGAATACGGTGATAGATCCGATATATCGCGGCAACAGGGAAGTGATATTGAAATCGTGACATTAGCCGTTTCTGACGGTATTCCGACGTGCTGAACTGCGGTTCTGCCCCGGTCGACCGGAGACACCGCTGGCCCGACGTCCGCGCAGCGCCCGGCCCGGAATCCGCGCCGCCGGTGCCGGGAGGCGCGGCCCGGAATCCGTACGGCGGGCCCCGGGGGCACGGTCCGGAACCCGCACAGCCGGCGCCGAGGCACGGTCCGGAACCCGCACAGCCGGCGCCGGGACGCGGCTACGGCTCGGGCGTCCAGGTCTCGTGCAGATGCCGCCAGCGCAGTCCGTGAGGCGCGTCCGGATCGCGGAGGAACACCACGGTGGCACGGCGGTTCCGGTCGGCGCCCGTGCCGTGCTGCCACTCCTGGTAGGCGGCGACGAGCAGCGGCCCGGCCGCCGCGACCAGCTCCACCTCCCGGATCCGTATCTCGATCCCGGGCACCCGGCCGTGCGCGGCCTCGACCCAGGCCAGCACCTGGCCGCAGGTGAGCGAGGCGCCGTCCGGCCCGCTGAGCGTGAAGTCCGGCAGATGCGCCTGCGCGAATGCCGCGAACTCCCCGGTGGTGCGCGGCGTCCTGCCCGACAGCCAGCCTTCGATGATCTCGTGCAGGCGGACGATCTCCGCCCGGCAGGCCGCCACGTCGGCCGCCCCGCCAGGATCCCCGGCGGCCGTGCCGTGGGCATCCGCACCGGCCGCCCCGCGAGGATCGCCGCCGGTCGTGCCGTGGATGCCCACGCCGGCCGCCTCACCCGGGACGTCTCCCGCTGTGCCGCCCGCCGTACGACGCGGGGCGGTCATCACGCGGCTCCGGCGAGGGCGTGCCAGGGCTGGGCGGCGATCCAGGCGCGCAGCGGCGTGAGCCGGATCCCCAGGGTCTCCTCCACCGCCCGGTGGTCCACGCCGTACAGTGCCTCGCCGGCGCCGGCGACCCACCGATAGGTCGCGGCCACCCCGGCCGCCGCGGGGGCGCCGAGCGCGTGGGCCAGCCCCGCCTCGAACTCGGCGGGCTCCTGGGCGAGGTAGTCGACCCGGCGGCCCAGCTCGGCGGCGAAGGCGGCGGCCAGCTCCGGACCGGTCACCGTGTCGGGCCCGCCGAGGTCGAGGACGGTGCCGGCCAGGCCGTCCCGGGTGAGGGCGGCCACCGTCGCCGCGGCGAGGTCGCCGTGGCTGAGCCACGCGACCGGGGAGCGGGCGGGCAGCGGGTAGCGCAGCACGCCGTCACGGACGAGCGGCCCCGCCGTCCAGGGGGCGCAGAGGTTGTCGAGATAGATCGGCGGGCGCAGGACGACGGTGGGCACGCCCGAACCGAGCAGCGCCGCGGCGGCGGCCCGCCTGGTCTCGAAGGCCGCCACCTCGGTGACGGCCTCCGGCAGGCGGTTGCCGGTGTTGAACACCAGGCGCCGCAGGCCGGCCGCGAGCGCCGCGTCGGCGACGTTGCGCACGTAGGAGGCGACCTGCTCCGGCCCGTAGATCATGGGGAGCAGCACCGAGGCGTGCGTCATCCCGGCGAAGGCCGCCTTGGCCTGCCCGGGGTCGCCGAGGTCTCCGGCGAAGGGTTCCACCCCGTCCGGGAGACGGCCGCGGCCGTCGGCCGAGCGGGTCAGCCCGCGGACCCGGTGCCCCTCCTCCAGCAGCCGCCGGGCGACGGCGCCGCCCTGTGCTCCCGTCGCGCCGACCACGAGGTGGCGCTGCGGCTCGGTCGATGTCATCACATACTCCATCAGTGATCGGGGCTGTGTGCCGGTGACCAGTCTGCGCAGCCCTGTTCGATACGATCGATATAGACGGATCCCCGGAGATTTAAGGATCGTCCGTGGAATGTGACGGAGATCTGCTGAGCGAGCTGCTCGCCCCGCTGCGCCTGCACGGCGTCTTCCACAGCCGGTGGTCGGCCCGGGCGCCCTGGGGCATCGCGGGCGAGCGGGAGCACTGCGCCCTGCTGCACTACGTGCAGGAGGGCGAGTGCACGGTGGAGATGCCCGAGGCGACCGGGCCGATCCGGCTGCGCGCCGGCGACCTGGCCGTCTTCCCCCGCGGCAGCGGGCACCGGCTCGCCGACCGGCCGGGCCGTCCCACCGTCCCGCTGACCACCGTCCTGCCCGCCAGGCAGCCCGGCACCGTGCGCACCGTCGAGATCGACGGCCCGGGGCCGGCGACGACCATGCTCTGCGGCGGGCTGCACTACGACGGAGCCGCCGCGGCCCCGCTCTACCACGCGCTGCCGGCGGTGTTCGTGCTCGACCGGGCGATGCTGGAGGGTCAGCCGCTGCTGGCCGACACGCTGCGGGGGCTGGCCGGCGAGTGGGCGGACGGCGAGCCCGGTGCGGGGCTGGTGGCGCTGCGGGCCTTCGAGCTGACGTTCGTGCTCGCCCTGCGTGCCGCGCTGAGCGAGCTCACGCTCGGCGAACCGGTGCTGCGCGCGCTGCGCCACCCGGCGATCAGCAGGGCGCTGCTGGCGGTGCACAGCCGGTTCGCCGAGCCGTGGACGCTGGAGTCGCTGGCGGCCGAGGCGGGGCTGTCGCGGTCGGCCTTCGCCGCGACCTTCCGCGACCTCGTCGGCGAGCCGCCGATGCGCCATCTGACCGGCCGCCGGATGCAGGAGGCCGCCCGGCTGCTGACCGAGACGACGCTGGCACAGGGCCGCATCTCCGAACGCGTCGGCTACCGCTCCGGCGTCGGCTTCCACCTGGCCTTCCGCGCCTGGTGCGGCCAGACGCCCGGCGAGTATCGCCGCTCGCGCCCGGGCCCCGGGATCGCCGCCGGCCGGGCCCGCTCCGGCTCCGCCGTCAGAAGTAGTTCGGTGTGAGGTCGGTCGTCGGCCAGGTGGTCACGGCGCCCGCCGCCTTGCCGAGCAGCGGGTCGATCGAGTCGAAGTCGGGCGTGCCCTCCTCCTCGCGGCGGTTGAAGATGGCGCAGTAGCTGATGCCGTTCTGGATCCGGGCCAGGAAGCTGAAGGTGCCGGGCATCGAGCCGTTGTGCCAGGTGTTGAGCCCGCTGCCGTTCGAGCGGACCCACCAGCCGCCGCCGTACCACGACCCGTTGCCGTTGACGCCGATCTCCGGCTTGGCGAACACCTTGGCGATCGAGGCCGCGTTGAGCACCGGCCCGGCGGCGTCGAAGACCATGCCGAACTTCACCAGGTCGACGGCGGAGGCCAGCCAGCCGCCGTTGGCGTCCTGGTTGGGCATGTTGAAGCCGCCGTAGGGGTAGGGCACCACGGCCCCGGAGTCGTCCACCACGCTCTTGTTGGTGTATTTCGAGACGTAGGGCACCTCGGTCAGCACGGCCTCCGCCTTGAGGCTGTGGCCCAACTGCATCCGGGTGATGCCGACGGGGGCCAGCAGCTTCTGCTTGACGTAGGACTCGTAGCTCGTGCCGGAGACCTTCTCGATGATCCGGCCGAGCAGCATGTAGCCGTAGTTGCTGTAGACCATCTTCGAGCCGGGGTCGAAGTCCAGGGGGCGCGCGGTGGCGTAACGGATGATGTCGTCGTGACCGATCGGCAGCGGCACGTCCAGCGTGGCGGAGATGGTGTGGTCGATCCAGAGCTGGTCCTTCGAGACGTTCCGGTCCCAGCCGCCCAGGTGCTGCATCAGGCGGAGCACGGTGACCTGCGCGAGGCGCGGGTCGGCCTCGGCCGACAGACCGAGCAGCGTGGTGACCGGCGCCGACAGGCTGAGCTTGCCGTCCTGGACCAGCCGCATGATCGCCGCGGAGGTGAGGTGCTTGCTCAGGCTGGCGACGCGGAACAGCGCGGTGGGCTGCAGCGGGGGCAGCCAGACCGGCATGTCGCCCGATTTGCGGTCCGCGTAGCGGTAACCGCGGGCGAGCAGGATCTTGCCCTTCCTGGCCACGGCGAGCTGGGCGTGCGTGATCTGGCGTTCGGTGATGTACGTCCGCATGGCGGTGTCGAACCCGGCCAGCGCGGCGGGCACGGTCCCGGTGCCCCTGATGACGGGTGTGGCCTGGGCGGTCCCGGTGCCCAGGGCGACGGCGGGCACGAATCCCACGCCCGCTTTGAGAAGGTTCCGACGGCTGAGCACTGTCACTTCCGACCCCCAAGTCACACGCGTATCACGAGGGTCAGCATCCTAAACGCCCACGGGACCAAATAAACGGTCATATCAGAACTAGTGAATGTGTGGACCGTTTCAACGCCCCGGTTCGATGGCCCGGCCGGGCGAGGTCAGCCGGAGTCGGCGTTGAAGGACAGCTCGGAGGTCACTCGGTAGCGGTCACCCCGATAGATCGAGCGGGTGAACTCGACGATCCGGCCGGCGGCGTCGCGGGTGGTGCGCTCGAAGAGCAGGGCCGGGGCGTGCTGGGGAACGTGCAGCAGGGCGGCCTCGGTCTCGTCGGTGACGGTGGGCTCCATGGTCTGCACGGCGGTGTGGACGCCGACGTCGAAGCGCTCCCGCAGGAGCCGGTGGAACGAGCCGGACTCCATCCTGTTCGGCTTCATCACCGCGTGGAACGAGTTCGCCTTCGCCGACGCCCTGATCATCAAGGACCAGGCCGACCGGACCCTGCCCGCCTGGCTCTCCTCCCTCGGCAACGTCTTCGGCACCGACTGGGGCGCCACCATGGCCGCCTCCACGCTCTTCATGCTCCCGGTGCTGCTCGTCTTCCTGGTCCTGCAGGTGTCCGGCGGTCTGGTCAGGTATTACGTCGACGGCGTGCTCTTCGCCGAGCCCGGCGGCACCTACTGTCCGGAGACGGTGCAGTCGGTCGACTTCGACCTGTGGTTCATCAGCGGCGGCCTGGTCGGCAGCTCGGCCCAGCGCTCCTACCTCCAGCGGGTCGACTGGTTCTACCACGCCAGGAACGAGGTCGTCGCCCCCGCCGAGGTCCTGAACCGGGTGGCCGGCTACCGGTCCGCCTCGACCGCCTGAGTGGACACCGTCCCCGGCCCCTGAGCCCCCTCCGAGTCCCTGAGCCCCCACCGGCCGTACGGCCCGCGCGCTCCGGACGCCCGCCGTACGGCCGGAGCCCCGGGGGTGACCCTGAGGCTCGGCGGGGAGGTCACCGGCCGGCCGTGACCGGCGGCGGCCCGGGTGCGTGACGACAGGCCGTCGTCACGCACCCGCCGCGCGTCTCAGCGGGCGGGGGCCGCCGCGGGGCCGAGCCTGGTCTCCAGGCCGTCCAGGATGCGCTCCACGCCGTAGACGAAGTTCTCCTCACGGATCTTCTGCGGGTCGTCGTCATGCCGTGCGGCGTATCCGTCCCGCAGCCGGGGATGGTCCTGCACGGCCTGTTCGGCGGTCGGCCGCAGGTTGGCGGTCCACTCCTGCTCGCTCTGACCGCTGCGGGCGAGCATCGACAGGTAGGCCGCCTCCCTGATGGACATTCCGATGACGTAGGCGATGAGCGTGTTCATCGCCTGATCGGCCTCGACGGGCGCGAAGCCCGCCGCGTCGAACAGGGCGAGCATGCGCTCCGACTGCCGCATCAGGTTGGGCCCGAGCTCGGCGAGCCCGACCTGGCCGAGCACCGAGGCGATCCAGGGGTGGCTCAGGACCATCGAGCGCAGGCTGTGGGCGCAGCTCGTCACGGCCGCCCGCCAGGCCGCCGGGTCGTCGGCGCCGGGCACCCGCACCTCGCCGTAGACCTCGTCCACGACCAGCTCGATCAGCTCGTCCTTGCTGGCCACGTGCCGGTAGAGGGAGGTGGCCCCGGCGCCCAGCCGGGTGCCGAGGCTGCGCATGCTCAGGGCCTCGATGCCCTCGGCGTCCAGCAGCCGGACGGCCTCGGACACGATCCGGTCCCGGCTCAGCGCGGGCTGCTCCCGCTTCGTGCGCGGGCGGGCCCACACCGAAGGGACGGGCTGTTTGTCGGCTGGCATATGGGTCTCCTCTCCCTCCGGCCCCACGGTAGCGCACACCGTGCGCATCACGCGTACAGGCCGCGGACGGACACCGCGTCCGGACGGGGCCGGCCCCGGCGGCCGGTCGCCGGAGGCGCCGCCCACCTGCCACGGCACCGCCGGCGCCCGCTCGGCTAAGGTGTGCCCGGCGGGGAACCTCTGTCCGGCAGGTGAGAATGCTGCATTACGAGATCGACGGTCCCGTGACGGCTCCGCCGGTCGTGCTGTCCGGCTCGCTGGGCACCACGCTGGAGATGTGGGAGCCGCAGATGGAGGCGTTGACCCGGCGCTTCCGGGTCATCCGGCACGACCATCGCGGGCACGGGCGGTCACCGGCCGGCGGGCGGTGCTCGATCGCCGACCTGGGTGGTGACCTGCTGGAGCTGCTGGACCGGCTGGAGCTGCCGCGGGTCTCCTTCGCCGGGCTGTCGCTGGGCGGCATGGTGGGCATGTGGCTGGCGGCGCACGCGCCGGAGCGGATCCACCGGCTGGCGCTGCTGTGCACCTCCGCCAAGCTGAGCACCCCCGAATTCTGGGCCGAGCGGGCGGACGCGGCGCGGACGGGCGGCACGGCGTCGATCGCCGACGCGGTCGCCGCCCGGTGGTTCACGCCGGGCCACATCGGGCGCGAGCCGTACGTCGCGATGCTCGGCGGCGTCTCGGCCGAGGGCTACGCGGCCTGCTGCGAGGCCATCGGGGCCATGGACCTCCGCCCCGACCTGGCCGCGATCAGGGCGCCCACGCTGGTGCTGGCCGGCGCCGACGACCCGGCCACCCCGCCCGAGCACGGCGAGCGGATCGCCGCCGGCATCCCCGGCGCCCGGCTGGTCGTGCTGCCCGGAGCGGCCCACCTGGCCTCCGTCGAACGGCCCGGCGAGGTCTCCCGCGAGCTGATCGGTCACTTCCTCGGAGAGTGACCCGGCGAAAACCGGTGAGGTAACCCGATGACGCGATAGGCGAGGGGGGACCATGGGCACCGTTGCGGAGCAGTTCATCGAGGTGTTGCGCCAGGCCGGGGTGGAGCGGATCTACGGGGTGGTGGGCGACAGCCTGAACCCGATCGTGGACGCGATCCGCAAGAGCGCCGGCATCGAGTGGGTCCACGTGCGCAACGAGGAGGCGGGGGCGTTCGCCGCCGCGGCCGAGGCGCAGGTCACCGGGCGCCTGGCGGTCTGCGCGGGCAGCTGCGGGCCCGGCAACACGCACCTGGTCCAGGGCCTCTACGACGCCCAGCGCAGCGGCGCCCCGGTGCTCGCGCTGGCCTCGCACATCTCCAGCGCGGAGATCGGCACCGGATTCTTCCAGGAGACCCACCCCGGACGCCTGTTCGTGGACTGCAGCGGCTTCTGCGAGATGATCAGCACGGCCGCGCAGATGCCCCGGGTGCTGCGCACCGCCGTCCAGCACGCGATCGGCCACAGCGAGGTCGCGGTCGTGGTGCTCCCCGGCGACGTGGCGGACCTGCCGGCCAAGCACGACACCGGCACCCACGACGTCCTCACCCGGCGCGGCACCGTCCGGCCCCCCTCCGACCAGGTGGCGGAGCTGGCCACGGCGCTCAACGGCGCGGAGAAGGTGATGCTGTTCTGCGGCGCCGGAGTGCGCGGCGCGCACCAGGAGGTCATGTCGCTGGCCGCGCGCACGCTGGCGCCGGTCGGGCACGCCCTGCGCGGCAAGGAGTGGATCCAGTACGACAACCCCTACGACGTGGGGATGAGCGGCCTGCTGGGATACGGCGCGTGCTACGAGGCCATGCACGAGGCCGACCTGGTGGTGCTGGTGGGCACCGACTTCCCCTACGACGACTTCCTGCCGGGCAGGCGCACGGTCCAGATCGACCACGACCCCGCGCGGCTGGGCTGCCGGACCCCGCTGGAGCTGGCCGTGCACGGCGACGTCGGCGAGACGCTGCGGGCGGTGCTGCCGCAGGTCGCGCAGAAGACGGACCGGCGCTATCTCGACAAGATGCTCTCCAGGCACCTGAAGACGCTGGACAACGTCGTCAACGCCTACACCCGCGACATCGAGCACCACACGCCGATCCACCCGGAGTATGTGACGAGCGTCGTGGACGAGCTCGCCTCCGACGACGCGGTGTTCACCGTGGACACCGGCATGTGCAACGTCTGGGCCGCGCGCTACCTCACCCCCAACGGCCGGCGCCGGGTCATCGGCTCCTTCAAGCACGGCAGCATGGCCAACGCGCTCCCGCACGCCATGGGCGCGCAGCTCGCCGACCGCGGGCGGCAGGTCGTCTCGCTCTCCGGCGACGGCGGGCTCGGCATGCTCATGGGCGAGCTCCTCACCGTCAGGATGAACGACCTGCCCGTCAAGATCGTGGTGTTCAACAACTCCTCGCTCGGCATGGTGAGGCTGGAGATGCTCGTCGACGGGATGCCCGACTTCGGCACCGACGTCACCCCCGTCGACTACGCGGCGATCGCCGCCGCGATCGGGCTGGGCTCGGTCCGGGTCGAGAAGCCCGCGCAGGTCCGCGAGGCGCTGGCCACGGCCTTCGCGACGCCCGGCCCCTATCTGGTGGACGTGGTCACCGACCCCGACGTGCTCTCGATGCCGCCGCGCATCACCGCCAAGCAGGTCAAGGGGTTCGCCCTGGGGGCGGGGAAGGTCGTGCTGACCGGCGGGGTGGGGCGCATGATCGACATGGCCAGGGCGAACCTGCGGAACATCCCCCGCCCGTGAGCGCGCCGCGCCGGAGCACGGCGGGTACCCAGAGCGTGCCGCGCCGGAGCACGGCGGGCACCCGGAGCGTGCCGGATACGGCAAGCTGGTGGGGTGAGCAGACTTGAGCGCCGGATCGTGGAGGCGGCGGAGGCCGCGCTCGCCCAGCGGAAGTTCGTCACCGCGGTCGACGTGCTGACCGGGATCCGCTGGCTGCACGCCCGGCACGTCGACACCTGGCGGCAGGGCCGGGTGGCGGCGCTGGAGGAGCTCTCGGCGGTGGACGGCGCCAAGATGACCGACGCGGTGGCCGTGCTCCGGCGCTGGGCCCTGGCCAAGGGGCTCACCCCGAGCGAGACCGCCTACGTGTCCGGCGGCCGCGACCGGGGGGAGCTGCGCTTCGTCTCCGCCGGGGACGACAGCGCCTTCCGGGTCCACTGGATCTCACCGGACATGAGCGAGACCCGGCGGCGGCAGCTCGCCGAACGGCAGAGCAAGGCCCCCGACCTGGTGGTGGTGGAGTCGCAGCAGCCCTGGGAGTGCACGGGCTGCGGCGACACCGGCCCCTACATGATCATGGAGAACGCCGGCCCCCACTGCCTGACCTGCGCGGACATGGACCACCTCGTCTTCCTCCCGGCGGGCGACGCGGCGCTCAGCCGGCGGGCGAAGAAGGAGAGCGGGCTGGCCGCCGTGGTGGTCAGGTTCAACCCCCGGCGCAGGCGTTACGAGCGGCGGGGCATCCTGGTCGAGGAGGCCGCGCGGGAGCGGGCCGAGGAGCAGTGCCTGGCCGACGAGGAGCTACGGCTGCGCCGCCGCGAGCGCGACCGGGAGCGGCGGGCCGGCGAGGACGTGGAGTTCCAGGCCGGGATGGCCAGGGAGATCACCCGGCTGTTCCCCGGCTGCCCGCCCGAGCGGGCCGAGGAGATCGCCCGGCACGCCGGGCAGCGCGGCAGTGGCCGGGTGGGCCGGACCGCCGCCGCCAAGGTGTTCGACGAGAACGCGATCACCCTGGCGGTGGTGGCCTCGGTGCGGCATCTCGACACCGACTACGACCGGCTGCTGATGTCGGGCGTGCCCCGCGCGGAGGCCAGGGAGCGGATCCGGACGGCCATCGACCGGGTGCTCGGCCACTGGCGCGCGACTGTCGGCGCCCCCTTGCACAATGGCTCCCATGGAGAAGTGGCGTGAGGTCCGTCAGACGCTGCGCGAGTCCGCGCTGGGCCTGCCAGAGGCCTACGAGGACCATCCGTGGGGCGAGAGTGTCATCAAGGTCAACAAGAAGATCTTCGTCTTCCTCGGCGTCGAGGAGCCGGCCGGGAAGTGGAGCCCGGCCGTCGGGGTGAAGCTGCCGGAGTCCAACGGCCACGCGCTCTCCGTGCCGGGCGCGGCGCCCTCGGGATACGGGCTCGGCAGGGCGGGGTGGGTGACGATCCCGCTGATGGGCGTGCTGCCGGAGACCGAGGTGCTGCTCGACTGGGTCGAGGAGAGCTACCGGGCGGTCGCTCCCAAGAAACTCGTCGCCAGGCTCGACGCCCCCGGCCCGCTGCGCTGATTCCGAGCGCCCGCCGGACCAGGTGGTCCGGTGACCGGCGCCGCAGGCGGGCCGTAACCGCGAGCAGATATCCGACAGACCGGCAGCGGACCGGCGTAAACGCCTTTTCACCGTGCCTTTCCCTGTTTAGTGGACTCCGCCTCGGCATGGCGTCGCGAAGCCCTCCTCGGTGGCTGTAAGGATCTCCAATGTCACGCTGAGTCACTAAGCGGACGGGCATGGGCCGTACTCCGGCCCGCGAGTTAGTCGCGGCCGCGGGCCGCGTTCCGGAAGGAACGGTATCTCCATATGTTCATGTCCAATCCCCGGAGGGGAGCCACCGCCACCCGTCCCCGGCCGATGCGGAGGCTGGCGACCCTGACCCTGGCCGGATCTCTCTCCATGACCCTGGCCACCGCCGTCGCCCCGCCCGTGTTCGCGGCCGACGACCCGCACGGGGGGCGCGACCCGCGGAACGCCACGCTCAGGGATGAGGCCGACAGGAGGTGCTCGCCCGGCAACTTCTTCAGGTTCCACTCCTTCAAGCCGAGGAACTTCTTCGTTCCCCGCACCCGCTTCATCGACGGCCCCGGCGGCACGATGACGGCGTCGGTCCGGCGGCAGCACCGGGTCTACTTCGAGGTCGAGATCGAAAGGGAGAAGGGGTCCGAGATCGACAGGCTCCATACCGACACCACCACCAGGACCGTCGGCGACAACACCTTCAGCGACGCCGACACGCGCGCCCTGCTCCGCCGCCTGCGCAACAACGTCAACCCCCTGCTCGCCGAGGAGCTCATCGTCGAGACCGGGCACGAATACACGCAGGAGGTCAGCGACGGGATGTACGGCAACCTGTGGTACCGCGTCTTCGGCTACCGGGTGGGCTTCTCGTCCTGGCACCAGCTCGAAGACTGCACCTCGCACCGGGTCCTCACCGGTATCGCCAGCGTCCCCGCGAGGGTGGAGGGCTGGAGATACTGGGAGACCAGGCACCCGATGTTCAAGGGCCGCCGTCTGTCCGACAAGTGAGCCGCCTGCCCGGCGGGCCGGATGCGGCCCACCGGAGCCGGGACGTGAGCCGGGGCCGGGGTCAGGGCTGCTGCACGGCCAGCCTGATCGCGAAGCCGACCAGGAGCAGGCCGGTGGCCTGCTCCACCCGGGCCCGGATCCTGGGCGTGCGGAGCAGCGCGCCGATCCGGTCCACCGCCACGTTGTAGAAGCTGAACCAGAGCAGATAGAGCCCGGCGAAGATGGCCGACAGCAGCATGGCCTGGTTCAGCGTGTCACCGTGGGCGGGGAGAAACTGCGGCAGGAACGTGACGAAGAACAGCGCGACCTTGGGGTTGAGCGTGTTCGACAGGAAACCGTTGCGGACGTGCTGCATCGGGGAGCGGGCCTCCAACGCGACGGGCTCCGGGGCGGCGGCCGTACGGCGGCTCGAGCGCAGGGACTGGATGCCCAGCCAGAGCAGATAGACGACGCCCACGATCTTCAAAACGGTGAAGGCGGTGGCGGAGGCCAGCAGCAGGGCCGACAGCCCGACGGCGGCGGCGGTGGCGTGGACGGTGAGGCCGATCAGGCCGCCGAACATGGTCAGCAGGCCGGCGGTGCGGCCGAAGGCAAGGGCGTTGCGCGTGATCAGGGCCTGGTCGGGCCCTGGAATCATGATCATTACAAGCGCCGTGACCGCGAAGGTCGTCAGCATGGAACGGGGGTCTCCCTGAACATCGGATGGTGCGGAGCGCCTTGTGGGCGCGCCCATCCTACGCATGCAGGGAGACCCCTCCTCCTGCCCGGCAGGGAGGTGGGGTGCCCCGGCCGGACGAGGTGTCACCTGGCGCTGTTGCGGAACGGCCGGGCGGGCCTGCCCAGGTTCGGAGCGCCGAGCAGCTTCTTGGAGGAGACGGCGTAGATGCCGTCGTTGGTGAAGACCCAGACGATCTTGCGGTCCCACTCGACGTAGGTGCCGTGGGTCTGGTTGCCCAGGGCGTAGTCGGGGACGCCCTTGCCGTAACCCGAGGGGACGAACTGCGCGACGATCTTGGGGTGCTTCAGGTCGCGGGTGTCGAAGAACTGCACGCCCGCGTTGTAGAACGCGTACGGCAGCAGGCCCTGCCGGGGGTCGCCGGGCGAGGTGTAGTAACCCGAGCGCTTGGGTCCGAAGCTGCCGCCGCGCTGACAGTAGTCGTCGAACGGGGCGTCCGCGGCGGGCCGGGGCCGGGGCAGGGCGCCGACGATGCGGGGCCGGGCCGGGTCACGGACGTCGATCTGGAAGATGTCCTTGTAGGGCTCGTGGCAGTCCTCGCCCAGCGGGTAGCCGGAGACGTAGATCATGCCGGTCTTCTCGAACTGGGAGACGTCCACGTTGTCGGCCTCGGTGCCGCCGACCGACATGGGCAGGTCCAGGTGGGCGACCTCGTTCATCTTGGCGGGGTCGGAGATGTCCAGCACCGACAGGCCGTAGCCGCCCAGGGCCGCGAAGCCGTACCTGCCGCCCTGCTCGACCGGCTTGGGGACGGCCAGCGGCATGCGCGCGCCCATCCAGGAGGTCTGGTTGCCGCAGCGCGGGTTCCTGGCGTAGTCGGCGGACTCGTCGGCGACCTGGCCCTTCCGGTGCCACTCACCGATCTTCTTCGGCCTGGCCGGGTCGGACATGTCGTAGGCCTGGTAGCCGGCCGAGTACAGGTAGGTGGGCACCTCGGTGTTGCTCCAGGTGTCCAGCGGAGCCGCGGCGACGAACATGTACCTGCCGCCGGTCCAGTACGGCACGTCCAGCGAGCCCGAGCCCTGCTGCGGCCCGTCGACCGGCGCGTTCAGCGGGTTGTCGGCCGAGCCGTCGGTGGTGACGGTGGCCAGCAGCTTCCAGTCCTTCTTGCGCGGGCCGTCGAGCCGGTAGACCTTGAAGCCCTTGAAGCTCGTGGTCTCCCGGAGCTTCCGGACGCCCTCGGGGTTGTGGAACTTGGAGTGCTCCACCGAGTCGCCCAGCTCGCCGACCTGGCGCTTCTGCTCGAAGCTCTGGACCATGACGTAGGCGCCGAGCTTGGCGTTCCACTGGATGGTGGAGGCGCCCCAGTAGTCGTGGGCCTTCCAGTCCTTGCCGTCCTTGAGCTCGACGTTCTCGCCGTACTCGGCCTTGATGTCGTTGCGGCTGAGCGACTCGACGATCTTTACTTTCCTGACGTCGGTCACGTCGTAGACGCGGGCCTCGCTCCGGTCGTACTGGAACAGGTAGCGGCGGCCGTCGAAGTCGACGATGTTCTGCCAGCTGTGGAAGTAGTCCGGGGTGAACGCGGGGCCGCGGTAGGCGGCCTCCAGCTTGATCGGGCCCTCGACGTAGGACTGCGGGTCGTAGCCCTTGGTCTTGCCGAAGATGTCCTGGGCGCCGCCGGGGAAGGAGAAGCGCTCCTCTCCCGCCGGGGTCAGGGACGGGTGCCGGAAGGTGCCGTCGAGCTGCATGCCGTAGGTGCCGGGCTGGGGGTCGGCGGGGCGGCGGTCGCCGCAGATCGAGGGGATGCCGGGATCGTCGGGGGCCGCTGCCCGCACCGCCGTGCCGGAGACGAGGACGAGACCCGCGACGCCGGAAGTGATCAGGGCATGCCGGAGGAAGTGGCGCATGGCGCGACCTTTCACAGGAAAGGGAGGAACGCCCTCAGGGTCCTGGTTCCGCCCGCCTCCGGCCACGCCGCGTTCCATGGGATGGAACCGGGAGGGTTCCATCCCATGGAACGCCGCCCCTCAGGTGACGGCCAGGCGCTGCCGGTAGCGCTCGTCCTGCCAGTGCTCCTTTTCCAGCACCTCGGCCAGGATGGCGACCGCGTCGTAGACGTCGACGTAGCGGATGTAGAGCGGGGCGAAGCCGAAGCGCAGGATGTCCGGGGCGCGGAAGTCCCCGTGGACGCCGCGGTCGATCAGCGCGCGCATGACCGGGTAGCCGTCGGGGTGGCGGAGGCTGACCTGGCTGCCGCGGCGCTCCGGGTCGCGGGGGGTGACCACCTCGAGGCCGTACGGCGCGCACAGCTCCTCGACCAGGTCGATGAAGAGCGATGTCAGCGCCACGCTCTTGGCCCGGACCTGGTCCAGGTCCACCCGCTCCCAGATGTCCAGCGAGGCGTTGAGCGGGGCGAAGGACAGCACGTGCGGGGTGCCCACGGTGAAGCGCCGGATGCCCTCGGCGGGGCGGTAGCCCGGTTCGAACGCGAACGGCGCCGCGTGGCCGTGCCAGCCGGTCAGCATCTGCTCGGCCTCGGCGTGGTGACGCGGGTGGACGTAGACGAACGCCGGGGCCCCGGGGCCGGCGTTGAGGTATTTGTAGGTGCACCCGACCGCGAAGTCGGCCTGCGACACGTCGACCTGGTAGGCGCCGGCGCTGTGGCACAGGTCCCAGATCATCAGGGCGCCCGCCGCCTGGACCCGCGCGGTCACCGCGGCGGTGTCGTGGCGCTCCCCGGTCCGGTAGTCCACCTCCGACATCAGCACGCAGGCGACGTCGTCGGCCAGCACCTCGTCGAGGACCCCGAGGTCGCGGACCTCGTAGCCGCCCACCGCCTTGACCAGCCCTTCGACCACGTAGCGGTCGGTCGGGAAGTTGGCCAGGTCGGAGACGACCACCCGGCGGCCGGGGCGCAGGCGCATCGCGGCCGAGACGGCCTTGACGATCGCGATCGAGGTGCTGTCGCCCACCGCGACCTGCCCGGGGCCCGCGCCGATCATCGGGGCCAGGCGGTCGCCGGTGGTCAGCGGCAGGTCGAACCAGCCGGCGGAGTTCCAGCCGCCGACCAGTTGCCGGCCCCACTCCTCCGTCACGACCCGCGCCGTCGCGGCCGAGGCCGCCACGGGCATGGCGCCGAGCGAGTTGCCGACCAGATAGATCGTCTCATCGGGCAGGACGAACTCGTCCCTGAGGTGCTTGAGGGGGTCGTCGGCGTCGAGGGCGGCGCAGTCCGCGCGGCTGATAGTCACGAATCATCTCCGGGTTAGGTGCTTACCAGCCCTTCTATCATCCGGCATCGGCGGAGGCCAAGACATCGGGTCGTTCCGGGAAACGGAACCTCCGCCCGGCATGCCGGGGGAAGTCGGAGCCGGAGCGCCCCGGGGGCCGGCCGGGGCCCGGCCGGCCCCTGGGGACGCGGTGGGTGTGGACGTCGACGACCGGGGGCTACCCCTTGCCCGGGTGGAGCGCGCCGCAGCCGTCGCAGGTGCGGGCCTTCTCGTCGTCGTAGAAGGCCTGGAAGATCGGCGGCAGGTCGGCCACGATGTCACGGACCTGGAGCTCGACCTCGTGGACCACGGCGTCGCACTCCGGGCAGTACCACCGGAACTTCTCCAGCACGCCCTCCGGCCTGACCCGCTCCACCAGGAAGCCGACCGAGCCCTCCTCCGGACGCTGCGGCGAGTGCGGCAGGCCCGCCGGGAGCAGCCACATCTGGCCCTCGCGGACGTGGACGGTCTCCGGCCCCTCGGGCGTCATGACGTTGATGTGCATGTTGCCGCGGACCTGGTAGAACAGCTCCTCGTAGGGGTCGACGTGGAAGTCGGTCCGCGCGTTCGGGCCGCCGACGACCATCACGATGAGGTCGCCGGCCCCCTCGAAGATGATCTTGTTGCCCACCGGCGGCTTGAGCAGATGAGCGTGCTCGTCGATCCACTTGCTGAAGTCGATGGGGGGGATCACTGGCGTTCCTCCGGTCGGTGGGCCACGGCCTGAATCTCGATGAGCAGGTGAGGGTGGGGAAGCTGGTGGACGGCCACGGTGGTGCGGGTCGGGCCGCTCTCGTCGAAATACTCCGCGTAGACCGCGTTGTAGCCGTCGAAGTCGTCCATGTCCACCAGGTAGGCGGTGATCTGGACGAGGTCGCTCAGCTCTGCCCCGACCGCCCGGAGGATGTCGCCGATGTTCTCGATCACGGCCCGGGTCTGCACGGCGATGTCGAGCTTCACCGCGCCGGACCCGTCGGCCTCGGCCCCGGCGATCGTGTCGTCCGGCCGGCGGGAGCTGGTGCCGGACACGTATATGAGGTCCCCGGCCCGCTTGACGTGCGGGAACCTCCCGCGCGGCGTGGCCTTCCCGCTGACGACGAGTCCGTCGCTCATGACTGTCCTCCCACGACGTCGGACGGGGCCTGCCCGGCGGTGAACGAGACCGAGCCCAGGTGCTGGACCTCGACCCTGACGTGGGCGCCGGGGGTCAACGGCTCGGCGGGCGTGGCGGCCCCGGCGAGCAGGATCCACCCGGGCTCCAGCACCACCCCGTGGGCCGCGGCCAGGCGCGCGGCCTCCACGACGGCCCGGCGCGGATCTCCGAGGACGGCGCCGGTGGACCCGATCTGGACGGGACGGCCGTCGACCTCGAAGACGACGCCGAGGTTCCACCGGTCGGGGTCGTAGGGCCGCCACGGGCCGACCACGTATCCGGCGGCCGAGGTGTTGTCGGCGATCACGTCCGGCAGGGAGAACCGGAAGTTCTCATAGCGCGAGTCGATGATCTCGATGCCGGGGGCGACCGCCGCGACGGCGCCGGGCGCGAGGGCGTCGGCGACCGTGGCGATGCGGTGGCCGATCAGGTAGACGACCTCCGGCTCGACACGAGGGTGGATGTAGCGCGAAATATCGGCGTATGAGCCGTCGAGGATGGCCGACGACTCCGGCACCCGGCCGAAGATCACGTCGTGCACGCCCATCTGGCGGCGCTTGCCCTCGCTGGTGAAGCCCAGCTTCACCCCCGACAGCCGGTCGCCCCGCTCCAGCCGGAGCCGGAGCAGCTCCTCCTGGACCCGGTAGGCGGCGGCCACGTCGTAGCCCTGCCCGGGCTGCGGCACCGCCCGGACCGTGCGCGCGGCCTCGTCCAGCACGGCGGCGAGCCCGCGGATGTCGGTCACCGCTCCCCCTCCGCCCGCGCCAGGTCCAGCGCGATGTCCACGATCATGTCCTCCTGCCCGCCGACCATCCGGCGGCGGCCCGCCTCGGTCAGGATCGTCCGGGTGTCGACCCCGTAACGCGACGACGCCGCCTCTGCGTGACGCAGGAAGCTGGAGTAGACCCCGGCGTAGCCGAGCGTCAGCGTCTCCCGGTCCACCCGGACCGGCCGGTCCTGCAGCGGCCTGATCAGGTCGTCGGCCGCGTCCATCAGGGCGTGCAGGTCACAGCCGTGCTCCCAGCCCATCAGGTCGGCCACCGCGACGAACACCTCGATCGGGCAGTTGCCCGCGCCCGCGCCCATCCCGGCGAGGGAGGCGTCGACCCGGTAGGTGCCGTTCTCGACCGCGACGACCGAGTTGGCCACGCCCAGGCCCAGGTTGTGGTGGGCGTGGATGCCGATCTCCGTCCCCTCGTCGAGCACCGAGCGGTAGGCGCGGACCCGGTCCCGGACCCCGTCCATGGTCAGCCGGCCGCCGGAGTCGGTCACGTAGACGCACTGCGCGCCGTACGACTCCATGAGCTTGGCCTGCCGCGCCAGCTCCTCGGCGGGCGCCATGTGGGACATCATCAGGAACCCGGCGACGTCCATGCCGAGCTCCCGCGCGGTGGCGATGTGCTGGGCGGAGATGTCGGCCTCGGTGCAGTGGGTGGCGACCCGGACCGAGGTCACGCCGAGCGCGTGGGCACGCCTGAGGTCGTGGATGGTGCCGATGCCGGGCAGCAGCAGGGTCGTCAGCCTCGCCCGCCGTACGGCTCCCGCGACCGCCTCGATCCACTCGTCGTCGGTGTGCGCGCCCGCGCCGTAGTTGAAGCTGCCTCCCGCGAGGCCGTCGCCGTGGGCGATCTCGATGGCCGCCACGCCGGCGGCGTCCAGCGCGGCGGCGATCTCGGCGGCCTGGGTCGTGGTGTAGCGGTGCCGGATGGCGTGCATGCCGTCCCGCAACGTCACGTCCTGGACATAGAGCCTCACGCGCCCACCCCCGTCTCGACGCTCTGTCCGGCGCGGTCCGGCCGCTCCGCCAGCCGTTCGGCGGTGCGCAGCGCGGCCGAGGTCATGATGTCCAGGTTCCCCGCGTAGGCGGGCAGGTAGTGGGCCGCGCCCTCCACCTCCAGGAAGACGCTCACCTTGGTCCCGCCGGTCCGGCTCCCGTCGGGCAGCGGTTCTCCCGCCGGGACCCTCTCGAACTGCACGTCCTGCTTGAGCCGGTAGCCCGGCACGTAGTCGCGGACCCTGTCCACCATGGCCCGTACGGCTCCCGCCACGGCGGCCTCGTCGCAGTCGTCGACCAGGCAGTAGACCGTGTCACGCATGATCAGCGGCGGCTCGGCCGGGTTGAGGACGATGATCGCCTTGCCCTTGGCCGCCCCGCCGACCTCCTCGATCGCCCGCGAGGTCGTCTCGGTGAACTCGTCGATGTTGGCGCGGGTGCCGGGCCCGGCGGACCTGGAGGCGATCGAGGCGACGATCTCGGCGTAGCGGACGGGGACCTGCGAGGCCACCGCCGCCACGATCGGGATCGTCGCCTGCCCGCCGCAGGTGACCATGTTGAGGTTGCGCTCGCCGAGGTGGTCGTCCAGGTTGACCGGCGGCACCACGTAGGGCCCGACGGCGGCGGGGGTCAGGTCGATGACCCGCTTGCCGTGCGCGCTGAGCACCCGGTCGTTGTGCAGGTGCGCCTTCGCCGAGGTCGCGTCGAGGACGAGGTCCACGCCGGCGAAGCCGGGCAGCCCGACCAGGCCCTCGACCCCCTCGTGGGTGGTGGCCACCCCGCGGCGGCGGGCCCGGGCCAGGCCGTCGGAGTCAGGGTCGATGCCCGCCATGGCGACGACCTCCACCCGCTCCGACAGCAGCGCCTTGAACATCAGGTCGGTGCCGATGTTCCCGGAACCGATGATCGCGATCTTCACCCGCTCCGCGGGCCGTGGCGTGGCCGCGCCGGTGTCGCCGAGGGTCATGAGAACACCGCCCGCACCGAACCGAGACCGTCGATGACGGCCTCGAAGACGTCGCCGGGCTCGACGGGCACCATCGGGCCGAGCGCGCCGGTGAGCACGATGTCCCCGGCGCGCAGCGGGAAGTCCCTGCCGCCCAGCGCGTCGGCCAGCCAGACGGCGGCGTTCAGCGGGTGCCCCATGCAGGCCGCGCCCGCACCGGTGGAGACCTCCTGCCCGCGCCGGCTCATGGTCATCCCGGCCAGCCGCAGATCCAGGCCGGCGAGCGGGACGGGCGTGTTGCCCAGGACGAAGGCGCCGCTGGAGGCGTTGTCGGCGATGGTGTCGACGAGCGCGATGTCCCACCCCGCGATCCGGCTGTCGACGATCTCGATCGCGGGCAGCGCGAAGTCGACGGCCCGGATGACCTCCGCCACCGTGAACGGCCCGCCGACCAGGTCGCTCTTGAGGACCAGCGCGACCTCGGCCTCGACCCTGGGCTGCAGGAAGCGGCCGGCCGGGATGGGCAGGCCGTCGAGGTGGGCCATGTCCGCGAAGAGCATGCCGAAGTCCGGCTCGTCGATCCCGAACTGTTTCTGCACCGCCGGGCTCGTGATGCCGATCTTCCGCCCGACCAGCCGCCGCCCGTCGTCCAGCGCCCGCCGGGTGTTGATCTCCTGTACGGCGTAGCCGGTCTCGGCGGTCCCGACCGGCAGCGTCTCACGCACCGGCGGACAGGGCTTGCCGCTCCGGGCCGCCTCCAGCAGCCGGTCGGCCGCCTCGGCGAGCACGTCGGTGGCCTCGCTCCACTCAGTCATGTCCCGGCTCCAGCTTGATCGTGATCGTGGTGGGTTCGGAGTAGAAGTCCAGCGAGTGCGTGCCGCCCTCCCGGCCGATGCCCGACAGCTTCACCCCGCCGAACGGGGTGCGCAGGTCCCGCAGGTACCAGGTGTTGACCCAGACCAGCCCGGCCTCCAGCGACCGGGCGACCCGGTGGGCCCGGTTCAGGTCGGCGGTCCAGACCGTCGCCGCCAGGCCGTAATCGCTGTCGTTGGCCAGCTCGACCGCCTCGGCCTCGGTGTCGAACGGGGCGATGTGGCAGACCGGGCCGAAGATCTCCTCCCGGTTCACCCGGGAGTCGCGGGACAGGCCGGTCAGCACCGTCGGCTCGACGTAGTAGCCGCCGTCGCGGTCGTCCCCGAAGTGCGGCACGCCGCCCCCGGCATGGATCCGGGCCCCCTCGTCCTTGGCCAGCCCGTAGTAGGAGAGCACCTTGTCACGGTGCTCCGCCGAGATCATCGGCATCATCGTGGTGTCCTCGTCCGCGGGCCGCCCGAACCTCAGCTCCCCCGCCCGCTCGGCCAGCCGCGCGGTGAACTCCTCGAAGACGGGCCGCTCCACGTAGAGCCGCTCGGTGCACAGGCAGACCTGGCCGCCGTTGGTGAAGGCCGACCGCACGCTCCCCTCGACGGCCGCGTCCAGGTCGGCGTCGGCGAAGACCAGCCCGGCGTTCTTGCCGCCCAGCTCGAACGAGACCGGCTTGACCCGGTCCGCCACACTCTTCATGATCGTCGACCCGGTACGGCTCTCGCCGGTGAAGGTGACCGCGTCCACCCCCGGGTGCTCCACCAGGAACTGGCCGGTGGAGCCGGCGCCGAACCCGTGCACCACGTTCAGGACACCGGGCGGCAGCCCGATCGAGGCGGCGATCTCCGCCAGCACCGCGACCGAGCCCGGCGTGTGCTCCGAGGGCTTGACCACGATGGTGTTGCCCGCGACGAGCGAAGGGCCGATCTTCCAGGTCGCCAGCAGGAACGGCAGGTTCCACGGCACGATCACCGCGACCACGCCCAGCGGCCTGCGCACGGTGTAGCTCAGCACGTCCTTCAGGTGGAAGGCGCTCTCCGGGCGCTGAGCGGCGATCTCGGCGAAGGACCGGAAGTTCGCCGCGCCCCGCGGGATGTCCAGCGTCCGGGTCTGGGTGATCGACTTACCGGTGTCGGCGATCTCCGCGGCCACCAGATCCTCGAAGCGCTCCTCGATCGCGTCGGCGAGACGGCGCATCCAGGCGGCCCGCTCGGCCACCGGCAGCGCCGCCCATCCCGGCAGGGCCGCGCGGGCGGCGGCGACCGCCCGGTCGACGACCGCTCGGTCCGCCTCGTGGACCCGGCGGACCGGGCGGCCGGTCACCGGGTCGTGCGTGGCGAACGTCGCGCCCTCGGCCGCCGGCACCCCACCGATGAAGTGGGTTACCTGGTCAGACAAGACTTCTCCTCACGATAGGACCCCGATGGGTCACTAGGTATGGGTATAGAGGCGGGAGCCGTTCATCGGCAACAATGCGTTCCGTGAAACGGAACCCAGACCGCCTCTCGATGCTGGAGAAGTCGTGGCTCGTGCTCGACTCGTTCCGCCCCACGGGAGGCCCCCTGCGCCTGGCCGACGTCGCCGAACGCTGCCACCTGCCCAAGACCACGGCCTTCCGGCTGCTCACCGAGCTCACCGAGATCGGCGCGGTCGCCCGCCGCGAGGACGGCTACTACCTCGGCCGCCGGCTCTTCGAGCTCGGTTGCATCGTGCCCCTCGAACGAGATCTGAGACATGCGGCCCTGCCCTTCATGCACGACCTCTACGAGGCGACCCACGAGACCGTCCACCTGGGCGTGCGCGACGGCCTGGACGTCGTCTACGTCGAGAAGATCCGCGGTCAGGAGGCGTTCGCCCTGCCCTCCCGGGTCGGCGGACGGCTCCCGCTGACCTGCACCGCGATCGGCAAGGCCCTGCTGGCCTACTCCGGGCCCGACCTGATCGACGAGGTTCTCGGCCGTCCCCTGCGCCGCCTGACCCCTCACTCGATCGTGGACCCGCAGCGGCTTGAGGAGACCATCGGCCAGATCCAGGCGGCGGGCCTGGCCTACGAACGCGAGGAGGCCCAGCTCGGCGGGGCCTGCATCGCGGCCCCCGTGTTCGGCGACGGCATGGCCGTCGCCGCCCTGTCCGTCTCCGTCCCCCTGGCCCGCTTCCAGCCCACCCGGCTGGCCCCCGTCGTCAAAGCCGCGGCGCTGGGCATCTCCCGCGCGCTGGCCAGGACCATCTGACCGGCCCGGCAGTCCGGCGGGCCTCCGCGCGGTAGCACTCGACGTGCGCCTCTCCCCTCTCGTCGATGAGACCGAACACGCAACCGTGAACGCGGAGGTGGAGCAAAATAGTTCGAGCTACGAACTGAATCCGACTTCTGGGCCTCGTGATCGCAGCATCCTGGGCACGCTGAAATAGAGGATTTATATCCTCGTGTGCCTTTTATTTGTTTTGCTGGAAATGGCGAGATTGATCCAGCTATGGGGCTAACGTGGCAGATGATATTGACAGGATTTCGGACGACCCTGAGCTCGGCGAGCAGGACGTCCGGCGGTAGAAAAAGGATCTGTTACGTGAGTCCATCCCCCAAGTCGCTTCCGATGACAGGGTTTCTGTTCTCCGCCGCCGGTGTCGGCGGCGTGGTCCTGCAGATGCTGGCCGTCGCCTACCCCGATGGCGACCCGGCCAAGGCGCGCGAGGCCGCGCGGCTGTTGCGGCAGCTGGCCAAGCGAGTGGACGTCAGCCTGGACGACGTGGAGGAGGTCGCGGGCAGGGTGTGGCGGCCGCCCAGCTCCGGCGCGGGCATCGACGCCTTCAGGAAATACTTCAACAACGAGATCGCGCCCTGTCCGCCGCGGATGTCCGCGTACATCCGCGGGCTGGCCGACGCGGTCGACGACTACGCGGGCATGCTGGAGCAGACCCAGCACGCGCTCCGGACGATGGCCATGATCCAGTGGATCGAGCTGCTGATGTTCTTCTGCTGGCCGGCGATCGACAAGAAGGTCCAGGTGATGATCAACTGGGCGATGCGCAGGTCGCAGGCACGGCTGCTGCTCAAGATGTTCAATCACGCGGTGGGGAAGCGGTTCATCTATGCCGCGGGGGGCAGCCTCACCTACACGGTCCTGGACCAGGCGGTCGTTGACGGGCTCAAGTTGGCCAGAGGCGAGGACATGGGGTCGTGGGGCGACCGCGGCGAATACATGTTGAAGAACTTCGCCGCGGCCATGGTCTTCTACCACGTGGATCCTGCCAATTTCGGAAAGGCCGCGAACCTGCTGCCGAAGAACCAGGCGGCGCAGAACGCCGTCGTGTTCTTGACCGGGTCCACCATCTTCAGCACCACGGCGAACGCGCTCAACCGGCCCGGCGACGTGATCGACGATCCGGTCAGCCTGTTGCCCACATGGGAGCAGATGCTCGCCAAGCTGGGTGTCGCCGCAGGCCAGGACCAGTTCAGGCGCTGGCGCGGATACTGACCGCCGGTGACCACGTAGCTAGTCCTGGCTGAAACGCCTGACCCCGTCGGCGAACGGGGTCAGGCCGTCCGTCATCATCCCGGCCATCTGCGCGGTCAGGTCCGTGGCGGCGCCGCCGGCGGCGGCGAGCACCGCCTCCGCCAGCGCGTCCGCGCCGAGCCGCATCGCCCGCGGGTCGATGCGCAGGCCGCCGAGCGCGCCGGTCGGCAGCACCTCGGCCCTCACCTGACCATTGGCCGCCTCACCTCGGCCACGGATGGCGTTGAGGCCCTCCTGCAATTCTTCCAGTGGCCGGGTGTCGGCTTGGAACTGGGCGAGAAGGCGGCGCATTTCCTCGTCGAGGAAGGATGTGCCGTCGTCCGGTGTGATCATCAGGTCTCCAGGAAATTTCAGAGGTTGAACTTTTTGTCCGACTTCGAGTACTTGGGCGGGTCGGGCACTTTCGGCAGGGATTCGATGCTGGCCCAGTTCGCGACCTCGAAGCCGGTCCTGATAGCGGCCAGCCGTTCGGCGACTGCGGGATAAACGTCGCGTAGCGCGTTGACGTACGTCTCGGATTTCTTCAACGCCGTGGAATAGCCCTGCCTGAACGTGTTCGCCGTCTCATCCGTGCCGGCGAAATCACCCAGGGCGGCGATGGCGTCGAGAATCCGGCGGACATCCTTCGCCAGCTCATCGTGCTCGGCGATGAATCCGCCGGCCGCCTTGGTGAAGATGCTCCCGCGGATATCGACGTCCGGCCGGCCTGGCCGTTCGAGACCAGGCGAGGTCGGCGAAGGGACGGGGGCGGGGCTCGACGTGGGCGTCCCCGTGGGGGTGGGACTCGACGTGGGCTTCGGAGTTGGGGTGGCTGTCCCCGTGGGGGTGGGTGACGGTGTGGGCGATGAGGACGGAGTGGATGAACCCATCTCAGACATGGCATTTCTCCTCGTCAGTGCGCCTTACCGTGCCGTCGCGTAGGCACGGGACACAGCCGTCCCCACATTACCTACACTAACTGTAGGAATAGTGTACTTTGTGGCGGCCGGACGCGAGTCTTGGTGATCGACCTCACGTGAGGGCTACGCGGCCGGCGGCAGGTCCATGGGTCCCCGGCCGAAGGGAAGCCGCGTCATCGGTCGGCGCGGCTCGCAACTCTTGCGGCTCAGCGGGTATGCGGTTCACTGGTCGTCCCACCCGATCAGTCCGCAGGAGGATCCCATGGAAGCCCGCACCGAGACGGTCACCGTCGCCGACGGCACGTTCGACCTGCACCTGTGGCTGCCGGAGAGCGGCCGGGGGCCGGTCGTCCTGCTGATCCAGGAGGTCTGGGGGGTCGGCCCCTACATCAGGAAGGTCGCCGAGGACCTCGCGGGGCTCGGATACGTCGTCGGCGCGCCCGACCTGTTCTGGCGGCTGCGGCGCAACTGGGTGGCCGACCACGACGAGGCCGGGCTGGCGGCGTCGATGAAGGTGGCCTCCGAGTTCGACGTCCCGCACGGGGTGTCCGACTCGGCTCTGGCACTGGCGCACCTGAAGGGGCTGCCCGAGGCCGAGGGAGGGGCCGCGGCGATGGGGTTCTGCCTGGGCGGCTCGATCGCCTACCTCCTGGCGGCCACCACCGAGGTGGACGCGGTGCTGTCGTTCTACGGCTCCGCCGTACCGGACGCCGCCGGCCTGATGGAGAAGATCACCTCTCCGGTGTTGTTCGTGTTCGGCGGCTCCGACCCCTACATCCCCCGCGAGCAGGTCGCCAAGGTGGAGGAGGCCGCGGCGGGGCGGCCGGACATCGAGATGCACGTCGCCGAGCAGGCCGGACACGCCTTCCACAACCACGAGGCCCCGCAGTTCTACGACCCCGAGGCCGCGCCGGTCGCCTGGGAGCGGGCCGTGGGCTTCCTCAGGCGCCATCTCGGGTAGCCGCCGGCCGGCGCGGGTGACATTCCGGGCGGAGACCCTTGCCTGAAGGTCACCTTCCCGTAACCGCAGGGGCCGCCCGGCGGGGGGCCCGGACCCGGCATCATTGCCCCATGTACCAGGTGTGGCAGGTATGGGGAAATATCATCATCACGGCTGTGGTGGCGCTCCCACTGGCCCTCGCCGCCGCCCGCCTCCTCGCCCTCCGCCGCCTCCGCGCCGGCCATCCCCTCCCCGTCCGCACGGCCGTCGCCGACGTCGCCGTGGCGGCCGGGACCGCCCCCTGGATCTGGATGATCCTCACCCCCGCGACGGGCCCCGGCGGCTTCAGCCTCATCCCCTTCAGGGACCTGTGGGCGGTGCTCCAGGGGCCGGGCGAGACGGCGTTTGTGCAGGTTGGGGGCAATCTGCTGGTCTTCGCCGCGCTCGGCGCGATGCTCCCGGTCCGCTCGGCGCACTCCGCCTCACTCGCCAGGGTCGCCGCCGTGGCGGCCGCGGCGTCACTCACCGTCGAACTCCTCCAGTACGGCCTGCGGCTGGGCCGGGTGAGCTCCGTCGACGACGTGCTGGTCAATACAGCGGGTGCTGTTCTGGCCGCGGCCGTCACACGGCGATGGTGGGCCCGGCCAATAGCGGCTGGGACCGTTCCACGGTAACGGGCCGGGAAAACTCCCGGAGATCGTCACATAGGCACGATCCTCTCAAAAGAAGCACGGGACCAACCTCTGCATCTGTGCGATCGTGGACAAGACGGGGCAAGTTCTCTGGAGACGCCAAACCCGGTTGGTGACAGAGGGTGATCAAACGTGCAGCAGTCCCCGGTTCCTCCCGAGCCCCCGATCTATCGGCGCATCGCCGACGGGCTTCGCGAAGCGATCCTGTCCGGCGAGCTCCGAGACGGGGATCGGCTTCCGGGCGAGAACGCCCTGATGGCGGAGTACGGCATAGCCCGCGCGACCGCCAGACAGGCCCTTTCCGTGCTCATCAACGAAGGACTGGCCGTGCCCAAGCGCGGCTCGGGAGTCTACGTCCGCCAGTTCCGGCCGATCAGGCGGCACGGTTCCCGGCGGCTCTCCCATGAACAGTGGGGGCAGGGCCAGGCGATCTGGGAGTCCGACACCAGAGGCCGCCCCTACACCGTGGACGACATGAACATCGACAGGGAGATCGCCGAGGACACCGTGGCCCGGGTGCTCAACAGCACCGAGGTGTGGGTGCGGCGGCGGCGCTACTCGGTGGACGGCAGGCCGGTCCAGCTGTCGGTCTCCCACTTCCCCGCCGCCCTGGTGGAGGACACCCCGATCACACAGCCCGACACCGGGCCCGGGGGCGTCTACGCGCGCCTGGGCGACCTCGGCCACACCCCCGTGCGCTTCAGCGAGGAGGTGCGGGCCCGCATGCCCCATCCTCACGAGACCGTCCAGCTCGACCTGCCGGCCGGCACCCCGGTCATCGTGATCGGCCGGATCGCCTACACCGCGGGCGGCGTCCCGGTCGAGGTCAACGAGATGATCCTCGACGCCGCCTCTTATGTACTCCAATACGACTTCGATTCATAGATCAAGACGATCCGTCAACCGATAGGTTGACCTGTCCCCTGCGATCATTGATTTCTCTAGAGAAGTGCATCACCTTCGGAGATGGAAGGTCACACGGCCGGGCCTGGGCGCGGGGAAGGTGCGTAGATGTCATTCGACCGGCATCTGGCGGAGATCGCCCGGGAGTTCCCCGACTGGACGATCTGGCGGAGTGACGCGGGTCGGTGGTGGGCTACCCGCCACCACCCGCTCACCTCCGACCAGCGTGACCTCGGCTGCGCGATGACCGTCGACGCCGACGACCCGGAAGGACTGCGAGAGCAGTTACGCGACCAACAGGACCGCTCCGGCGGGAGGGGTTCCTGGTAGCCGCCCGGTGCCCGGGTCAGCGGATCTCACGCGGCCCCGGCGCCGGGCCCCCAATCGCGGAAGCCCCCGACCCGATCGGGGGCGGGGGCTTCCGCTTGACCTCAGCGGCCGCGGGGCCGTGGCATGTGGGGGATGGACCGGCCCGTACGGGCCGCGGCCGTCATTTCCGCGCGGCGTACTCGTCGTCGTCCTTGGCGGCCCGGCCCAGGCTCACCTCGGTGTCGTCGAAGATCTCGGTGCGGTGGTCGCCGGCGGGGTGATCGCCGTGCTCCTCGACCTCGTCGTCCACGATCACCCGGACGGCCTCGACGTCGGACTCGATGTCGGGCTCGACCTCGGGCCCGGCGACCTCCCCGGCCGGAGCGGCCTCCACGGGGGCGGACTGGACGGGGAACAGCGGGAGCACGGAGGCCTCGTCGATCAGGGCTCCGGCGGCGTTCTCCCGGTGCAGCAGGTCGCCCAGCACGGCGCCCATCTCGTTGAGGCGGCGCATGACCTCGCGGTGGGTGTCGGTGAGGTAGGTGACCCGCCGGCCGGTCGTCTCGTCGAGGATCGTCGAGCGCTGCTGGGCCGCGGCCAGCATGGCGTGGGCCTCGGCGTTGGCGGAGGACACGGTCGACTCCGCCTCGGTCCTGGCGCTCTCGATCGTCCGCTCGGCCTCGTTCCTGGCCGAGACGACCATCCGCTCGGCCTCGGCGCGGGCGCCGCGCAGGGTCTCCTCGGACTCGGCGCGCGCCGCGTTGAGGGTCTCCTCGGCGTCGCCGCCGGCCTGGGCGAGCATCTGCTCGGCGGCGGCGGTGGCCTCGGCGACCCGGCGCTCGGCCTCCTGCTGCGCGGCGTTCATGATGCCCTCGGCCCGCTCCAGCGCCGAGCTGACCATCCGCTGGGCCTCTTCGGCGGCGTCTTCGCGCAGCTTGCTGGCCTCGGCGTCGGCGACCTGCCGTTTGGAGGCCGCCTCCTCTTCGCCCAGCTTCAGGATCTGGCTGAGCCGCTGGCCCAGCTCGTCGTAGTCTTGCGGAGCGTCGGAGAGCCTCCGTCGGGCCTCGGCCAACTCGATCCGGCCCCGCTCGGCCTGCTCGATCGCCCGGGCGAGCCGTTCTTCCAGATCGCGGATCTGGTTGCGGTTGCGGTTCATGTAGTCGTGAACCTGACGACGGTTGTAACCGCGCATGACGACCTCGAACGAGTCTTCATGCATCAGGTCGGGAAAGCTCTCGTGCTGGTTTGTCATGGCGCTGCCCGTGGAGGTTGTGTGGCGGGAAAGGAGACGTCAGGAGACGACTTTCCTGCTTACTGTCCAAGTCCGCAACCGGAACGCCCGACCTGCTTGCGGAAATATCGGGCAAGCTCACGCACCGTAACATCAATCACATGGACATCAGCCCCTACATCGCCGCCCTCGACGAGGACGCGATCCCCCAGATCCACCCAGATGCCTACGTCGCCCCCGGCGCGGTGGTCGTCGGCCGCGTACGGCTGGGCCGGGCCGCGAACGTCTGGTACGGCGCGGTCCTCCGCGGCGACGACGAGCGGATCGAGGTCGGCGAGGAGTGCAACATCCAGGACCTGTGCTGCCTGCACGCCGATCCCGGCGAGCCCGCCGTGCTGGAGCCCCGGGTCAGCCTGGGCCACAAGGCCATGGTGCACGGCGCGCACGTGGAGACCGGCGCGCTCGTCGGCATCGGCGCCGTCGTGCTCGGTGGGGCCCGGATCGGCGCGGGCTCGCTCGTCGCGGCCGGCGCCCTCGTGGGGCCGGGCAAGAAGATCCCGGCCGGGGTGCTCGTGGCGGGCGTCCCCGGCCGGATCATCCGCGAGCTGACCGACGACGACCGCGCCTCCTTCGCCCGCACCCCCGACAACTACATGGCCAAGGCCGCGCGGCACCGGGCGGCCGTCGCGGTCGCGCCGGGCGAGCGGGCCGGAGATCGCTGACGCGCCGGGCGGGCATCGGTAACATGACCGCCGTGCGGCAGTGGGACGGTTTCGACACCATCGAGAGCGACGTGCGCACCATGGTCGCCGACCACCGGTGGGCGAGGCTCCCGCTGCCCGCCCGCGCCCAGGCCGTCGCGCTGCGCGTCCTGGCCGCCCCGGACGGCGGGCGCTGGCTGTTCGGCGCGCACGCCCGGTGGTACCGCCAGGATCCCGCCGACGGCCGCTGGCACCTGGCGGCGCCCCCGGCCGATCCGGGCTTCCGGGCGGCGGCGCACGTCGTCCACGCCACCACGGCGATCCTGCCGCACCTGGTCCCGGCCGGCCCCGACTTCACCGCGGACCGGGGGTCGGTCCAGGGGTTCGTCGGACCGGACGTGCCCCCCGAGATCACCGAACGGGTCCGGGAGCTGGTCATCGCCCAGCGCGGCCGGCGCAGGGAGGACTTCCCGCTCCACGGGCCGGCCGCCGCGCTCTTCGCCGGTGAGGTCGCCAGCCCGGTCGCGGCGGTCTGGGACACGCTCATGTGGTGCGCCTACGCCCCGGCCTTCGACGGCAACGAGGTGCTGCTGTCGATGTTCGGGGAGTTCCTGGCCCGCCCGCTGCCCGGTGACGAGTGGGTCCGCTGGCTGCCTCCCTCCTCGCTCGACGACCTGGTGGCGCTGTACGGCGAGCGGGTCAGGGCGGGCCACCCCGAGGCCGGGCTCCGGCTGGTCGCGCTGATGGCCGACACCGCCGACGCGATCCGCGGCGACCGGCGCTTCCGCCCCCGGGCCGAGGCCCTGCTGGCCATGGTGGAGCCGGTGCTCCGCCGTACCGGCCCCGACCACTCCGTCGCCCACTACGGCGACGACGCCGTACGGCAGGCGTGGCTGTCGCGCTGCCCGCCCCACGTGACGCTGCCGGACTCCTCCCCCGGGGAGCACTTCCAGCACGCGCTCTACGACCTGGTCCAGGCGCTGGGGTTCCTCGTGCCCAAGGGCGCCGACCCCCGGGCGGTGGCGACCTCGCTGCTGGCGGCCGACCTGTCGGCGACCGCCCCCCGGGCGGCCGACGCGCTCTATCCCTGGCTGGACCCGGAGCTGCGCCACATCCTCCACGTGGTGCTCACCGACCCGTCCCACCCGCTGCGGGGGTGCTGGCCGCGCTCGGGCGGGCTGCACTCGGCGCTCCATCCGCCGGACCGGGCCTCGGCGGCGGCCCTGCTGGGCGCCGCCTACGCCACGGGGCTCGCGTGGTGCCGGCTCAGCGGGACCACGGTGCCGGAGCGCGGGTTCGTCACCGCCGCGGCGGTCGTGCACCGGCTGACGCACGAGCGGGACGACCCGGTCCCGGGCATATCAGGGACTTTCCCCCGCCACTTCTGACACGCATCAGCATACTTAAACCACAAATTCAGTTATTTTCTCCTTACTCTCCTTATATCCCTCTATCCCCCCGCACATCGGCTGTTTGTCTGAATCGTGATCTCGGAATCGGGAAATGATCCTTCTGAGGGCGCGACCGTGCCGGAAGGAATGGTCCCGATGGGCCATGGGCACGAAAGACCGCCCGCCGTAACCTCGAAGTGGGTGTGGGCTGCGGAAGGAAGGACGACGCGGTGGGGCACGACGACCTGGACTCTAGGGTCCACGACCGTGTCGCGTTGGACGAGATCGCGCTCTATGCCGAGGTGCTTACCGCCGTCGCCATCAGCGAACGGCCACTCACCTTGGCGGAGCTCGACAACGCGCTCGGATTGAGTGCTTCGGCGATCTGCTGAAGCCGATGAGAGAACCGTCCGGACGACCTAGTCCCGGACTCCTCGACAGGGGTCCGGGACGTGGTCAGGAAAGATGGTCCGGTGACTAGTCACGAACGGACGAGGCGGGCGATCGCCGCCGTGGCCTCCTTGACCTTCTCCTCCGCCTCGGGGCCTCCGCTGTTGATGGCGTCGGTGACGCAGTGCCCGATGTGGTCCTCCAGCAGGCCGAGCGCCACCGCCTGAAGCGCCCGCGTGGCGGCCGACACCTGTGTCAGCACGTCGATGCAGTAGGCATCCTCTTCGACCATCCGCTGCAGGCCCCTGATCTGCCCCTCGATCCGCCGCAGCCGGGTCAGATAAGCCTGCTTGTCTCCGCTGTACCCATGCATGCCCCAACCGTACCCGGGCCGGGCTCAGTGGGAAGCTGCCGCGATCAGTTTCTCCCACTGCTCCGCCACCGGAGGCGCCGCGTAGGCGGCCGCGGCCGCCAGCGCGCCGGCCGACAGCTCCCGGCGCCGGCGCTCGTCGTCGATGAGCGCGAGCAGCGCGGACGCGTACGCCTCGATCTCGCCCTCCCCCTCGGGGACCAGGACTCCGCTGCGGCCGTCGGCCACGAACTCGCCCGGTCCCCTCGGGCTGTCGAATCCGATCACCGGCACCCCGCTGGCCATCGCCTCGATCACGGTCATCCCGAGCACCTCGGCCCGGGAGCTCACCGCCACGATCGACGCCTTGGCGAACTCGCCGGTCAGGTCGGAGGTGGTGCCCATGAAGTAGACGTGGTTGTGCAGGTTGAGATCCTGGACCAGGGCGCGCAGGCGCTTGTCCTCCGGGCCCCCGCCGTACAGCCGCAGCCGCCAGTCGGGGCGCTTGCCGGCGACGGCGGCGAAGGCGCGGATCAGCCGGTCGTAGGCCTTCACCGGCACCCACCGCCCGCCCGCGGCGACGATGCGGTTGTCCATCCGCGAGCGCGGCCAGGGGCCGGCCGGGAGCGCGTCCGGGATCAGCCTGACCTCGGTGCCGCCGTTCAGCAGGCGGTCCCAGTCCTGGCGGCTCGTCTCGGTGGCCGTGGCGACCGCGTCGAGACGCGGGTAGAACTTCCTGATCGGCCCGGGCACCGGCGGGCGACCCCACTCGCGGGCGATCCGCACGGCGTCGCGGGACGCGTGCCGGGCCACCTGGACGCTCAGCCCCGGCCTGGTGCTGATGATCACATCGGTCTTGAGCGCGCGCAGCCGCCGCCACAGGGCGACCTCGGTGCGCATCTGCCCCGGCGGCAGCAGGTGCCGCGCACCGGGCTGGGCGTCGACCACCCAGGACAGCCGCACCTCCGGCGCCACGGGGAAGAACGGTCTCTCCCGGTGGCGGCGGACGCTGATGATCTCGACGTCGTGGCGCCCGGCGAGCTCTCCCGCGAGGTTGACGGCCGACCGGACGTCGCCCCGCATGCCGTAGACGGAGGGGAGGAGCAGGCAGATCCTCACCCGCCGACCTCGATCCTGAGCTCGTCGTCGGCCGTGTAACGGGGCCGGATCGGCACCCCGTCGATCTCCTCGGCCGGGTAGTGCAGGCGGCGGCGCTTGCCGTCCACGTCGTCGAGCCGGGAGCCCAGGCGGAGCGGCGCGGGCAGGCCGTCCACCTCCAGGGAGGGCTCCCACGTGCCCGACTGCTCGGGCGCGGCGGCGAGCACGTCGCACAGGGAGAGCGCGGCGTGGAAGCGCACCCCCTGGACCGTCGCGACGGCGGTCAGCTCGGCGTCGGGGTGGCTGCGGCGGAGCGCGAGCCGCGCCTCGTGCCGGGACTCGTCGTCGTCGAGGCCGGTGAAGGCCAGCAGCCCGGTGACCTCGAAGCGGCCCTCCCGGAACCAGACCGCGCGGACCTCGGCGGCGGGACCGGCCTCGTCGACCTTCAGGGCCAGGAAGCCGTTGCGGGTCCGGTAGGCCCGGTAGGCCAGCGTGCGGCGGCTCAGCGCGTAGGTGTCGAGATGGTCGAGGGAGAAACCCGGATCGACGCTCGGCAGCCGGATGCGTGTCCCGTCCTGCCTGAGATAGACGTCCCAGCGGCCGGGGGTGAGCGCCAGCGGCGCGAGGGAGACGGCGAGGGTCGCGTCACGCGCGTCGGCGCCCGGGGTGCCCAGCACCACGGAGATCTCGACGGCGGTGACCCGGTGGCGCAGGACGAGCTCGGCGCCGCACGGGAGCGGCCCGTCGACGGACAGCCGGAGCGAGAGGACGTCGGTCAGCGTGACCTCGGCATCCGTGACGACGACGTGCATCGTCAGCCCCCTCCCCGTCCAATGAGCTACGCGACGTTGAGGTTACCGTGATTTTTCCGTAATCGACAGGAAGAGTTTCGGACCTAGCGTCCTTTTCTTATTATCTTTACCGATTGTCAGGTACGGCCCGCAGAGCAGGCCGTACCTGACCGGGATTCAGGACGCCTCGACGGGCTGCCCCTTAATCGATTTGATCAGGAGCTGGGAGACGTCCACGACCTCCAGCGTCTCCTTGGCCTCACCGGCGTTCTTCTTCTCGTTGATCGAGTCGCCCAGCATGACCAGGCAGAAGGGGCAGGCCGTGGAGATGGTGTCGGGGTCGGTGGTCAGTGCCTCGTCCACGCGCTCGGTGTTGATGCGCTTGCCGAGCCGCTCCTCCATCCACATCCGGGCGCCGCCGGCGCCGCAGCAGAAGCCACGCTCCTTGTGGCGGTGCATCTCCTGGGCCTGCACGCCCGGGACCTTGGCCATGATGTCGCGGGGCTGGGAGTAGACCTTGTTGTGGCGGCCGAGGAAGCACGGGTCGTGGTAGGTGATCTTCTCCTCGATCGGCGTGACCGGGACCAGCTTGCCCTCATCCACCAGCTTGGCCAGGAGCTGGGTGTGGTGGACGACCTCGTAGGTGCCGCCGAGCTGCGGATACTCGTTGGCGAGGGTGTTGAAGCAGTGCGGGCAGGTCGCGACGATCTTCTTGACCCCGGCCTCGTTCAGCGTCTCGATGTTCTGCTTGGCCAGCATGTCGAAGAGGAACTCCATGCCCAGGCGGCGGGCCGGGTCGCCGGTGCAGGCCTCCATCGGGCCGAGCACGGCGAACTTCACGCCCGCGACGTGCAGCAGCTCCGCGACCGCCTTGGTGGTCTTCTTGGCCCGGTCCTCCAGGGCTCCGGCGCAGCCGACCCAGAACAGGTATTCGGTGTCGTCGGGCATCTTCTCGTCGATGAGCTGGACCTCGATCGGGTCCTCGTCGCGGCCGGCGAGCTCCTCGATCCAGTCGGCCCGCTTCATCTCGGACATCCCCCACGGGTTGCCCTTGTTCTCCAGGTTCTTGACCATGACGCCGGCCTCGGACGGGAAGTTCGACTCCACCATCACCTGGTAGCGGCGCATGTCGAGGATGTGGTCGATGTGCTCGATGTCCACCGGGCACTGCTCGACGCAGGCGCCGCAGTTGGTGCAGGACCAGAGCACGTCCGGGTGGATGACGCCGTCCTCGCCGACCAGGGGCTTGTCCAGCAGCGCGAGCACGTCCTCGTGCAGGTCGGCGCGCTGCTCCTGGGTGGCCATCAGGTAGGGCGCGACCTTGAAGGCGTGGTCGCGCTGGTCGAGGATCAGCATCTTCGGCGACAGCGGCTTGTCGGTGTTCCAGGCCGGGCACTGCGACTGGCAGCGACCGCACTCGGTGCAGGTGTAGAAGTCGAGGAAGCCCTTCCAGGTGGTGTCCTCGATCTTGCCGCGGCCCAGCCTGTCGCCGTCGAGGTCCTCGTCCTCGAAGTCGACGACCTTGCCGTCGATCCGCATCGGCTGGGCCGGGCCGTTGCCGTCCGGGCGACGGGAGAACATCACGTTCAGCGGGGCGGTGAAGATGTGCAGGTGCTTGGAGTTCACCACGATCACCAGGAACACCAGCATGACGCCGATGTGCAGCAGCAGCCCGACGTGTTCGAGCGCCTCGTTGGCCGTCTCCCCCAGCGGCCTCAGCACCGCGGCGGTGGCCTCGGAGGCGAACGCCCCGGACGCGTAGGGGAGGTTGCCGGTGTTGAACGCCGCGCCACGGAAGAGGAACATCGTCCAGATCACATTGAAGATCATGAACAGGACGAGCCAGGCTCCACCGAGGTGCGAGCCGGAGAAACGGGATCTGCGGCCGAGCTTCTTGGGCGAGTTCTTGACCCTGATGACCGCGAAGGCGATCAGGCCGACCAGGGCCGCGACCGCGATGAAGTCCTGCAGGAAGCCCAGGACGGCCCAGGTCCCGACGAGCGGGATGTGGAAATCGGGCGTGCCGGTGACCGCGCCCTGGATCAGCGCGCCGTATGCCTCCAGATATACGGTCGCCAGGATGAAGAAGGCCCACATGACGAAGAAGTGCGCGGTGCCGGAGGCGGTCCACTTGAGCAGTTTCTTCTGCCCGAAGACCTCGACGAGCTGGGCCTTGATCTCGTCGCCCACATTGTTCTTGGCGTATTCGACCCGCTCGGGTGCGGGTGGCCCGACGGTGGCGAGCTTGTAGAGGAACAGCACACGGCGCGCGGCAAGCGCGACCGCGACCACTGTCATGACCAGCCCGATGATCGCTACCCAGAGCACGGGTCCTCCCACAGACGACGTTGGCTGCCAGCGTACGACCGCCGGTCATCCACGGTGACGACGGGTCGCCACGAATACTACCGATCGGTAACTTTCCCCGGACCGCGACACGTGGTGACCGTGGTCACCATACGGTCACTTCGATGCCCAGAACAATGCTCTGTACACATCTCGGCGCCGTCAGGACACGTCCAGATAGCGCTGGATCGTCGGCGCGAGCAGCTCCACCAGCTCTTCGATCTCGACCGAGGCGAGCGGCTCCAGCTTGACCACGTAACGCATCAGGACCACCCCGAAGAGCTGGGCGAAGGCCACCTCCATCCGGATCGGCGGGATCTGGAGGGACTCCGCGATCCGGTAGAGGACCGCGTGCGAGATGAACTCGCGGATCATCGTGACCACCCGGTCGTTGGTCATCGCGGTGCGGACCAGCGCCAGCACGGGCTGGCGGGCCTCGGCCCCGGAGGTCATCGTCAGGACGAACCGGGTCAGCCGCTCGCCGATGTCCTCGCGCGGCCCCGCCAGGAGCATCGGGATCACCTCGTCGGGGTTGATCGGCAGCTCCATGGCCGCGACGAACATCCCCTCCTTGCTCGCGAAGTAGTGGTGGACCAGCGCCGGGTCCACCCCCGCCTGCCGGGCGATGCCCCGGATCGTCGCCTTGTCGAACCCCTTCTCCGCGAAGGTCTCCCGCGCGGCCGCGAGAATCTGCCCGCGCGTGTCCGCGGACCCGGGCCTGCGCCCGGGACGCCTCTTGCCGATCTCCGACCCGTCCACGGGCCGCCCGTCCAGGGATTGCTCACTCACAGGTTGTTCAACTCACAGGTTGTTCGCCCGCGTCGCCGCGGGTTGCTCCGGCTGCCCGCACGCGTCGCCGCGGGCCGTCCGGTCAGGGACCGCTCCATCAGGGGCCGTTCCGTCAGGGACCGTTCAGTCAGGGGGCGTCCGCTCATACGCTGGAGGGCGTGGCCAGGTGCAGGCGCGCGAAGGCCAGTGCCTCGGCGAGGTCGTCGATCCGCTCCGTACGGCTGACGGCCTTGCGCGTGTTGATCTCCAACACGACCAGGCCGCCGTAGCCGTTGCCGGCCAGGCGCTCCAGGATCGGCGCGCACGGCTGCCCGCCCCGGCCGGGGACCAGGTGCTCGTCCTTGTTTGCCACCCCGACGCCGTCGGCCAGGTGCAGGTGGGCGAGCCGGTCGCCGAGCTTGGTGAACATCTCCATCGCGTCGACCCCGGAGACCGCCGTGTGCGACAGGTCCATCGTCACCTGCGGGAAGTCGTAGTCGACCGGGTTCCAGTCAGGCGAGTAGGGGACGACC
This sequence comes from Streptosporangium sp. NPDC048886, assembly GCF_055586905.1. Lineage (NCBI taxonomy): Bacteria > Bacillati > Actinomycetota > Actinomycetes > Streptosporangiales > Streptosporangiaceae > Streptosporangium > Streptosporangium sp. NPDC048886. Next base: position 172,482 of record NZ_JBVJHH010000005.1, read on the forward strand.
TCGTTGCCCCGGGCCCGTAGCGGGAACATGTTCTCCACCGCGAAGACCACGTCGGTCTCCTCCCGCATCCGCGCCAGGCCGGTCTCGAAGTCCCGCGCGTAGTCGCGCTGCCAGCGGAACGGCGGATGCACCACGACGGTCTTGGCGCCCACCCGCTCGGCGGCCCGCTGCGCCCGCTGGAGCTTGGCCCACGGGTCCCTGCCCCACACCCGCTGGGTCACCAGCAGGCACGGCGCGTGGATGGCCAGGATCGGCAGCTGGTAGTGGTCCGACAGCCGCTCCAGGACGTCGACGTCCTGGCTCACGGGGTCGGCGCCCACCATGATCTCGACACCGTCGTATCCCAGGCGCGCGGCCAGTTCGAAGGCGTCCGGCGTGCGCTCCGGGTATACGGACGCGGTGGACAGCGCGATCTTCGCACCAGGTACTCGGATTACGCTCATACGGCTTCCTCGCCTCCGGCCGGACTTCGCGTGAGCCGGCGTCGCCGCGCCCGCGGGCCCGATCGCTCCGCTCACTCACGATGCCAGCCTAAGCGCGACCGCGGACGAGTGGAGTCCGGCCTCGCTGATGCAACGGAGATCACACCGCTACGGTGAGAGCATGCCGCGGTTCATGAAGGGCGCCATCCCCAGTCCGAACATCTGGAACACGCCCCACATATACGAGCTGGAGAACCGGGCGGTGGACCCCGACGGCAGGGTCGAGGCCGCGATGGCCGCCATCCGGCCGTGGACCGGCGCGACGGTCCTCGACATCGGCTGCGGCAGCGGCTACCACCTGCCCGCCCTGTCGGCCACCGCCGCCCGCGTGATCGGCGTCGAGCCGCACGACGACCTCGTCCGGCTCGCCAGGCGGCGCTGCCGGCCGCTGCCCAACGTCGAGGTCCACCCGGCCACCGCCCAGGCCCTCCCGCTGCCCGACGCCTCGGTGGACGTGGCCGTCGCCCGCTGGGCCTATTTCTTCGGCCCCGGCTGCGAACCGGGCCTGGCCGAGCTCTCCCGGGTGCTGCGGCCGGGCGGCGCGGCCTTCGTGGTCGACCTCGACGCCGGCCGCGGCGCCTTCGGCCGCTGGTTCAGCCGGACCGTCCCCTCCTACTCGGCCAGGGCCGTCGAAGACTTCTGGAGCCGTCAGGGCTGGCAGAGCCGGCCCCTCGACCTGCGCATGTCCTTCGAGCGCCGCGCCGACCTGGAGGCCGTGCTCCGCATCGAGTTCACCCCCGAGGTCGCCGAGCAGGCCATCGCCGAGACCCCCGGCCTGGAGCTCGCCTACCCCAATGTCCTGCGCTGGAAGCGGTTCTGACCGCTCCGGGACGCCACCCGCCGGACATTCGGGATGAAATACCCCCACGGAACCGCTTGACCTTGACGTTGACGTCAACGATTAGCGTGATCCCGTAAGGAGGACGGATGCGGATCGGGGAGCTCGCCAGACGGGCCGGGGTCAGCGCCCGCGCGCTGCGCTACTACGAGCAGCAGGGGCTGATCACGGCGCGCCGGGCGGCCAACGGCTACCGGGAGTACAGCGAGGCGGATCTCAAGCTCGTCACCGAGATCAGATCGCTGCTCACCGTGGGGTTCACCCTGGAGGACGCCCGGCCGTTCGTGGCCTGCCTGCGGGCCGGCCACGAGTCGGGCGGGTCCTGTCCGGAGTCGGTGGCGGTCTACCGGCGCAAGCTGGCCGAGATCGACGACGAGATCCGCACGCTGCTCGCCCGGCGCGCCGAGGTCGCCGGGCAGCTGACCGCGGTCTGTCCCGGATGCGTGTTCACCAAGCTGGGAGAGTCATGATCACTTTGACCGCCGACAACTTCGCCGAGCAGGTTCTGGAGAGCGACAAGCCCGTCCTGGTCGACTTCTGGGCCGAGTGGTGCCCGCCGTGCCGGATGATCTCTCCGGTCCTGGAGCAGATCGAGGCCGAGTACGGCGACCGCGTCACGATCGCCAAGCTCAACTACGACGAGCACCAGGAGATCGCGGCCCGCTACGGCGTCATGGGCCTGCCGACGCTCAACCTCTACAAGGGCGGCGAGGTGGTCCGGCAGATCGTCGGCGCCAAGCCCAAGCGCCTGCTCCTGGCCGACCTCGAAGGCCACATCTAACCGGGCCCGAGCTCCCGCAGGATCCGCGGCACCGCCTCGGGGTCGCCACCGACCTCGGGCGGCAGGCTGACGTAGAGCTGGAGCGTGACCGCCCCGACCTCGCCCACCGGTGGCAGTGCCCCTCGGTCGCCACCCTGAGCACGCGCGACGTCGTCGTCGAGGGGCCGATGACGCTGGTCTTCTCCCTCTTCCGGCCGGTGGAGGAGCCGGAGGCGCTGATCCTGCTGCAGACGCCGCGCGACGGGTCGGACCGGCGGCGGATGGCGGAGCTGACCGCGCCGGCGGGCCGTACCGGGTGAAAGTTGTCGGCCGGGACCGGTAACGTGCGGCCATGGCTAAGAAGGTCGGCTATCGCTGTGGTGAGTGCGGTTGGCAGACCGCCAAATGGGTGGGCCGCTGTGGCGAGTGCCAGGCCTGGGGCACGGTCGAGGAGGAGACCGCCCGCGGCGGCGTGCAGGTGGCCTCCGCGGGGGCGGTGTCGGCTCCCGCGGTCCCGATCGGGCAGGTCAAGGCCGAGGTGGCGCACGCGCGCGGCACCGGGGTGCCCGAGCTCGACCGGGTGCTCGGCGGCGGCCTCGTGCCGGGCGCCGTCGTGCTGCTGGCCGGAGAGCCCGGCATCGGCAAGTCCACGCTCCTGCTGGAGGCCGCGGCCAAGATCGCGCGGCAGCAGACCGTGCTCTACGTCACGGGCGAGGAGTCGGCCGCCCAGGTCCGGGTCAGGGCCGACCGGATCGGCGCCATCCAGGACCGGCTCTACCTCGCGGCCGAGACCGACCTGGGCGCGCTGGTGACCCATGTGGAGAAGGTCCAGCCCGACCTGCTCATCGTCGACTCGGTGCAGACGATCGGCTCCGCCCAGGCGACCGGGGTGCCCGGCGGGGTCACCCAGGTCAGAGAGGTCGCCGGCAACCTGGTCCGGCTGGCCAAGGAGCGCGGCATGTCCACCGTGCTGGTCGGCCACGTCACCAAGGAGGGCTCGATCGCCGGCCCCCGGACCCTTGAGCACCTGGTCGACGTCGTGCTCCACTTCGAGGGCGACCGGCACTCCCGGCTCCGCATGGTCCGCGCGATCAAGAACCGGTACGGCCCCGTCGACGAGGTCGGCTGCTTCGACCTGCACGAGGGCGGCATCGAGGGCATCGCCGACGCCAGCGGCCTGTTCGTCTCCCACCGCGCCGAGCCCGTGCCCGGCACGTGCGTCACGGTCACCCTGGAGGGCACCCGGCCGCTGCCCGCCGAGGTCCAGGCCCTGGTCGCCCGGACCGAGGCCCAGCAGCCGCGCCGCTCCTCCTCGGGGCTCGACACCTACCGGGTGACGATGGTGCTGGCCGTGCTGGAGCGGCGGCTCAACGCCAAGCTCGGCGGCTGCGACGTGTTCACCGCGACCGTGGGCGGCATCAAGCTCAGCGATCCGGCGGTGGACCTGTCGGTGATGCTCGCGGTCGCCAGCGCGGCCGGAGACAAGGCGCTGCCCCCCGGGCTGGTCGTGCTGGGAGAGGTGGGCCTGGCCGGGGAGCTGCGCCCGGTGCGCGACGTGCGGCGCCGCCTGTCGGAGGCGGCACGGCTGGGCTTCACCCGCGCCCTGGTCCCGGCCGGATCCCTCGACACGGGCAAGAAGCGCGACGGCGACCGCTCCCTGGTCCCGGTCGGCGGCCGTAGCACCAAACTCATCCCGGGTTTCGACGTCGTCGAGGCGGACAATGTCTGGGACGCCCTCACTCACGTCACCTAGAGGTGGCCATCCGGCGATTCCGGACCCCGCAGGACCTTCGCCGGTAAGCTGAGCGTGATACGCAGACCACGGGGGTCATGTGCCAGCAAACTACAAAGGGCTCGACGAACGCCGCAGGGCCGTCCTGGCCGCGGTCGCTCCGGGCACCGAACTACGCGACGGCTTGGAGCGTATTCTCCGCGGCCACACAGGCGGCCTGATCGTGCTCGGCTACGACAACACGGTCGAGGAGATCTGCAGCGGCGGATTCGAGCTGGACGTCGAGTTCTCCGCGACGCGGCTGCGCGAGCTCGCCAAGATGGACGGGGCCATCGTGCTGAACGCGAGCGACCTCAAGATCGTGCGCGCGGCCGTGCACCTGATGCCCGACCCGGCCATCCCCACCGACGAGTCCGGCACCCGGCACCGCACCGCCCAGCGGGTGGCCGTGCAGACGTCCCTGCCGGTCATCTCGCTCAGCAAGTCCATGCGGATCATCGCCCTCTACCTCGACGGCTTCCGCTACGTGCTGGAGGAGTCGGCGGCGATCCTGTCCAGGGCCAACCAGGCCCTGGCCACCCTCGAACGCTACAAGCTCCGCCTGGACGAGGTGTCGGGCACGCTGTCGGCCCTGGAGATCGAGGACCTGGTGACGGTCCGCGACATCGCGGTGGTCGCCCAGCGGCTGGAGATGGTCCGGCGCATCTCCGAGGAGATCGCCGGCTACGTGGTCGAGCTCGGCACCGACGGCCGTCTGCTCTCCCTGCAGTTCGACGAGCTGGTGGCCGGGACCGAGACCGACCGCGAGCTGATCGTGCGCGACTACCTGCCGGTGGCGGGCCGCCGCCCGCGCAAGTTCGCCGAGGCCCTCCACGACCTCGACCAGCTCTCCTCCAGCGACCTGCTCGACCTGTCCGTCGTCGCCCAGGTCCTCGGCCACTCCGGCAACGACGCCCTGGACAGTCCGGTGAGCCCCCGGGGCTACCGCCTGCTGGCCAAGGTCCCGCGCCTGCCGGGCACGGTGGTCGACCGCCTGGTCGACCAGTTCGGCAGCCTGCAGAAGCTCCTGGCCGCCAGCATCGGCGACCTCCAGGAGGTGGGCGGGGTCGGCGAGGCCAGGGCCCGCCACATCCGCGAGGGCCTGTCCAGGCTGGCCGAGTCCTCCATCCTGGAGCGTTACGTCTAGACGGCCGTTACGTCTGGACGGTACCGGCCGAGGAGCGGCTCCGGCGGGGAGGCGGCTCCAGGTGCCGGCCGCCGCCCCAGCGGAAGTGGCTCCCGCGCAGCGAGCCGCACCGACGGAGGCGGCTCCGCAACGGTGGGGCACCGGCGGAGGCGGCTCCCGTGCGGTGGGGCGTCGCGCTAGCGGAGGTGGAAGACGGCCTTGCGGCTCTTCAGGCCGGGGCTGCGGGCCATGGCCACGTAGGTGCCGGCCAGGGCGCTGTCGCGGTCGGCCGCGCAGTCGCCGCCGGAGCGGCGCCGGTCCCACTCGACCTCCCGGACGTACGGGACGCCCCGGTCGAGCTTGCGGATGTCGTCGGTGTCGCCGCTGACGCAGTCGGCCGACGACCAGACGCGGTCGCTGCCGGAGGTGATGCGGACCTCCATGGCACGGGGCCCGACGTCGGCCGTGCACATCACCTTGCCGATGTTCACCAGCGTGAGGATGAACCGGGGGCGGCTGCCCTGCGCGTAGACCTCTCCCAGTCCCTGCATGTTCAGCACGAGGTCGGAGGACTCACAGGCGTCACCGGGCCGCTTGGCCCTGGTGACCGGCCGGGCCTTCCGGGAGGAGGCCGTCGGGCTCGGTGAGGGGGTGATCGTCACCGTGGGCATGACGGTCACTATCGGATCCGGCGTGGGCGACCCGCTGAGCTCTGCCTGCCCCTTCGAGGCGCGCTCCGGTCCGCTCGACGAGCAGGCCCAGGCCACGACGGCGACCACCACGAGCACACCGACAAGGGCGGCCATCCGGCGCCGCCAGTAGACGTCCACCCCTATATCACTACGGAAAGTGTCCGGGTCCATACGGACAGTATGAAGATTCTTCACGAGTCATGAGGAGCGACCCGCCGCTACCGCTGCCGTTTCGGCGGGTGAAGAGGGGGAAGCGCCCCCTCTCCGGCACTATCGTCGAAAGGTGTCCGAGTCGAACCTCCTGCTGGAACCTATTCTCGGCTGGTATGCCGAGAATGCCCGCGACCTCCCCTGGCGCACGCCCGGCGCCTCCCCCTGGTCGATCCTGGTCAGCGAGATCATGCTGCAGCAGACGCCGGTGGCGCGGGTGCTGCCCGTCTGGACCGAGTGGATGGAGCGCTGGCCCACGGCCGCCGCGCTCGCCCAGGAGCCCCCGGGTGAGGCCGTACGCCACTGGGGCCGTCTCGGCTACCCTCGCCGGGCCCTGAACCTGCACGCCTGCGCCCGGGCGATCACCGACCGGCACGGCGGCGAGGTCCCCTCCGACCACGCCATCCTGCTGTCGCTCCCCGGCATCGGCGAATACACCGCGGCGGCGGTGGCCAGCTTCGCCTTCAGGGGCCGCCACGCCGTCCTCGACACCAACGTCCGCCGGGTCCTGACACGGGCGGTGCGGGGCGAGGAATATCCCCCGAAGGCCACCACGCCCGCCGAGCGCAGGCTCGCCGAGTCGCTGCTGCCCGGCGCCGACGACGCCCCCGTCTGGGCGGTCGCCGTCATGGAGCTGGGCGCCCTGGTCTGCACGGCACGCGCCCCCCGGTGCGCCGACTGCCCGGTCAGCGACCTGTGCGCCTGGCGCCTGGCCGGCAAGCCCGCCTACGAGGGCCCCGCCCGCAAGGGCCAGACCTACGCCGGCACCGACCGCCAGTGCCGCGGCCGCCTCCTCGCCGTCCTCCGCCAGGCCCACGGCCCCGTCCCCAAGGACGCCCTCGACGTGGTCTGGGACAGCGCCCCGCAACGGGAGCGGGCTCTCGACGGCCTGGTCGCCGACGGCCTGGCCGAAGTCCTCGACGACGGCACCTACCGCCTCCCCGGCTGACCGGCCGAGAACTCCTCCCGGCCGGCCGGTGTTTGCGGCCGGGCGCGGCCCGCGTCCGGTCAGGCGGCCAGGCGCAGGCCGAGCGCGGTGAGGTTGGTGCGGGCCCAGTCGAGCTCCTCGGCCAGCAGGTTGACCAGGGCGCCGGGTCCCCTGGTCCGCAGCGGCACGGCCAGGTCGTGGGTCTCGACCTCGATGTGCGCGGTGCCGTTCACCGCGCCGGAGAGCATGGCGGTGAGGGTGTCTTCGAGGACCGAGCGGGTGCTCGGCAGCTCCTGGCACGCCTCGCTCACGTGGTTGTGGACGTGGCCGAGCTTGACCACGGGGGCACCGGCGGCCGCCAGGCCGCGCAGGGCCGCTCCGGGCTCCTCCGCGCCACCGGCCAGGTGACAGGCGTCGAGGCAGACCCCGAGGTGATCGGAGTCGATGTCGCAGACCCGCTCCAGCGCCTGCGAGGTGGTCTCCAGCACGCAGCCGGGCCACGGCTCGAAGCCGACCCGGATCGTCTTGCCGGTGACGCTGTAGAGGCCGCGCAGCTCGCGGGAGAGGCGCTCCAGCCGGCGTGAGGCGATCGTGTGCAGGTCGGCCGGCCAGTCACGGCGCCACCCGATGGGGATGGTGGAGATGCTCCCGAAGCGGACGTCGTCCGGCAGCAGGAAGGCCAGGATCCTGGCCAGCGCCATCGTGTAGCGGTAGCGCTCGGGCTTGGCCCAGTCGGGGCCGGGGGCGTCCTGGTTGCGGCCGCCCGTGCCGTTGAGGCTGACGACCTCCAGACCGCGCTCCTCGAGGGAGCGGCGCAGGCGCACCAGCTCGATCCGGTCGGCGACGAGATGGTCGGCGACGCTCGGGGAGAGCCACAGGCCCACGCCCATCCGCTCCACGCCCAGGCGCTTGCGGACCGGAACCGCGTATCGGGTCAGGTGCGCGATCAGGTTCTCCAGGTCCTCGGCGGGATGTACGCCCGCGTTGTAGGACAGGTGAACGAGTGTCCCGCCCTCGTGCCGCAAACGCATCCGATGCCTCCCAGGCGTGCTCGTCTAAGCGCCCTGATTGCCCCACGCCGATGGTTGTGGCGTCACGGGTCAGCGGGCCTTCCCTGCCGGGAACTCGGCCCGGTCCGCACGAGCATCCCGCGCGGGCACCGATCTCCGCGTCACTCCGGGAGCTGATTCTTCGGTACGTCGCTGGGCTGACCTCGGGACCGACCTCACCGCAGTCGATACGACTTGTAGATCACTGGGCGAGTTGAGCCGGATTCACTCTACCGAGTGTAGTACTACCTTCGGTAGGGACGTAGCGCATTGGATAACAAATGAGTAGACCCCGCCGTGAATCTCCTCACGGCGGGGTCAACTTTTACCCGTTGAGCCGGACCCTGTCCCGCGGATCGCCTGGCGTCCGCGGGACAGGACCTGGCCCTAGTTCTGGATCGGCTCCGCGATGGCGGCCGCCGAGTCCGGGACGTGGTCGGCCGGAGCGGCCTCACCGACGAAGACGAACTTCGCGTTGTCGCCCTCGCCCTCGATGCTGATCTTGACGATCTGGCCGGGACGGAGCTCGCCGTACAGGATCTTCTCCGACAGCGTGTCCTCCAGCTCGCGCTGGATGGTGCGGCGGAGCGGACGGGCGCCCATCACCGGGTCGTAACCACGGTCGGCCAGCAGCTGCTTGGCCTCGGGCGAGACCTCCAGACCCATGTCGCGGTCCTTCAGACGCTCGGCGACCTGCGCGAGCATCAGGTCCACGATCTTGATGATCTCCTTCGGCGTGAGCTGGTGGAAGACCACGATGTCGTCGACACGGTTGAGGAACTCGGGCCGGAAGTGCTGCTTGAGCTCCTCCTGGACCTTGGCCTTCATCCGGTCGTAGTTCGACTCGGTGTCGTTGGACTTCGCGAAGCCCACCCCGATGCCCTTGGAGATGTCGCGGGTGCCGAGGTTGGTCGTCATGATGATGACGGTGTTCTTGAAGTCGACCACCCGGCCCTGGGCGTCGGTCAGCCGACCGTCCTCCAGGATCTGCAGCAGCGAGTTGAAGATGTCCGGGTGGGCCTTCTCGATCTCGTCGAAGAGGACCACGGAGAACGGCTTGCGCCGCACCTTCTCGGTGAGCTGGCCGCCCTCCTCGTATCCGACGTAGCCGGGAGGAGAGCCGAACAGCCGGGAGACGGTGTGCTTCTCCATGAACTCGGACATGTCCAGCATGATCAGCGCGTCCTCGTCCCCGAACAGGAACTCGGCCAGCGCCTTGGACAGCTCGGTCTTACCGACACCGGACGGGCCGGCGAAGATGAACGAGCCACCCGGACGGCGCGGGTCCTTCAGACCGGCGCGCGTGCGGCGGATCGAGCGGGACAGACCCTTGATGGCGTCGTCCTGGCCGATGATCCGCTTGTGGAGCTCGTCCTCCATCCGGAGCAGCCGCTGGGACTCCTCCTCGGTGAGCTTGAAGACCGGGATGCCGGTGGCCGTGGCGAGGACCTCGGCGATGAGCTCCTCGGTGACCTCGGCGACGACGTCCATGTCGCCGGCCTTCCACTCCTTCTCGCGGCGTTCGCGCTTGAGCTGGAGCTGCTTCTCCTGGTCGCGCAGCGCGGCGGCCTTCTCGAAGTCCTGCGCGTCGATCGCGGACTCCTTGTCGCGCCGCACGTTGGCGATCTTCTCGTCGTACTCACGCAGGTCCGGCGGGGCGGTCATGCGGCGGATGCGCATGCGCGAGCCGGCCTCGTCGATGAGGTCGATCGCCTTGTCCGGCAGGAACCGGTCGCTGATGTAGCGGTCGGCGAGCTGCGCGGCGGCCACGAGGGCGCCGTCGGTGATGGAGACCCGGTGGTGCGCCTCGTAACGGTCGCGCAGCCCCTTGAGGATCTCGATCGTGTGGCTGAGGCTGGGCTCGGCCACCTGGATCGGCTGGAAGCGGCGCTCAAGCGCGGCGTCCTTCTCCAGGTGCTTGCGGTATTCGTCGAGGGTGGTCGCGCCGATGGTCTGCAGCTCACCACGGGCCAGCATGGGCTTGAGAATGCTGGCGGCGTCGATCGCGCCCTCGGCGGCACCCGCGCCGACGAGCGTGTGGAGCTCGTCGATGAACAGGATGATGTCGCCGCGGGTGCGGATCTCCTTGAGGACCTTCTTCAGGCGCTCCTCGAAGTCACCGCGGTAACGGGAACCCGCGACCAGTGCACCCAGGTCGAGGGTGTAGAGCTGCTTGTCCTTGAGCGTCTCCGGGACCTCGCCCTTGACGATCTTCTGGGACAGGCCCTCGACGACGGCGGTCTTGCCGACGCCGGGCTCACCCACCAGGACAGGGTTGTTCTTGGTCCTCCGGGAGAGGACCTGCATGACCCGCTCGATCTCCTTCTCCCGGCCGATGACCGGGTCGAGCTTGCCCTCGCGGGCGGCCTGGGTCAGGTTGCGGCCAAACTGGTCCAGCACAAGGGAGGTCGACGGCGCGGCCTCCTGCGGACCGCCCGCGGCGGCCGGCTCCTTGCCCTGGTAGCCGTGGAGCAACTGGATGACCTGCTGCCGCACGCGGTTGAGATCCGCGCCCAGCTTCACCAGCACCTGGGCGGCGACGCCCTCGCCCTCACGGATGAGGCCGAGCAGGATGTGCTCGGTGCCGATGTAGTTGTGACCCAGCTGCAAGGCCTCGCGGAGCGACAGCTCAAGGACCTTCTTGGCGCGCGGGGTGAAGGGAATGTGCCCCGACGGCGCCGACTGCCCCTGGCCGATGATCTCCTCGACCTGCTGACGCACACCTTCAAGACTGATGCCGAGGCTCTCCAGAGCCTTGGCGGCAACGCCTTCACCTTCGTGGATCAGACCAAGAAGGATGTGCTCCGTACCGATGTAGTTGTGGTTGAGCATCCGGGCCTCTTCTTGGGCCAGGACGACAACCCGCCGTGCGCGGTCGGTGAACCTCTCGAACATCTCGTCGCTCCTCACAGAGCGGTAAGGCAGGTCCGGGATGTCCGGGCCCTGTCATCCCGCATGGTAGCCCCGACCCGGCGACCGCTCTAAGCAGAAGACGTTCCCCGAGAGCAGGGCGTTCACCCTCCATCCAACTACTTACCGGGGGTGGGATGTTCCCGATACGCCGCAAGCGAACGACGTTTATCGGCCCCTCAAACGCGTCATGCGGTCATGGCCGCCACCGGACCCCACCGTGGCCGCCATAACCGCATGATTCAACGATCTAGTGAGCCGCTTCGTACTGCTCGACGATCTTGGAGGCGATTCGACCGCGCTCGCTGACATTAAGGCCGTGCGACTTCGCCCATGCCCGGATGTCGGCGCTCTTCTCCCGCGTCAGTGCCCGAGCCCCACCTGCGCGGCGGCGGCGAGGGGCCAGCGCCCCGGAACGGCGGGCGCTCTGCACGAAAGGCGACAGGGAGTCGCGGAGCTTCTTCGCGTTTACGTCACTCAGGTCAATCTCATAGCTGGTGCCGTCAATCGCGAAGGCGACAGTCTCATTGGCCTCGCCCCCATCGAGGTCGTCGATGAGAATCTCCTGGATCTGCTTGGCCATCTACGCAATCCTTTCGCGGAGTATTGTTTCATTCGCAAGCTAAACATATACCCGCAATCGGAGAGCGGCAATTCCGGGAGCCCGGCGATTCTTGCCGGGAACCCAGACCGCGAGTGGATCAGCTGTTCTGCGACTCAGCCCGATCGGGCCGTTTTGCCGGGCGGCGGCCGGCGGCTTCACTGCGAAGAAGCTTGACCACTCCGTAGATGAAGGCCCCGCCGACGACCACTGGAGGTATCAACGCGGACAATACGTCGCTCATTCGTCCTCGCTCCGCACCTGGGGTGACATTCTGGAGACCATGGAAATTTTCGGCGGCGGCGGCGTCGTCGCCCGCGCCGGGGACCCGATCGATCACGCCGGATCCGCCTACCGATGACCTTAGCGTCACCGGCGGGCGGCGCGCGTCACCGGGGCGACCATGCGGCCGTGCACTACCTTAATGCTTCTCTCCAGCCGTCTTACCGGTTGCACTCCGGAAAGCCGCCTGGAAAAACCCGACAGAGCGATCACGTGATGATCAACTTTGCCGGAAAACCAATGCCCGCCCAGGTCCTCGACCGCGAGGCCACCCGCCGCCCCGCCGCGAAACCCCTGCTGAAGAGGGCTGCGGACAAGGATGAACGGGATCGTCGCGGAGCCGGAGACCGTCACCGCAAGGTCGGCCGCGGAATGTCCGTGGTGATGAGAACAGCCGGTTGGAGAGCCGTCCGCTTCACCGGGCGGGCGGCCCGCGGCGCAACGCCATCGTACGGAACAAGGCGGGGCTTCATCGCTTTCTTACCAAGAGTACGTCCGCCTCTGGCATGCGGGACATAGTCGTACCCCGTATAACCACCAAACGCGATCGGGTGCGCCAACAACCCCGGCAACACCATGGGGCCCGGCCGCGGATCGGCAAGAAGGTCTTCGCGGGCCGGCCCGAAGGCCCGGAGATGGCGGAGAAGGCGAAGGAGAGAATCCAGTAGAGCGCCGCGGAGACGGAGCGGCGGCGATGCCGGCGGCCGGGCGCGCCCGCCATTCGGCCACCGGCACGGGAACTCCCGGCGGCAAGTGCCCGCCATTGGTCCTCCATAGGACCATAGGGGCCGCGGGCGGCGGCGACGCCGATCGGCTGCGTTTGTCGGCGCCGGCGCGCGAGGGGGCGGCCATAACCTTCCCCCCGGCGACGCGTATGGGTTTGCGCTTCCATGGCGGCGCGGCGGAACGCCGTTACGGGGCCGGTTTTCTCATCCACGCATGAAATCGGGGCCGGCGGTTCAACCGCCGGCCCCGATATTCACGGAACTACTTGGTCTTGACGACGACCGTCTTGGCCACCTTGTCGTGCAGGGCCTGCTGCAGGGGCTTGTCCCACAGCGGCCAGAGCACGTCCACCAGCACGAAAACGCCCACCACCAGATTCACCAGCAGGGAGAGGAAACCCAGCAGGGCGGAGAGGCCGTTGACGATGTAGCTGCCGAACAGCACGAGAGCCCGCTTGAGCGCGCTGCCCATGTCGATGTTGCTGACCAGCTGGCCGCCCACCGGGACGACCTTGATGCCGATGATCTGCTTGCCGAGGGTGGTGCCGTTGCGCCCCAGCATGAAGACCTCGTAGCCGATGAGGGCCACGCCGACGATGAGCGTGTTCACCATCGACTGGAGGAAGATGTTGCCGGTCACCTCGTAGGTGGCCGGGTCGAACGACACCCTGAACGGCAGCGAGGCCACGAACCCGACGATGCCGGCGGGGATGCCCACGATCAGGAGGTCGAGGATGCGGGCCACCAGACGCTGCCACCACTCCGCGAGCGGGGCGGGGGCGCCGGGAGGCGTCGCGCCCTGCGGCGCGTATCCCTGGCCGTAGGCGGGAGCCTGCTGGCCGTATCCCTGCTGCTGCCCGTAGGCGGGCTGCTGGCCGTACGCCTGCTGCTGGCCGTACGCCTGCTGCTGCCCGTAGCCCTGCTGGGCGTCCTGCTGGCCGTAGGCGGGAGCCTGCTGGCCGTATCCCTGCTGCTGCCCGTAGGCGGGCTGCTGGCCGTAGCCCTGCTGCTGCCCGTAGTCCGGCTGGGCGGGCTGCTGGCCATAGGACTGCTGCTGCCCGTAGGACTGCTCCTGGGCGGGCTGACCGTAGGCGCCGGTCCCCGGCTGCTGACCGTAGCCCTGCTGGCCGTAGGACTGCTCCTGGGTGGGCTGGCCGTAGGCGCCGGTCCCCGGCTGCTGCCCGTAAGCAGGCTGCCCGTAGGCGCCGGTCCCCGGCTGCTGGCCGTAGCCCTGCTGCTGCCCGTAGTCCGGCTGGGCGGGCTGCTGGCCATAGGACTGCTGCTGCCCGTAGGCGGGCTGCTGGCCGTAGCCCTGCTGCTGGCCGTAGTCCGGCTGGGCGGGCTGCTGGCCGTAGGCGGGCTGCTGGCCATAGGCGCCGGTCCCCGGCTGCTGACCGTAACCCTGCTGCTGGCCGTAGCCCTGCTGCTGACCGTAACCGGGCTGGGTCTGCCCCGGGCCGGTGTGCGGCTGTGAGGCATCCGATCGATATCCCACAATTGTCACGTCGGGATCATGTTCGCCAGGGGCTCGACCCGCATTGTGCTGTCCGTACTCCGGCTGTCCCGACGGTGTGCGATCGCGGTCGGGATCATCCTGATACGGCGGCTGTCCGGTGCTCACCGCGTCACCTCACTACTTCGACGGCGCATGTGGCCATATGTGAGGCTCACATGCTTGCTGCAGCACAAGGTATCGAGATAGGTATCAACAGTCATCTTTCTGATCAGTAACCGTCAAGGTCACGTCAGCCCTGATCGCGCGCCAGATGGAGCAGCATCCGGGTGTTTCCCAAGGTGTTCGGCTTGACGTGCTCAAGATCGAGGAACTCGGCGACACCCTCGTCATATGAGGCGAGAAGTTCGGCGTAGACCTCCGGGGAGACGGGCGTGCCCTGAATCTCGCGGAATCCGTGCCGGGCGAAGAACTCGACCTCGAAGGTGAGGCAGAAGACCCTGCGGAGTCCGAGCCCGCCGGCGGTGCGGATCAGCTCGGAGACGATCTTGTGACCGATGCCCAGCCCCCGGCAGGCGGGGTCGACGGCGACGGTGCGGATCTCGGCGAGGTCCTCCCATAGGACGTGGAGCGCCCCGCAGCCCACGACCGCGCCGGCCCGCTCGGCCACCCAGAATTCCTGGATGTCCTCGTACAGGGTGACCGTGGCCTTCTCCAGGAGGCGCGGGCCGGCTCCTCCGTAGGTGTCGACGAGCCGCCGGATGGCACGCACGTCCGGCGTGCGGGCACGCCGTACCGTGACCGCGGCCGCGTCCGGAGCGGCCTCCGGCCGGCTCAGCGGCCCCTGCCCCGCGTCCACGCCCGCGACGTCGGTCTCCGGCCGCCGCCCCGCGGTCCCGGCGCCGTCCGCGGCCGGGGTGGAGGAATGCTGCGCAACCTGCTCCATGACCGATCAGCGTACGTCCTCGGCGCGCTCGAATTACGGCTCACCCTTAACTCGTGACCCGCAGCCACCAGATGACCCACGGTAGTCGATTCATGACGCTGGGCTGAAGGCGCGAACAGCGGAGCGGAACCCGCCTTTCACATGGTCATGGAGCTGCGGAGACCTCCGGCCGAGACGCCGCGGGGCCTCATAGAACCAGCTTGGAGCGCATGTCGATCATGAAGTCGCGTGATCTTCTCGTGACATTTCAGTTGTGAAAGCTCTACCGAGTTTGTAGTTCTGGTTGAGCATGAACCTCCAATTGCACTAATGTCCGTGCTCGATGTCAGCGATGTTAAAGCGCTGAACCGCCGAATCCCCGGACCCGGGGAACCGGGGACCCACCCTTTAGTCCCCCGGGGTGAATCCGAGGTGGCACCAGCACCCTCGGTAGGGCTGCCTCCGGCCCGAACCCGTCAGCTAACCCGGTAGGCGGCCGAGAGAGGAGCCTGTTGGTGAAGCGCACGCGTGACCGTGGGAGAGAGCGCGCGGGCAGACATGCCCGCCGTCGAGAACACGCCTCACGTGGACTCACCCGCCGCATGACGGTCATCGGACTGGCGTTCGCCTCCCTGACCCTCGGCACCCCTCTGGTCTCGGCCACCGCCGACCCGCAGCCCGGTCTCCAGGAGCTCGCCAAACAGGTCGAGAAGCTGCACACCGAGATCGAAACGCTCACCGAGCAGTACAACGGCGGGCGGGTCAAGCTCAAGCAGGCGCAGCGCGCCGCCGCGAGCGCCAAGAAGACCCTCGCCGTCAGCGAGTCCCAGCTGGCGGCCCGGCGCACCAAGGCCAGCCTCCTGGCGCAGAGCAACTACATGTCGGGGGGCCTGGGCTCGACCCTCGCCTTCACCCAGTCGTCCGACCCCGACACCTTCCTCGACCTGGCGACCACGAGCTACGCCCTCCAGCAGCAGCAGAACGAGGAGGTCGCCCAGGTCGCCCAGGCGATCAAGGCCGCCGAGCGGGCGCAGGCCGGCGCCAAGGCCCGCACCGCCGAGGTCAAGGACCTCCTGTCCGACATCGGCGCCAAGCGCACCAAGATCGAGCGGCTCGTCACCAGGGTCGAGAGCGACCTGTTCAGCGAGGTGCGCAGCCGGGCCAAGACCACCCGGGGCAGCCGGGTCAAGATCAGCGTGCCGGTCGTCGGCAGCGGCAAGGCCGCCGAAGCCGCCCGCTGGGCGCTCAGTCAGCAGCTCAAGCCGTATGTCTGGGGCGCCGAGGGACCCAACTCCTTCGACTGCTCCGGCCTGGTCATGTGGGCCTACCAGAAGGTCGGCATCAGCCTGCCGCACTACACCGGCGACCAGTGGACCGCGGGCACCCACATCTCCAGAGAGCAGCTCCGCCCGGGCGACCTGGTCTTCTTCTACAGCGACCTGCACCACGTCGGGATCTACATCGGCGCCGGCCTGATGGTCCACGCCCCCCAGACCGGTGACGTCATCCACATCGCCTCGATCGACAACCGGCCCTTCGCCGGAGGCGTCCGGGTCGCGGACTGAGCCGCCGGGCCTGAGGCCGCCGCCGGGGTCCCTGGGATCCCGGCCGAGGCCGGAGCCCTGATCGAGGCCGGAGCCGTGATCCCCGGCCGAGATCGCGGGCCGGGCGGCGGCGGGCCCGCGCTTCCCTGCCGAGGTCACGGGCCGGGCGGCGGGCCGGCCCTCCGCAGGAGCTAGATCAGACGGCGGCGGGCGGCCCAGGCCACGGCCTCGATCGCCGTGGCGACACCGATGCGGTCGCAGATCCCACGGAGTCTGCGCCGGACGGTCCGGCCACTGATGTCGAGACGACGCCCCACCCGGTCCACGGTGACGCCCTTGGCAAGTTCTGCCAGGAGCACGAGATCTTCGTCACTTAGACCGATCTCGCCCATGCCCAGGAGGCTTTCGCCGCGACGGGAATCCACTTCGGGATATGCCATCTAGAGTCGCTCCCCCCGCACTGAACTCAGGCGTGAGTATGTTGGAATCAAGGCCGCCCGTCAGGAACGGTAAACGCCTTGTTCAAAGGTCGTCAAGCTCCGATCTCCATAGGGGCGACGGACGCTATTGACATAGCGCCCGCTACGTGAAGTACTCATGATATGTCAGTGCCTTTGCGGTTAAGTCGCAGCCAAGCCAAGGCGCGCACCCGCAAGCGTCTGCTGGCCGCCGCAGGCGAAGTCTTCGCAGAACAAGGTTTCGCCAGGGCCTCGGTCGACGAGATCGCCTCCAGGGCGGGCCACACGGTCGGTGCCGTCTACTCACATTTCACCGGAAAAGATGACCTCTTCCTCGCACTCTTCGACGAGCACGCCCCCCATCCCCTTGACGGCGTCGGGGAAATCCCCTCCCAATGTGAGGACGACGAGACCGCCTTTGCGGCATTCGGCGACTATCTGGCCGGAGTGGCCGATCGGCACACGGCCTGGAGCACGCTGGAAATGGAGTTTCTGCGCTATGCGCTGACCCGGCCGGAATTACTCGACCGGCTGGCCGCCCGCTGGTGGGCTCCCCGTACGGCTGTCGCCCGCCTGGTGGCCCCGCGCTGCGCGGCACACGACCCGGCCGCCGTGGCGACCGCGATCATCGGGCTCTTCGAGGGGCTCGTCACGCAACGCCGCGTCGACCGCGCCGCGGTGCCGTCCGAGCTGTTCGCCGAGGCGCTGCGCTGGCTCATGGCCGGGCTGGCCCGCACTCCCGGGAGAGCGAGGGCGGACACACCGTGAGAGCGGCCGTGAGAGCCCAGGGGCCGGCTGCGGTGAGGTCCCAGAGCCGGCGGCGGTGAACGGCTGAGAGCCGGCGACAGGGAGAGCCCGGGAGCTGAGAGCCCGGGGAGCCGGGGCTCCTCGCGACGGCGCCGCACCGGGCCTGGCCGGCCGAGCCTGGGCCCGGCGTGCGGGCCCCGGGACCGGCGTGCGAGAACCGGGACCGCGGGCAAGAACCGAGGCCACGCGGCGGGGGAGTCCCGCCGCGCGGCCCCGGGCTCCGGAAGGCTCAGCCTGCCGGCTTGACCAGCGGGAACAGGATCGTCTCGCGGATGTTCTTGCCGGTGAAGGCCATGACGAGGCGGTCCACACCGAGCCCCATGCCGCCGGTGGGCGGCATGGCGTATTCCAGGGCGGTGAGGAAGTCCTCGTCGAGCTGCATGGCCTCCGGGTCGCCGCCCGCGGCCAGCAGTGACTGCTCGGTGAGGCGGCGGCGCTGCTCGACCGGGTCGACCAGCTCCGAGTAGGCGGTGCCCAGCTCGGTGCCGAAGCCGATGAGGTCCCACTTCTCGGTCAGCAACGGGTTGTCGCGGTGCTGGCGGGTCAGGGGGGAGGTCTCCAGCGGGTAGTCCATGACGAACGTGGGCTGGATGAGGGTGTGCTCGACGAGCGCCTCGAAGATCTCCTGGACGAGCTTGCCCTGGCCCCACTTGGGGTCCCAGTGGATGTCGTGCGCGTCGGCGTGCTTGCGGACCTGCTCCAGCGGGGTCTCGGTGGTGACCTCCTCGCCCAGCGCCTCCGAGACCGCCCCGTAGAGGGTGACCCTCGGCCACTCCGGCAGGCCCAGGTCGATCTCCTGGCCCTCGTAGGTCACCACGGAGTGGCCGAGCGCGGCCACGACCGCACTCTGGATCATCCGCTGGGTCAGGTCGGCCATGTCGTTGTAGTCGAGATAGGTGCCGTAGGCCTCGAGCATGGTGAACTCGGGGTTGTGGGTGGCGTCCGCGCCCTCGTTGCGGAAGTTGCGGTTGACCTCGAAGACCTTCTCGATGCCGCCCACCACGAGCCGCTTGAGGTAGAGCTCGATCGCGATGCGGAGGTAGAGCTCCATGCTGTAGGCGTTGATGTGGGTCTTGAACGGCCGGGCCGCCGCGCCGCCGTGGATCGGCTGGAGCATCGGCGTCTCGACCTCCAGATAGCCCTCGCCGTGCCAGAAGTCACGGATCGCCCGCACGACGGCGCTGCGGGTGTAGGCCATCTTCCGCGCCTCGTCGTTGACGATGAGGTCCAGATAGCGCTGGCGGACCCGCGCCTCGGGGTCGGTGAGCCCGGCGTGCTTCTCCGGCAGCGGGCGCAGGCACTTGGAGGTGATGGCCCAGCGGTCGGCGAGGATGGACAGCTCGCCCCGGCGGGAGGTGATGACCTCGCCCTCGATGCCGACGTGGTCACCGAGGTCGACGTCACGCTTCCACGCCGCCAGGGACTCCTCGCCCACCTTGTCCAGGGAGATCATGACCTGGAGGTCGGCGGAGCCGTCGCGGATCGTGGCGAAGCAGAGCTTGCCGCCGGTCCGGGAGAGCATGACCCGGCCAGTGACGCCCACCCTGTCGCCGGTCGCGGTGTCAGCGATGAGATCGGCGTATTTTTCACGGATCTCGGCGTTGGTCGCGGTGCGCGGGAAGTTCACCGGGTAGGGGTCGACGCCCTCGGAGCGGAGGCGGTCGAGCTTCTCCCGGCGCACGCGCATCTGCTCGGGCAGATCCTCGGCTGGGTTCGTCACTTCATCGGTCACAGGGCAAGGTTACCGATGTCCGTGCTAGGCGGTGTTACGGTGATAGATCAGGCGGAGCCCGATCAGCGTGAGCCACGGCTCGTGCACGTCGATCGAGCGCGCCTCGCTCACCACGAGCGGCGCCGCGCTGCCGGTGGCGACGACGGTGACGTCGTCCGGGTCCTCGGACAGCTCGGCCGCCATGCGCTCGACGATCCCGTCCACCTGACCGGCGAAGCCGTAGATGATGCCCGCCTGGAGCGCCTCGACCGTGTTCTTGGCGATCACCGAGCGGGGCCGGATCAGCTCCACCTTGTGGAGCTGGGCCCCGGCCGCGGCCAGCGCGTCCACCGAGATCTCGATGCCGGGGGCGGTCACCGCGCCGACGTACTCGCCCTTGGCGGAGACGGCGTCGAAGGAGGTCGCCGTGCCGAAGTCGACGATGACGCACGGCCCGCCGTACAGCTGGATGGCCGCCAGCGCGTTGACGATCCGGTCGCTGCCGACTTCCTTCGGGTTGTCCATCCGGACCGGCACCCCGGTCCGGATGCCGGGCTCGACGATCACCGCGGTGACGTCGCCGTAGTAGCGGCGGCACATCTCACGCATCTCGTTGAGCACCGACGGCACCGTGGAGCAGAGTGCGATGCCGTCGACGTCGGCGCCCTTGAGCAGCGGCGACTGCCCGAGCAGCCCCTGCAGCACGACGGCTATCTCGTCGGCCGTGCGCCGGGCGTCGGTGGCGATCCGCCAGTGCTCGATGACCTCGTCGCCCTCGAAGAGGCCGAGAACGGTGTGGGTGTTACCGACGTCGATGGCAAGCAACATCAATTCCCCCGAAGGTCCAGTGCGATATCAAGGGCCGGCGCCGAGTGGGTGAGCGCTCCCACCGCAAGGTAGTCAACGCCGGTTTCAGCCACGTCACGGGCCGACTCCAGCGTCAGCCCCCCGCTGGACTCCAGCCGCGCCCTGCCGTCCACCAGCCGTACGGCCCGCGCCAGATCGTCCACGGTGAAATTGTCCAACAGGATCTCCTCGGCCCCCTCGGCGAGCACCGGCTCGATCTGGTCGATCCGGTCGACCTCCACCTCGATCGGCAGGCCGGGGTAGGCGTCCCGCACCGCCCGGAACGCTCCGGCTACTCCACCAGCGGCCACCACGTGATTGTCCTTGATCAGCGCGGCGTCCGAAAGCGACATGCGGTGATTGACCCCGCCCCCGCACCGCACGGCGTACTTCTCCAGGGCCCGCAGCCCGGGAAGCGTCTTGCGGCTGTCCCTGATCCGCGCCCCGGTCCCCTCCACGGCCCGGACCCACTGGCCGGTGAGGGTCGCGATGCCGGACATGTGGGTGAGCAGGTTGAGCGCGGTCCGCTCGGCGGTCAGCAGGTCCCGGGTGGGGCCGGTGACGGTCATCAGCACGTCGCCCCTCGTGACGTGCTCACCGTCCTTGACCCGGCGCTCGGCCGTGAGGCGGCCCTGGCTGAGGTAGGAGAACACGCCCTCGGCGACGGCGATCCCGGAGACCACCCCGTCCTCGCGGGCCACCACGTCGGCGGTGTCGGTCTGCCCGGCCGGGATGGTGGCGAGGGTGGTGACGTCGCCCGGAGCCTGGAGGTCCTCGGCCGCAGCGGCCGCCAGGACGGCCGTCACCACGGCCGGGTCGAGACCCGCCTCGACCAGGTCCGTCTCCACCTGGGGCGGCAGCACGGTCGCCCGCTGTCCGTGCGGCACATACGTCATGGTCATTCCTTCCGCTGTAAGGGTCACGTCGAGGTGGCCCAGCCACCAGGCATCGTTACGTTCGGGGAAGTCCTCGCGCCAGTGCGACCCGCGGGTCTCCTCACGATTGCGGGCGGCCGCCACCAGTGCCGACGCGACCGTCAGCAGGTTGGTGGCCTCCCACGACTCGGTGCACGGCTCCACCGCCACCGGGGTCCACCGGGTGCTCACCAGGGCCTTGGCGACCTCGGTCAGGGACTCCCGGCTGCGCAGCACGCTCGCGCCCCGGCTCATGTGGCCCTGGATCCTGGGCCGGGCCCTGGGGTCGACCAGGCCGGTGGGCCGGTCGTCGGTCACCGGCTCGCCGGGCGCGGGCCGTACGGCGGCCGGGGCCGTCCCGGCCGTGTCTACCCACCGGTCCGGCTCCGCGCCGGAGCCCTCGGCTCCGGCACTGCGCCGCGCGTGGATGTCGGCGGCGATCCGCCCGGCGAAGACCAGCCCTTCGAGCAGCGAGTTCGAGGCCAGCCGGTTGGCGCCGTGCACGCCGGTGCAGGCCACCTCGCCGCAGGCGTACAGGCCCGGCACGCTGGTACGGCCGTGCAGGTCGGCGCGGACGCCGCCGCTGGCGTAGTGGGCGGCCGGGGCGACCGGGATGGGCTGGGTGACCGGGTCGATGCCGTGTTCGCGGCAGACCGCGTGAATCGTCGGGAAGCGGGTGCGCCACTTCTCCTCGCCGAAATGGCGGGCGTCGAGATACATGTGGTCGGCGCCGGTCTCGCGCATCCGCCGCATGATCGCCTTGGCCACGACGTCACGGGGCGCGAGGTCGGCGAGTTCGTGGACGTCCTTCATGAAGCGGGTGCCCTCGGCGTCGACCAGCACCGCGCCCTCGCCCCGGACCGCCTCGGAGATCAGCGGCTGCTGGCCGGTGGAGTCCTCGCCGAGCCAGAGCACGGTCGGGTGGAACTGGACGAACTCCAGGTCCCTGACGACGGCGCCGGCCCGCAGTGCCAGCGCCACCCCGTCACCGGTGGAGACGACGGGGTTGGTGGTGGCGGCGTAGACCTGGCCCATGCCGCCGGTGGCCAGCACCACGGCCCCGGTCCTGACCGCTCCCACCCCGTCGCGCTCGCCCTCGCCCATGACGTGCAGGGTCACCCCGGCGGTCCGGCCGTCGGCGTCCTTGAGGAGGTCGAGCACGAGCGCGTGCTCGATCACCTCGATCGCCGACTCCTGGACGGCCTGGACGAGCGCCCGCTGCACCTCCGCGCCGGTGGCGTCTCCGCCCGCGTGCACGATCCGGTTGCGCCGGTGGCCGCCTTCCCGGGTGAGCTGGAGCTCGCCCGAGTCGTCGGTGTCGAACCGGGCGCCCGTCGCGATCAGCCCGCGCAGCGCGGCGGGCCCCTCGGTCACCAGGACCCGCACGGCCTCCTCGTCGCAGAGGCCGACCCCCGCGATGAGCGTGTCGGACAGGTGCTCGGCCGGAGTGTCCTGCGGGTCGAGCACGGCGGCGATCCCGCCCTGCGCCCAGCGGGTGGACCCCGACGACAGCACGTCCTTGGTGACGACCAGGACCTTCGCCTCGGGGTCGAGGCCGGCGTACCGCAGTGCCAGGGTCAGGCCCGCGACGCCGGAGCCCACCACGACCACGTCGGCCTCGACCGTCCAGCCCGGAGCGGGCGCGGTCAACCTCTGGGGGATGGCAGGGATCGCCATTGCCGCCTCCTCGCGAGGGGTGTTAGAGGCTCATCATTTCGTCAACCTGACGATAACGGGCGCGCCGGAGTGACTCTTCCCCGGGGTGGCGGTAGCGCCGCTCGTGCACGGCCCGGGATGCGCGGAGGATCCGAGGGGACGCGCCGCCGGCGGCAGGACGTGTCCCCCTCGGATGTGAGGTATCCCTCAGGCGTGCCGCAACCCTCAGATCACGAAGACCACACCCAGCGAGCACGCCGGCGCCGGGACCCCGGATCAGGGGTCCACCGGAGTCAGGGGTCCAGGGGTCCAGGGGTTCGGGGGGTTCGGGGGGTTCGGGGATCCAGGGGTCAGAGCCTGGAAGCCCGCCGGGCCGCAGGAGGGTCCGCAGGACGGCCACCGGCCCCGCAGGACGGCCGCCGCACCGCTGGACGGCCGCCGCACCGCCGGACGGCCGCCGCACCGCCGGACGGTCCGCTGGGCCGCCGGACGCCAACCCGGCGGCCCAGTCCACAGCGGAGAACGCGCCACCACGCCCAACGGGCGAGTCCTTCACGTGCACGCGCCCCCACCTACAGCACAGCACTACACGTTGACCTGCGCAAACCCCGCCTAGTGCGAGGAATCCGCGTGGGAGGAATCCACCGGGTGGTGGAGCCCGTCGCCGCGCAGGAGGCCGGGGGCCGGGGCCACGGGGCCCGGGATGGGGACAGCGGAACCGGGGGGCGGAGCGGCGAGGTCGTGGCCGAGTTCCACGATCCGGTTGTCACGGTCGACGTGGACGACCCTGGGCTGGAAGGTCCTCGCCTCGGCGTCGTCGAGCTGGCCGTACGCGATGATGATCACCAGATCGCCCTGGTGGACGAGACGGGCGGCGGCGCCGTTGATGCCGATGATCCCGGACCCCCTGGGGCCCGCGATCGTGTAGGTCACCAGCCGGGCGCCGTTGTCGATGTCCACCACGTGCACCTGCTCGCCGGGGAGCAGGCCCGCGGCGTCGAGCAGGTCCGCGTCGACGGTCAGCGACCCGACATAGTGCAGGTCCGCCTGGGTGACGGTGGCGCGGTGGATTTTGGACGTGAGCATGGTCCGGAGCATGCGTCGATCACCTTTCGTCCGGTCGCGCCGCCCCATGAGCGTGCACGCCTGCGCGGAATATATCCGACGCCCCGGAGCCACCGCCCGAGGCCCGTCAGCGGGGTCCCATCCACCTGACTCGGCAGACGGCACGGGCTATCGCGTGATCTCGCCGGAATCCGAGGACGGGCGCTGTGGGCTGTGAGAGGCGCCCGTCAGGGTGTAGGTGCGGGTAAGCGCGATGAGGTCGCCGTCCTCCCTGGTGGCCGCGGTCAGGCCGGGCGGCCTTGGGCGGAAGCCCGGCACCGCGGACAGGCCGTCGGTCTCCGCGATGGCGGTGAGGCGGATCCGGTCCGCGTCCGGTACGCGCACCGTGATCTGGACTCCCTGGGCGGGGATGCCCCTGAAGCGGACCTCCGCGGGCCAGGTGCCGGCCCGCTTCCCGGTGACGGGGACGCTCACGGAGCCGAACCTGCCGGCGGACGCGGTGGCCTCGGTGATCGGGTGGTCGACCCTCAGCGTCACCGAACGCGCCCCCTTGCCCGCCGTCACGTGCAGCTTGACCGTTTCCTGGTCGCGCGACAGCACGGAGACACGCGGGCCGGCGGCCCTGATCACCGGTGCGGGGCCGGTCCGGAGCGCGCCCCGCGCGTATCCCTCGGGCAGTGCCGCGGACTCGTGGCCGGAAACGTACCGCCTGGTCCATTCTCCGGGGTCGGTGTCGGCGCTGACCCAGTGAGCGGTGCGGGTGTCGGCGTCCATGACGTACGCCAGGTGCGTGCGCTGCGGCCGGTCCGCGTCGAACCCGTCCACCAGCAGCCCCGCACCGGCCAGCCCCAGGGCGAGGACGACGGCTGTCAGGGGCACGGCGACGGCCCGCTCCGGCCCGGTGCCGGGTACGGGCAGGAACAGTTCGACGATCGGCAGCACCGTCAGCCCGAACAGTGCCAACACCAGCGCGCTCACCCCGCCCAGCGCCAGCCCCATCCCGTCGAAGGCGTTGGCCGCCAGAGAGGGCAGCAGCATCGCGGCCGTGACCGGACCCAGCATCGCCGCCGTCAACCGCGCCCAGGCGGATGCGGGGATCAGGACGGCAGCCAGCCCGCCGAGCGCGCACAGCAGCGCCGGCAGGGCGAACAGGAAGGATGCCCCGGGCGCGGACCAGGCGCACAGCACGCCGAGCCCGGCCGGCCAGACCAGCGCCCCGACCGACAGCGCCGCCGGCCCCAGCCTGCGGCGCAACGGCAGATACCAGCCGAGCAGCGCCGCCCCGGACAGGACCGCGACCGCCGCCTGGAACGCCTGCGGGCGATGCAGGAGACCGCCCATGGCGTCGTAGGCGGGTCGCACGGCCACCAGCACCTCCCACAGCCCCTGCGCCAGGAGAGCCGAGCCGGCCAGCGGGACGACGGCCGAAGCCGCCGCCCACAGCAGCCGGGGAAGGCTGAGCAGCCGCCTGACGCGGGCCAGCAGCGCCAATCCCGCCACCGCGAGGACGGCCGACACCGCCAGCGGCCATACGAGCCGGTCAGAGTAAGTGATCATGGTTCCGAGGGCACGGAAATAGGTGACGTCATGGTCGGCGGGCAACGACCCGAGGTCCGCGTTCCCCAGGGCACGGGCCAGCGCCAGCATGTTCGAGCCGTGGTGCTGCAGGCTTCCGCGGTGAAGGTTGGCGATGGAGTCGTCGGCGGTGTGGTAGAGCGAGGAACGCTCGATGTAGGCGAAGTTCATGCCGGTGAACCCGGCCTTGGTCAGCGGGGTGAAGTCGGTGTTGTTCGGCAGCAGCCGGTAGAGCTCCACCATGGAGGAGTCACCGCGCGGAGCCGGAACGGCGTTGACGAACGTCTCGACCAGCCGGGCGTTGTTCCTTGAGGTCTCGAACATCAGCGAGGGGCCGCTCACCCCGCGGGCCTCCCAGTTCAGCAGCACGCCGCCCTTGCGGGCCAAGGGGTGTTCGCGGACGAAGGCCTCGGCGCCGAGCACGCCGTCCTCCTCGCCGTCCGACATGAGCAGCACGATGTCATTACGCGGGCCGGTGCCCGCCCGCAGCGCCCGGACCGTCTCGATCATCGCGGCCACCGCCGCACCGTCGTCGGAAGCACCCGGTCCCATCGCCGCTGAGTCGTAGTGGGCGGCGATGAGAACCGTACCGGTGGGATCGGTCCCCGGCAGCCGGCCCACGATGTTGTCGACCTGGCCGAACGTCGCCAGCCCCGCCGCCGAGCGGGCCCCGACCGACCGCTGGACCTCGACCTGGAGACCCGCGGCGCGCAGCCGCCCGGCCAGGTAGTCCCTGGCCCGGTCGCTTTCGGGACTGCCGATGGGCCGCGGCCGGGTGGCGAACTCCGTCAGGTGGGCCACGGCTCGCTCGGCGCTGAACTCGCCGCTCGGGGCCGAGGCCGGCAGGGGCTGCATCGTGCTGTCCGTCATGGCGGACAGCACGATGACCGCGGCCAGCGCGAGAAGGGCGGCCAGGCCGGCCAGCGTCCGTCTCGGGACGTCGAACATCTTTCCGATCATGGCCAGGAACAGTAGGTTCGGCGGCTCGGCTGGAGGAATGAGGCCCATGTCCGTTTATGCCGGTGGTTTTCCGCAGGTGTGGTTTTCCACACCTGGAAACGGTCACACGCCTCATTCCGGCGCTACCCTGACCGTTCATAGCCTCTGGGGCATGACAGATTGGCTGGTTGGGCTGATGGAAAGCTTCGGGGCGCCAGGTGCGGGACTGGCGATCGCGTTGGAGAATCTCTTCCCGCCTCTACCCAGTGAAGTGATCCTGCCGTTGGCCGGCTTCACTTCCTCCAGGGGCGAGATGGACCTGCTGACCGTGCTCGCGTGGACCACGGCGGGCTCGGTCCTGGGCGCGCTGGCGCTGTACTGGGTGGGCGCGCTGCTCGGCCGCGAGCGCACGCTGGCCCTGGCCGCCCGGATCCCGCTGCTGAAGATCTCCGATATCGACAGGACCGAGGCGTGGTTCCTCAAGCACGGACGCAAGACCGTGTTCTTCGGCCGGATGATCCCCATCTTCCGCAGCCTGATCTCGATCCCGGCCGGGGTGGAGCGCATGCCGCTGGTCACGTTCACACTGTTGACCGCGGCCGGCAGCCTCATCTGGAACACGATCTTCGTTCTGACGGGCTACGTCCTGGGCGAGAACTGGTCGCTGGTGGAGGCCTACGTCGGCATGGGCACCAACGTGGTGATCGCCCTGGTGCTACTGGCCGTCCTGGTGTTCGTGGGCGTCAGGGTGGCCGAGCGGCACCAGGGGCGACATGCGTCTCGCCGCTGAGGGGCTGCGGCTGCTGGGGGCGGTGCTGCTGGGGACGGTCACCGCCCTGATCGAGCTGGTCTTCCTCCTGCCGGCGCTGCCGTTCGCCGGCCGTCCGGCCGTGCGGGCGGCGGCCCGACGGCTGGCCGTGCTCGAAGCCCGCCGGCTACGCCTCGACCCCGCCGCCCTCGGGCTCGGCACGGGCCACTCCGATGGACGGGAGCTGCGGTATCTGGCGACGCGGGCGCCGGTCGGCGTACTCGGCGGCCTGGTGGTCGCCTTGCTCGTCATCGGCACGCGGATGGCCGTCACGCTCGTCTGGTTCTGGGGCAGGGGACTGCCGATCGACGGCATGAGACCGACCGTGCCCCTGATCGCCTATGCCTGCCTGGTGGGTCTGGTCCTGCTGTTCCTGGACCTGTCGGGCATGGCGGGGGTGCACGCGCTGGAGCGGCGACTGGCCCTGCGGATGCTCGGCCCCGACCCCACCGAGGTGCTGCGGCACCGCATCGCCGAGCTGGCCGAGAGCCGCGCGGGCGTTGTGGCGGCCGTGGACGCCGAGCGACGCAGGATCGAACGCGATCTGCACGACGGGCTGCAGCAGCGGCTGGTGGCGCTGTCGATGATGGTCGGCCGGGCCCGCAGGGGCCGTCCCGAGCTGCTGGAGCAGGCGCACGAGCAGGCGCAGCAGGCACTGGCCGAGCTGCGTGAGGTGGCCTGGCGGGTGTACCCGTCGGGGCTGGACTCCCTCGGCCTGGGCGAGGCGCTGGCCGGTGTGGCCGAGCGGTCGAGCGTGCCGGTCAAGATCGTGTGTGAGCTGCCCGCGCGGCCGCCGATGGCGGTGGAGACCGTCGCCTACTTCGTGGTCAGCGAGGCGGTGACCAACGCCGCCAAGCACGCCCGCGCCACCGCCGTCACCGTGGAGGTGCACGGACAGGACACAATGGTCGTCGTGTGCGTACAGGACGACGGTGTGGGCGGGGCGGATGCCGCAGGCGGCGGACTGTCGGGGCTGGCGCGACGGGTCGCCGCGCTGGACGGGACCTTCACGGTGACCAGCCCGCCGGGCGGGCCGACCACGATCGTGGCGGAGCTGCCGTGCGGGTGATCCTGGCCGAAGACTCCACGCTGCTGCGCGAGGGCCTGGTACGGCTGCTGCTGGAGGAGGGCCACGAGGTTCCGGCCGCCGTCGGCGACGGCGAGGCGCTGGTGTCGGCGGTGGCCGCGTACCGGCCCGACGCGGTGGTGGTGGACGTGCGGATGCCGCCCACGCACACCGACGAAGGGCTGCGCGCGGCGCTGGAGATCCGGCGGCGCTGGCCGGAGGTCAAGGTGCTGGTGCTGTCGCAGTACGTGGAGAAGAAGTACGCCACCGAGCTGATGAGCGCGAACGTGGAGGGTGTCGGCTACCTGCTCAAGGACCGGGTCGCGCAGGTGACCGACTTCCTGGACGCGCTGGAGCGGGTGGGCGCGGGGGGCGCCGCGTTCGACCCCGAGGTGGTGCGCCAGTTGCTGGCCCGTACGAGTCAGGTGGACCCGCTGGCCAAGCTGACCGCGCGCGAGCGCGAGGTGCTGGAGCGGATGGCCCAGGGCCAGACCAACGCCTCGATCGCGCAGGCGCTGCACGTGTCGCAGAGCGCGGTGGAGAAGCACGTCAACTCGCTCTTCGACAAACTCTCGCTGTCGCACGCCACGGGCTACAGCCGCCGGGTGCTGGCGGTCCTGCGCTACCTCGACTCCTGAGCCGAGGTAGCCGCGGAGGCGGCGCGCCGCCGGCCCCGGAGAACTCCGGCGGACACCGCGCTAGAGGGTGACCGTCACGTTGTCGATCAGCCTGGTGGAGCCCACCCTCGCGGCCACGGCGAGGATCGCCTCACCCCGGTGGTCGGCGCCGACCTCCTCGAAGGTCGCCGGGTCCACCAGGACCAGGTAGTCGACCTCCACGGCCGGCTCCCCCGCCAGCACGGCCCGCGCGGTCCGCCGGATCTCCTCCGGCGTCGGCTCCGCGGCCCCCGCGAACAGGGCCTGGGACAGGGCCAGCGCCGTCCGGCGCTCGTGCGAGGACAGGTAGCGGTTACGGCTGGACAGCGCCAGGCCGTCGGCCTCCCGGACCGTGGGCGCCCCGACGACGGAGACCGGGACGTCGAGGTCGGCGACCATCCGGCGGATCATCGCCAGCTGCTGGGCGTCCTTCTGCCCGAACACCGCCACGTCCGGCTGGACCAGGTTGAACAGCTTGAGCACCACGGTGAGCACGCCGTCGAGGTGACCGGGCCGGAACACCCCCTCGACGATCGTGCCCATCCCGCCCGCCGAGACGCCGACCTGCCGGTCCGGTAGGTACATGTCCTCGGCGGAGGGCGCGAACACCATGCTCACGCCCTCGGCCGCGCAGACCTCCAGGTCGGTGTCGAACGTGCGGGGATAGCGGGTGTAGTCCTCGCCGGGGCCGAACTGCAGGGGGTTGACGAAGATGCTCACGGCCACGTGCTCGGCCTGCTCGCGGGCCAGCCGGATGAGCGAGCGGTGTCCTTCGTGCAGCGCCCCCATGGTCGGCACCAGGGCCAGGGCCGCCCGTCCGGGGGACACCGCTCCGCCGATCTTCAGGGCCTGCCTCGCCTTGACCAGCTCGGCGCGGTCACCCACCACGATCACGTCCATATGTTGCCTCCCAGAGCGTCCAGGAGACGCTCGGCGGCCTCCGGTTTGAGCAGCCCGGCCGCCAGCGCCCGGTCCGCCGTGAGCCTAGCGAGGGCCACGTAGGCGTCCGCCGCCTCGGGGGCGGCCAGGATCAGCGCGTCCACGTGCTTGCGGACCGTCCCGGCGTCTCCGCGCACCACCGGGCCGGTCAGCCCGCCGATGCCGAGCCGCAGCACGTTCTCCAGGGCGGCGCCCAGCAGCGGGCCGAGCATCCGGCCCGGCTGCTCCACGCCGATCTTCTCCAGCAGCTCGGAGGACTCCGCGACGAGGGTCACCATGTGGTTGGCCGCTCCGGCCAGGGCCGCGTGGTAGAGCGCCCGGTCCTCGTCCTCGATCCAGACCGGCTCGCCCTCCATCTCGATGACCAGCGCCTCGGCCACCGGGCGGAGCATCTCGGGCGCGGTGACACCGTAGGAGATGCCGACGAGCCGGCGGAGGTCGTCGTCCTTGCCGGTGAAGGTCATCACCGGGTGGAGCGCCAGCGGGAGCGCCCCCGCCTTGGTCGCCGGGTTCAGCACGGCCAGGCCGTACGCGCCGCTGGTGTGGGCCACCAGCTTGCCCCGCAGGTCGGCGCCGGTGCCGACCAGACCCGTGACCAGGTCGGGCAGCACGTCGTCGGGGACCGTCAGGAGGACGAGGTCGGATCCGGCCACCACGTCCTCCGGGCGGGTGAGGGTCAGGCCGAGCCGCTCGGCCGCCCGCTCCCGGGAGGAGTCGGAGACCCCGCTCGCGGCGACGACTCGATGGCCCGCCCGCGCGAGCGCGGCGCCGAGTGCCGAGCCGACCCGGCCGGCTCCGACCACTCCGACGGCCAACCGTGCCGGGCGATCGCCTGCGTCCATGACGTCCCGTCCTTCGACCAGATGGGGGCTCCGTGCCCAGTTGACCAGCGTAACGGGCCCGGCCACCGCAGCCACGCCGAGGCGCGTGTCCGAAAACGGCACCCGACTCCGGAGCCCGCCCCCGCCCGGGGATCGCCCCGTCCGGGCCCGCGTCCGCGTGGGGATCCGCACCTGCTCCGAGGCCCCGCACCCGCCCGATCCCGTTCTCCGAGGCCCCGCGCCCGCCTGATCCCACACCGTCTGACCCGTTCTCCGAGGAGCCGCGTCCGCCTGGTCCCATGCCCGGCTGAGGTCCGACCCGCCGTCCATCGGCTGTCCGGCGGCCGTCCCCTGGCCTGGCGCTGTAGCGTCTGTGGACGTGTGGCTCACCTGGCGCGCCGCGACGGAGCGGGCGCTCTACGGCGACAACGGCTTCTACCTGCGGGAGTGCCCCTCCGGGCACTTCCGGACCTCGGTCGGCGCGTCCTCCGTCTTCGCCGAGGCCGTGCTGCGCGAGCTCGTCGCGCTCGACGACGCGCTCGGCGGCCCGCCGGTGGTCGACCTGGTGGACGTCGGCGCCGGGGAGGGCGCCCTGGCGGCCGGGGTGCTCGCCGCCGCGCCGCCCGGGCTCCGGCCGCGGCTGCGGGTGACCGGGGTGGACCTGGCCCCCCGGCCCGCCCGGCTGCCCGGGGAGATCGCGTGGGCGCGGACCGTGCCGGACGGGATCAACGGCCTCGTGATCGCCAACGAGTGGCTGGACAACGTGCCGGTGGACGTCGCCGAGCAGACCGCGGGCGGGCCCCGGCTGGTCCTGGTCGACCCGTCGAACGGCGCGGAACGGCTCGGCGGCAGGCCCTCGGAGGCCGACCTGGCCTGGCTGGCCCGCTGGTGGCCGATGCGGGCCCCGGGCGAGCGGGCCGAGATCGGCAGGCCCCGCGACGAGGCGTGGGCCTCGGTGATCGTACGGCTGGCCCGCGGGCGGGCGATCGCGATCGACTACGCACACCCTGTGGACGACCGCCCGCCGTGCGGGACGCTGGCCGGTTACCGCGACGGGGCGGCCGTCGCACCCGTGCCGGACGGCTCGTGCGACATCACCGCGCACGTGGCCCTCGACGCCTGCGCGGCCGCCGGGGAGCGCGCGGGGGCCGTCACGACGGTCCTGACCACCCAGCGGCAGGCGCTGCGCAACCTCGGCGTCACCGGGACCCGCCCGCCCGTCGAGCACGCCCGCGACGACCCGCGCGGCTATCTCCGCGCCCTGGCCAGGGCCTCCCAGGAGGCGGAGCTGATCGCCGCCGAGGGGCTCGGCGGCTTCGGCTGGCTCGCCCAGGATCGCCTTTGAAAGCGTCCGTCCGATCCGCTGGGCGGGCACGGAGATTATTTCCAGTTGCATGATCCAGTTAGATGGGAACATGCGTCCTGATCTGACAATTTCCCCGAAGCTGACGGCTGGGGACCGGGTGGCCGTGGTCTCGCCTTCCTTCGCGGCGCCGGGGATGTTCCCCGCCGTGCATGAGCTGGCGATGCGGCGGCTCCGCGACGAGTTCGGGCTGGAGCCCGTGGAATATCCGACGACCCGCCGGTTGGGCGCCTCGGCGCAGGATCGAGCGGCCGATCTGATGGACGCGTTCGCCGACCCGGGCATCCGCGCGGTGCTGGCCACGATCGGAGGGGACGACCAGCTCAGCGTGCTGCCCTTCCTGGATCCCGCCGTGATCACCGCCAACCCCAAGCCGTTCGTCGGCTACAGCGACAACACCAACCTGCTCAACTGGCTGTGGAACCTTGGCGTGGCGGGCTATCACGGCGGGTCGACGATGGTGCACCTCGGTCGCGGCGGCGGTCTGCACCCGGTGTCGACCGGGTCACTGCGAGCGGCGCTGCTCACCGGCGGGGACATGGAGCTGCATCCGGTCGAAGTGTTCAGCGAGGACGAGCTCGACTGGGGCGAACCCGCGTCCTTGAACCACGCGGCGCCGACCCGGCCCAGTCCCGGCTGGATCTGGCACCGGCCCGACCAGGTCGTCACCGCTCCCACCTGGGGCGGCAACCTGGAGATCCTGCACTGGAACCTGGCCGCGAACCGGTGGATCCGTCCGGCCGAGGACTACGCCGGGTGCGTGCTGCTGCTGGAGACCTCCGAGGAGATGCCCTCGGCTCCGGAGGTGTTCCGCATGCTGCGCAACGCGGGCGAACGCGGGCTGCTCGCACAGTTCCCGGCCATCCTCGTCGGTACGGCCAAGGCCAGCAGCCTGCTGCGCCCCACCACGCCCGACGAGCGGGAGGGCTACCGCACCGAGCAGCGCGGAGCGATCCTGCGGGCCTTGGACCACTACAACCCCGAGGCCATGGTGGTGTTCGGCGTCGACTTCGGGCACACCGATCCCCAATGGGTCCTGCCCTACGGCGGGCTGATGACCGTGGATGGCCCCGCTCGACGCGTCATCGCTCATTTCTGACCGGCCCCGCGCAGGTGGAACACCGTACCGGCTGACCGTGTGCGGGCCCCGGACTCCGGCGGGAAATGGGGTGGAATGAGGTGTGTACGGCTTTTGGCGCCGTTCCCCCGCGCACGGCAGAGGCAGATGCACGAGGCCGAGATGACGGTGATCACCCGACCTGAGCAGGAAACGTCCACACCAGGCGCCCCACGCCTCCCATGAGCGGGCGCCGGCGGCACTCCTTCCCCCACGTTCCATGCCGCCGCGCCGCCGTACCCGCACGAGATCCGGCACGGAGGGGTGCGCGGGCCCGTGCGTGACTCGGGCGGGCGGAGTCGTTCCGGCCCGCCCGCGTCGTCCCCCACATCCGTCCTTCACGACCTGCTGGGCGACCTCGGGGCTCGGCATGATGATCAGCTGCTCGGTATGGCGGTGGTCGCTGTCGCCCCTGGCGGTGACCGTACGGGTGTCCTCGGCCTTTCGCACGCTCGGCCGCTTCCCCGGGCAGTCGCTCAGCAGGACGAGAGGCTGTGCCCTGTCGCTTGGCTCAGACCCGCACGTCGAGGGCGGTGAGCCCGCGGATGATGTAGCCCGGCCCCCAGGTGGGCTCGGCGGCGAGCTCCAGCTTCGGGGCCCTGCGCAGCAGCGCGCCGAACGACTCGGCCAGCTCGATCCGGGCCAGCGGGGCGCCCAGGCAGAAGTGGATGCCCGCGCCGAAGGAGATGTGCGGGTTGTCCGCCCGGCCCACGTCGAGGCGGTCGGGGTCGGCGAACACCTCGGGGTCGCGGTTGGCCGAGCCGAACAGCAGCGCCACCTCCGTGCCGCGCGGGATGTCCACCCCGCCCACGGTGATGTCCTCAAGCACCCAGCGCTCGAACATCTGCAGCGGGGTGTCCCAGCGCATCAGCTCCTCGATCGCCGTGGGCAGCAGGCCGTGGTCGGCGCGGAGCCGTTCCAGCTCGGCCGGGTTGCGAAACAGCGACCACCAGCCGTTGCCGGTGACGTT
This sequence comes from Streptosporangium sp. NPDC048886, assembly GCF_055586905.1. NCBI lineage: Bacteria > Bacillati > Actinomycetota > Actinomycetes > Streptosporangiales > Streptosporangiaceae > Streptosporangium > Streptosporangium sp. NPDC048886. The sequence goes on from NZ_JBVJHH010000005.1 coordinate 206,489, forward strand.
GACGGTGGCCTCGTGCCCGGCGTTGAGCAGCAGCACGCAGGTGCCGACCAGCTCCTCCTCGGTGAGCCTGTCGCCCTCGTCGGCCACCAGGGCCAGCGCGCTGATCAGGTCGTCGCCGGGATCGGCCCGGCGGGCGCGGGCCAGCTCGATCAGGTAGTCGGAGAACTCCTGGGCCGCGCGCACCGCGGTGTGCTGGGCCTCGACCGACGGGTTGAGCTCGTACATCCCGCAGATGTCGGCCGACCAGGGCCGCAGCAGGTGCCGGTCGGCCTCGGGCACGCCGAGCATCTCGGCGATCACGGTCACCGGCAGCGGCTCGGCCACCTCGGCGATCAGGTCGCCCCCGCCGCGCTCGACGAACGCCTCCACCAGCTCCCCGGCGATCCGGGCGACCTTGGGGCGGAGCGCCTCCACCATGCGCGGGGTGAACGCCTTGGACACCAGGCGCCGCAGCCGCGTGTGGACCGGCGGTTCGACGTCGAGCATCCCGGCCCGGACCACCCGCCAGAACGGGTCCTGGAAGTCGGGGTCGTCCGGCCTGCCGAACTCGGCGTGCGTGGCGACGTGCAGGTAGGAGCGGCCGAGCCGGCGGTCGCGCAGCAGCGCGTTGACGTCGGCGTGCCGGGCGATCAGCCACTGGCCGGTCGGCTCGAAGAAGCTGACCGGCCGTTCCCGCCTCAGCTCGGCGTAGACGTCATAGGGGTGGGCGACAAATTCCGGATTCCAAGGATCAAAGCGCACGTAAGCATCGTAATGTTCGCCGCCAAACTTGTAAGTTACGAGGCGGCCGGCCCGGTGAGGTCACCCGGCGACGGCCCGGTGGGGTCGCCCGGCGACGGAGCGGGCCTGAATCGACCGTCAAACGGGCTGAATCCTTTTCCGGCGAGCCGCCCTCTTATGTACGTACCGGCGCCACGGCCGTTCGACAGGCAGGAGACTCCCTTGACCACCATGATCGTCATCGCTGTCGCGGCGGTGCTCATCTGCGCGTGCAGCATCGTGTTCCTCCGCAAGCGGGCCCGGTCCCGTGACTAGGGCTTCCCGATCCCGGTGGCCCAGCCAGCAGCTGATCGCGGCGGCGCAGCAGGGAGACCAGGCATCGATCGCCGCCCTGGTCAGCGGGTCCCATCCGCACGTGCAGCGGTTCGCCTTCTCGCTGTGCGCGAGTCCGCAGGACGCCGAGGACGCCGCCCAGGAGGCACTCATCATCCTCTTCCGCAAGATCGGCACCTTGCGAGCGTCCGGTGCGCTGGCCTCGTGGATGTTCCAGATCGTGCGCAACGAATGCCTGCGCCGCGCCCAATCGCTGGTGTGGCGGGCCGAACCGGTCGTTGACGGATCCTGCTCGTCCGCGGAGGACGAGGTGCTGCGGGGCCTCGAAGTCGATCAGGTCGCCACCGCGATCGCGGCTCTGCCCGCCGATCAGCGTCTCGTGCTGATCATGCGTGATGTCCAGGGCCTGCCGGGCCCTGTCGTCGCCAGGTCCCTCGGGCTGAGCAGCGCCGCCATGAAGTCCCGGCTGCACCGCGCCCGGGCCGCCGTCCGCGGCGACCTGCAAACTCAGAACTGGGGAAGGGCCGAATGAAAAGCATGAGGACGACCGGCGACGCAAGCTTCGCCAGCAGGTCCGTCCCCCGGCACCTGCTCCGCGGCGGACTCGGATTCGGTCTCCTGATCGGAGCCGTCGCGCTGGTCCCGACGGTCGGACCGGCCAGTCTGCTGCTGGCGCCGCTCGGCTTGGTGGCGCTGCGCGGCTGCCCGACCTGCTGGGCCGTCGGACTGGTGCAGACGATCTCGATGGGCCGCCTCCAGCGCTCCTGCGTGGACGGAGTGTGCACCCTGACGGACGGAACCGGCGGAGATCTCCGCCGGACGGCGGCGGACCGCACGCGAGTTCCGGCAGGCTGACAACACGCTCGCCGGGGACAGCCGACGGACATTCCAGGACGCCGTGGCGGGCGCGGGTCTCCGCCCCGATGCCGACGGGTGGTGGCACCTCGATCTCGGCAACCGGGTCCGGGCCGCGCCCCACGACAGGCCGGCCGCTCTCACGGCGAGATCACCTGACCGCTGAGCCCTCGCCGTGATCGGGATCCGGCTCCGCCACCCGGTCCGCCGGTCCACGCACGCCCTGGTCCTGCGGGGACCCGGCCTGCTCGCCCGCCTCGTAGCGGTGGTGCAGCTCGACCGGCCTGTCCTCCTCGGCCGCGCCCTTGGCCGCCTTGCCGCGCATCCGGATGTTCAGCAGCTCCACGACGAGCGAGAACGCCATCGCGAAGTAGATGTAGCCCTTGGAGATGTGCTGCTCGAAGCCCTCGGCGATGAGCACGACGCCGATCAGCACCAGGAACGACAGGGCGAGCATCTTGATGCTCGGGTGCTTGTCCACGAAACGGCTGATCGGGCCGGAGGCGAAGAGCATCACGACGACCGAGACGATGACGGCCGCGACCATGACGCCGAGCTCGTCGACCATGCCGACCGCGGTGATCACCGAGTCGAGGGAGAACACGATGTCCAGGACCATGATCTGGAGGATCACCGCGGTGAAGGAGGCGGCGACCCTGCCACTGGCATGACCCGACTTGCCCTCAAGGCTGTCGTGCATCTCGAAGACGCTCTTGCCCAGCAGGAAGAGGCCGCCGAGGATCAGGATCAGGTCGCGTCCCGAGATCGGGTGGCCGAAGACCTCGAACATCGGCGCCGTGAGCTTCACCACCCACGACAGCGCCAGCAGCAACAGCAGCCGGCTGACCAGGGCGGCGAGGAGACCCAGCTTCCGCGCCTTGTCACGCTGGCCGGGCGGGAGTTTCCCCGCCAGGATCGAGATGAAGATGATGTTGTCGATGCCCAACACGATCTCCAGGCCGACAAGGGTGACGAACCCTATCCAGATCTCGGGATCAGTCACCCAATCCATCGTTCACTCCTCCGTCAGGCGTCAGGGGTCACTGCCTAGACGACTGGGCATCACCGTGAGTTCCTGAACAAAGAACACAGCTGCGCATTTCACCGACTTGCGGAGCCCGGCCAGGGGTCGGTTATAGTTCCCCTGTAGGTCATGAGTGCCAGTGACAAGCCCCGGCTCGCTGGCCGGCAACCCTCGCGTCCGCGGCGGGGTGCCCCGGGTGAGGACCTGGTCCGGCACGGAGTGTGTCGGGCAAGCGCGGGCTCCACGCACCAACGCCACGGCTTGGGGTCCGATGACCTCCGAGGAGTTCTGGCGTGTCCGCACTGACGATCTTCACCTCCGCCCCCGCCACGTCCGTGACCGTCCCCGCCACCCGCGCGTCCGAGGACCGGCGGATCCCCGCGGTGCTCGGCTCGGACCTCCAGGTCCCGGTCAAGGGCGGCAGGCTCGTCCCCTACGCCAATCTCGACTACGCCGCCAGCGCGCCCTGTCTGGAGCCGGTGAGCGCCGCCGTCGCCGCCGCGCTCCCGGCCTATTCCAGCGTCCACCGCGGTGCCGGGTACGCCTCCCAGCTCACCACGGCCCGCTACGAGCAGGCCCGGCACACGGTCCGCGCCTTCGTCGGGGCGCGCCCCGACGACTCGGTGGTCTTCACCCGGAACACCACCGACGCCACCAACCTGCTGGCCCGCAGCCTTCCCGCGGGGACCACCGCCGTGGTCTTCGACACCGAGCACCACGCCTCGCTGCTGCCCTGGGCCGACGCCGTACGGCTCGCGCCCCCCGCCTTCCCGGGCGAGGCGGTCCGCGCCGCCGACGAGGCGCTGGCCGGGATCCACGGCCCCAAGCTGCTGGTCGTGACCGCGGCCTCCAACGTCACCGGCGAGCTCTGGCCGATCGCCGCCCTGGCCCACATCGCCCACCGCCACGGCGCCCGCATCCTCGTCGACGCCGCCCAGCTCGTCCCGCACCGCCGGCTCAACCTGACCGCGCTGGACCTGGACTACGTGGTCTTCTCCGGCCACAAGCTCTACGCCCCCTTCGGCACCGGCGCCCTGGTCGGCCGGACCGACTGGCTGTCGCAGGCGGAGCCGTACCTGCGGGGCGGCGGCGCGGTGCGCTCGGTCGACGACGACGGGGCCGAGTGGCACGACGACCCCGAGGCCCGTCACGAGGCCGGCACCCCGAACGTCCTGGGCGCCATCGCCCTGGCCGCCGCCTGCGACGCCCTGAGCGCCACCGGCTGGAGCGCGCTGCTGCGCGAGGAGGAGCGCCTCATCGGCCGCCTCCGCGCCGGTCTGGCCTCCGTCGAGGGCGTCCACGAGCTGTCCCTGTGGGGCCCCGACCACCCCCGCGTCGGCATCGTCTCCTTCGTGGTGGACGGCTTCACCGCCCGCGAGGTCGCCGAGGCCCTGTCCGGCGAGTACGGCATCGGCGTGCGCGACGGCAAGTTCTGCGCCCACCCCTTCGTCCGCCACCTCCTCGGTGCCAAGGACGGCGGCTGCGACGACGTCACCGCCTCCGCGGTCCGCGCCTCCATCGGGATCGGCACCACCGAGGAGCACGTCGACCGTCTGGTCGCCGCTCTGCGGGACCTGCTGTCGCGGAGCTGACGTGACAGCATGGCCCTATGACTGAGCGTCGTGCCGCAGGCGCACCCCGGGAGATCAGCGTAGGGATCGGCGCCGGAGCGGACGCCGTGCACGGAGTGCGCGGCAAGGAACTCGCGACCGAGGACATGGTCCTCAACATCGGGCCGCAGCATCCGTCCACCCACGGGGTGCTGCGGCTGCGGCTCACCCTGGACGGGGAGCGGATCAGCGCGGCCGAGCCGATCGTGGGCTACATGCACCGCGGCGCGGAGAAGCTGTTCGAGGTGCGCGACTACCGGCAGATCATCATGCTGGCCAACCGGCACGACTGGCTGTCGGCGTTCGCCAACGAGCTGGGCGTCGTGCTCGCGGTGGAGCGGATGCTCGGCATGGAGGTGCCGGTCCGGGCGGTCTGGATGCGCACGCTCCTGGCCGAGCTCAACCGGGTCCTCAGCCACCTGATGTTCCTCGGCTCCTATCCGCTGGAGCTCGGCGCGATCACCCCGGTCTTCTACGCCTTCCGGGAGCGCGAGACCCTCCAGGCCGTGATGGAGGAGATCTCCGGCGGCCGGATGCACTACATGTTCAACCGGGTCGGCGGCCTCAAGGAGGACGTGCCCGAGGGCTGGACGGACCGCGCCGGGCGCGCCGTCGCGGACGTGCGGCGGCGGCTTCCCGACATCGAGCACCTGATCGCCGGGAACGAGATCTTCCTGGCCCGCACGGTCGGGGTGGGCGTGCTGGACCGGGAGACGATCATGCAGTACGGCGTGAGCGGCCCGATCGCCCGCGCCTCCGGGGTCGACCTCGACCTGCGCAGGGACGAGCCCTACCTCGCCTACGGCGAGCTGCCGGTGCGGGTCGTCACCCGGACGGCCGGAGACTGCCACGCCCGGTTCGAGGTGCTGCTGGAGCAGGTGAAGGTCTCCCTGGACCTGGCCGACGCCTGCCTGGAGCGGCTCCGGGAGCTGCCGCAGGGGCCGGTCAACCAGCGCCTGCCCAAGGTGCTCAAGGTGCCCGAGGGCCACACCTACGCCTGGACCGAGAACCCGCTCGGCATCAACGGCTACTATCTGGTCTCCCGCGGCGAGAAGACCCCCTGGCGGATGAAGCTCCGCTCGGCCTCCTACAACAACGTCCAGGTGCTGCGCGAGATGCTCCCCGGCCACCTGGTCTCCGACATGGTGGCCATCCTGGGGTCGATGTTCTTCGTCGTGGGCGACATCGACAAGTGACGCGCGGGCCGCACCGCCCCGGGGGCCGCCCCCCGATCAGCCGTGTCAACAACCCTGCGGGTCAATACAGCTAGCGGTCCTCCTCCGAGGAGTCCTTGGGCACCTTGCAGCAGTATTCGAGGTAGAGGGCGGCGCAGACCAGCACCACACAGCCGATGAACGAGCCGCCGGCGATGAGGAAGTCGCGGCGGGGCACGCCCTGCTCCAGCAGGTCGGCGGTGTAGATCGTGAACCCGGCGAAGACGCCGCCGAAGACCGCCCCGCCGTACGCGGAGGCCTTGGCGAGGGCCGCCAGCCGGGCCACCGCCAACGGCTCGACGGGTTTGGTGTCGCCCTTGCGCTCGATCCTGGCCTTCGTCATCCACCCGCTGTAGATCTCGCCGATCGCCAACAGCAGCACCGTGGGGATCGCGGTCCACGGCACGGTCGGCAGGGACGAGTAAAGGGGCTTCAGCAGCGCCCAGGTGATGATCGCGAACATGACGACGAGACCGACGAGCACGCCGGGACGGGTCGGCTTCAAATGGGCCTCTGCAGCGTCAGATCGGCGCGTAGCCGCACGTAGTCCTGGTCCAGCCCGGCCAGCAGGTCCTCGACCCTGCGCCCGGCCAGCACCGCGTCCGGATCGGCCCGCAGCCACGGCACCAGCACGAACGCGCGCTCGTGCGCTCTGGGGTGCGGCACCGTCAGATCGGGGTCGGCGGCGGTGACGTCGCCCATGGCGATCAGGTCGACGTCCAGGGTGCGCGGCCCCCACCGCTCCTGGCGGACCCTGCCGAAGGCGTTCTCCACACCCTGGGCGCGCTCAAGGAGCGTCCGGGGCCTCAGGGTGGTCTGCGCGATCACCACCGCGTTGAGGTAGGGACCCTGCTCGGGGCCGCCGAACGGGTCGGTCTCGTATACGGGCGAGACCGCGACGAAGTCGAGCTCGGGGGCGTCGAAGAGCGCGTCGAGCGCGCCCTGCAGCGTCTCGAACCGGTCGCCCAGGTTGCTGCCGAGCGCCAGCACGACCTTCATCCCCGGCTCCGGGTGATCGTCACTACCACGTCGTCGAACGGCAGCGGGATCGGCGCGGCCGGCTTGTGCACGCTGACCTCCGCCGACAGCACCTGCTCGCGCGCCAGGCAGACCTCCGCCAGGCGCTGGGCCAGCGTCTCGATCAGGTTGACCGGCTCGCCCTCCACGACCTTCACCAGGTCCTGGGCGAGCTCGCCGTAGTGCACGGTCCTGGTGAGGTCGTCCCCGGCCGCCGCGGGCGCCGTGTCGAGGAAGAGCGTGGCGTCGACGACGAACTCCTGGCCGAGCTCCCGCTCGGCGGCCAGCACGCCGTGCCGTCCCCGTGCCCGCAGGCCCCTGACGCTGATCCGGTCTGTCACGCGGCTTCCTCTTCTTCCTCGTCCTCGTCGCCCTGCAGCACCGGCGAACCGTGGTGCAGCCAGAGCCGCCAGCCCGCCGCCGTCCTGATGAAGGTGTTGCTCGCCACCACCTTGCCCGCGGCGAAGCTGGAGTCGCCCTCGTCACCGGCGGTGAGGATGTTCTCCTCGCAGGTGAGAATGGCCACATCGCCCAGGACCATGACGCGGACGTCGGTCAGCACGAACTGGATGTAGGGGGTGTTGGCCATGATGAGCGCCCAGGAGCGCAGCACCTCCTGGCGGCCGTTCACGATCGGCCACCCCGGGTGCACGCAGCTCACCTGCTCGCCGTCGACGTCTTCGGCCCAGATCTCGGTCATCTTGTCGAGATCCGCGTTCTCGATGGCGGTGTAGAACGCCTGGTTGACCGTCTCGACAGCGGTGGTGTCGACGCTCATGCTCTCGCTCCCTGGACTGCGGCAGCCACACGGACGGCGTCCGCGTTCGGGCGTACGTCGTGCACTCGCACACACCATGCCCCCGCCTGGGCGACGAGGGCGGTCACGGCGAGCGTGGCGTCATCACTGCGACTGAAAGGACGCGGGGTGCCGTCCGGGTCCGCCAGCAGCCGGCCCAGGAACCGTTTCCGCGAGGCCCCGATGAGCAGCGGGGGGCCCAGCTCGGCGAGCCGGTCGACGCCCGCCAGCAGGGCCCAGTTGTGTTCGGGGTTCTTGGAGAAGCCCAGGCCCGGGTCGATCACGATCTGGCTGTCGGCCACCCCCTCGGCCAGCACGGAGGCGATCCGCTTGGACAGCTCCTCCCGCACCTCGGTCACGACGTCGTCGTAGACCGCTCTGCTGTTCATCGTGTGGCTGTGGCCCCGCCAGTGCATCACCACGTACGGGACGCCGGAGGCGGCGACGACCCTCGGCATCGCCGGGTCCGCCAGACCGCCGCTGACGTCGTTGACCAGCCTCGCCCCGGCGTCCACGGCCGCCTGCGCCACCTCGGCCCGCATGGTGTCGACACTGACCGTGACACCCGCGCGGCTCAGCTCCCTGATGACCGGCTCGACCCTGGCCAGCTCCTCCTCCAGCGACACCCGCGCCGCTCCGGGCCTGGTGGACTCCCCACCCACGTCGACGATGTCGGCGCCCTGCTCGACCAGCTCCAGGCCATGCCGTACGGCGGCCGCCGGGTCGAACCACCGCCCGCCGTCGGAGAACGAGTCGGGGGTCACGTTGACCACGCCCATCACCAGGCATCGGCCCTTGTCGGGCATCCCCGGCACACTCCACGTAGTCATGCGGACAAGCCTAGGCGTTGTCCACTCTTCGCCCATCTCGCGGGTCCAGCTTGTGCCATAACGAATCAGCCCGTCCATCCCGAGGCAGTCGGCCGCGCATGCCGGACCTTGGCGAGTGTGGAGATATTAGCCCGGGCGGAGCGGGATTGGAGGGCTTTCGAACCCGGCCGCAACGCAGAAACCTTGCCCGGACTGCCGTGGCGGTCCGGACAAGGCGGGGTCTCTGCGGGCAAGGGCTCGGACTCGGGCTCAGCGGAGGATGAGCGCCATGGCCTCGGCGCGGGTCTTGTCGCTGGTGCGGAAGTCACCGCGCACGGACGAGGTGATGGTCTTGGCGCCGGGCTTGCGGACACCCCGCATGGTCATGCAGAGGTGTTCGCACTCGATCACCACGATGACCCCGCGGGGCTCCAGCACGCTCATGAGCGCGTCGGCGATCTGCGAGGTCATCCGCTCCTGCACCTGGGGGCGGCGGGCGTAGACGTCGACGAGGCGGGCCAGCTTGGACAGGCCGGTGACCTGACCCTTCTCGTTCGGGATGTAGCCGACGTGGGCGAGTCCATGGAAGGGCACCAGATGGTGCTCGCAGGTGGAGTAGACCTCGATGTCACGGACGAGCACCATCTCGTCGTGGTCGACGTCGAAGACCGTGGACAGCACGTCTTCCGGGGTCTGCCCCAGCCCGGCGAACTGCTCCGCGTAGGCGCGGGCCACGCGAGCCGGGGTCTCCTGCAGGCCGTCCCGGTCCGGATCCTCACCGAGCGCGATGAGGATCTCGCGGACTGCTTTCTCGATCCGGGCCGAGTCGACCTGCAACGGCTTCACGCTCACGCTCAGTTCCCGTCCCTGGGCACGGTGTCGGTGTGGCCCGCTCCCGCCGGGAGGGCGCCGTTGCCCGACTGCTCCTTCGGCGTCAGGATCGGCGGCCGGTTCGACGGCAGCCGCTTGCCGTAGCCGGAGTAGGAGGGGCGCTTCTCCTTGACGACGACCGGCGCGAAGATCTGCAGCACCTGGTCGCGGGAGAGCGTCTCCTTCTCCATGAGCTCCAGCACCAGGTTGTCGAGCACGTCGCGGTATTCGACGAGGATCTCCCAGGCCTGGTCGTGCGCGGTCTCGATGAGGCGGCGCACCTCCTCGTCGATCGTGGAGGCGATCTTCTCGGAGTAGTCGCGCTCGTGACCCATCTCACGGCCGAGGAAGACCTCGGCGTTGCCGGTGCCGAACTTGCGGGCGCCGAGCTGCTCGCTCATGCCGTACTCGGTGACCATGCGGCGGGCGATGGAGGTGGCCTTCTCGATGTCGTTGGAGGCGCCGGTGGTGGGCTCGTGGAAGACGAGCTCCTCCGCCGTGCGGCCGCCCAGCAACATCGCGAGCTGGTCCATCATCTCCGAGCGGGTCGCCAGGAACTTGTCCTCCATCGGCAGCGTCATCGTGTAACCGAGGGCGCGACCGCGGGACAGGATCGTGATCTTGTGAACCGGGTCGGAGTTGGGCAGCGCGTGCGCCACCAGGGCGTGGCCGCCCTCGTGGTACGCGATGATCTTCTTCTCCTGGTCCGACATGACGCGGGTCTTGCGCTCCGGACCGGCCATCACGCGGTCGATGGACTCCTCGAGCATCTCCATCGTGATCAGCTTCTGGTCGGCGCGCGCGGTGAGCAGCGCGGCCTCGTTGATCACGTTGGCCAGGTCGGCGCCGGTGAAACCGGGCGTCCGGCGGGCGATGACGTCGAGGTCGACCCCCTCGGCGAACGGCTTGCCGCGGCCGTGCACCCGGAGGATGCCCTTGCGGCCCTCCAGGTCGGGGCGGTCGACGGTGACCTGCCGGTCGAAACGGCCCGGGCGGAGCAGCGCCGGGTCGAGGATGTCGGGCCGGTTGGTCGCGGCGATCAGGATCACGCCGCCCTTGACGTCGAAGCCGTCCATCTCCACGAGGAGCTGGTTCAGGGTCTGCTCGCGCTCGTCGTGGCCACCGCCGAGGCCGGCGCCGCGGTGGCGGCCCACCGCGTCGATCTCGTCGATGAAGATGATCGCCGGGGCGTTCGCCTTGGCCTGCTCGAACAGGTCGCGGACCCGGGAGGCGCCGACGCCGACGAACATCTCGACGAAGTCGGAGCCGGAGATCGAGTAGAACGGCACCCCGGCCTCACCGGCGACGGCCCTGGCGAGCAGGGTCTTACCGGTTCCGGGCGGGCCGTAGAGGAGGACACCCTTGGGGATCTTCGCGCCGATCGCCTGGAACTTGGCCGGGGCCTGCAGGAACTCCTTGATCTCCTGAAGCTCCTCGATGGCCTCGTCGGCGCCCGCGACGTCGGCGAAGGTGGTCTTCGGGGTGTCCTTGGTGATGAGCTTGGCCTTTGACTTGCCGAAGTTCATCACCCGGGAGCCGCCGCCCTGCATCTGGTTCATGATGAACAGGAAGATCAGCACGATGATGACGATCGGCAGGAAGCTCACCAGGAGGCCGAGGAGGAAGTTCTCCTTCGGCACGTCGACGGTGTAGTCCTTGGCGAGCTTGTTGGCCTTCTTGGCCTGCTGGAGCTGGTCGGCGAGCTCGACGCCCTGACCGGTCACCCACGAGGAGTAGTAGCGCTTGCCGTCGGTCGTGGTGACCTCGATGCGCTGGTCCTTGTCGATGATCTTCGCGTTGGAGACCTTGCCCTCGTCGATCCAACTAATGATCTTCGAGGTGTCGGTCTTCTCGAAATTGCCGTCGCCGCTCCACATCGTGGTCACGAGCAGGAGCAGCACGACGATGCCCAGGATCCACAGCAGTGGCCCACGTGTAAATCGCTTGAGATCCATCCGATGCGGAACCCCGGCGGGCCCGTCCCTTCCTGACCAAGGCCTGGCAACCCCGGGCGGACCCGGGGTTCGCGGTATCCCTAACCGCTCCAACTGACTCCCCAGAGACGCCCCGGAAGGTCATCTCTTTGGAGTCCGAAGGTACACCGGCGTGCCGCGCACAGTAACTGCCCGGGCGGTACCGGCTTTGCCCTACCAACGTACGTCAAGTAGGCCGGTGTTCCCCGCCGCTATGAGCAATGTCGCCGCCGTGGAGGGCACGCTTCGCGCAGGGCGTACTTTTCAGCCTGCTCCATACACATGCGGAGCAAGGGTCCCAATGAAGGGAAGGTTGCGATATCGCTCTGCGTAGTCGAGCCCGTAACCGATGACGAACTCGTTGGGAATGTCGAAACCGATGTATTTCACATCAATCGGCACCTTGACCGCGTCCGGCTTCCGCAGCGCGGCGCAGATCTCGACGGAGGCGGGATTGCGCGACTTCAGGTTGTGCACCAGCCACGAGAGAGTCAGGCCGGAGTCGATGATGTCCTCGACCACCAGCACGTGACGGCCCGCGATGTCGGTGTCGAGGTCCTTGAGCACGCGCACGACGCCCGACGACTTGGTGCCGGCGCCGTAGGACGAGACGGCCATCCAGTCCATCTGGACCGGCACGTGCAGCGCCCTGGCCAGGTCGGCCATGACCATGACCGCCCCCTTGAGCACTCCCACGATCAGCAGGTCCTTGCCCGCGTAATCCTCGTCGATCCGGCTCGCGAGCTCCTTGATCTTTGCCTGGAGCTCTTCCTCCGGGATGAGGACCTTCGAGAGGTCCTTGCCCATGTCGGCTGCGTCCACCTGGGATTTCCTTACAAGACGGGGCGTACTGACTGTCTGGCGAACACCAGCGTGCCACACCGCCGGACCGCTCCCACCCCACCGGGGACCTCTATTCGCCGTTGCCCCCGCCAGTCGGTGACCAGACGGTCGACCTGGAGGATGTGCCAGGCCGCGAGCGTGCCGGGCGGGGCCCCGGCCTCGATCGCCGCCCGCCGCAGCACCCGGCGCCGCACCGCAGGCGGCACCCCCTCCACCTCCGAGACGGTTACCGCCACCGCCCCGATATCGCTTAGAGCGGAATCGGGGACGGCCGCCCGCGCGTAGACGGCGTCGGCCCACTCGTCGAGCGCGTCGGCGTCGTCACGGCACAGCGCGGCGGTCCGGGCGAGCGCCTCGGCGACCCCGGGACCGAGTCCCTCCTCCAGGGCGGGCAGCAGCCGCTCACGGACCCGGACCCGGGTGTAGCGGGGGTCGAGGTTGTGCGGGTCGTCCCACGGGGACAGCCCCAGCGCCGCGCAGGCCGCCACGGTCGTCCCGCGGCCGAGCCCCAGCAGCGGCCGCCGGTAGAGTCCCGCCCGCGCGGGCATCCCCGCCAGCGAGCGCGTCCCGCTCCCCCGGGTCAGCCGCATCAGCACGGTCTCGGCCTGGTCGTCCCTGGTGTGCCCGAGCAGCACGGCCGCCGCCCCGAGGCGCCCGGCGGCCTCCGACAGCGCCGTGTATCTCGCCTCCCTGGCCGCCGCCTCCGGGCCCCCCGAGGTCCCCACGGAGACGCTCAGCGCCTCCGCGGGGCCGAGCCCGAGGGCGGGGGCGAGCCGTACGACGTCGGCGGCCCGGTCCGGAGAACCCTCCTGGAGGCCGTGGTCGACGGTCAGCAGCCCGGCGCGGAGCCCGGCGCGCGGCGCCACGGCCCCCAGCCCCGCCGCGAGCGCCAGGGAGTCGGCGCCGCCGCTGCACGCGACCAGCACGAGATCGCCGGGCTCCAGGTCGGCCAGGGCGTGCCGTACGGCACGGCGGACATCGGCGACGACGGGAGGCGGACCCATGCCGCCATTGTCCGGCCTCCCGGCGGCAGATGGCGCCCCCGGTCAGCCGGTGGCGCCGTCGGCCTCGGCCGCGGGGAGGGCCGGGTCGCCGATCACCCTGGCGATCCACCGCTCGGGGTGGCCGATCTCATCCTGGGTGGGGAGGGTCTGCGGGGAGGTCCAGACCTTGTTGAAGCCGTCCATGCCCACGCTGTCGACGACGGTGCGGACGAAGGTGGACCCCTGGGCGTACTGCTTCATCTTGAGGTCGACGCCGAGCAGCTTGCGGACCGTGCGGTCGAGCCGGGACCCGCCCTCCCTGCGGTGGTGGAACTTGGCCCGGATGTCGGCGACCGAGGGGACCACCGAGGGGCCGACCGCGTCCATGACGTAGTCGCCGTGGCCCTCGACCAGGGTCATCACCGCGGTGAGCCGGTCGAGGATCTCCTTCTGCTCGGGCGTCTGGATCGCGTCGATCAGGTTGCCCTCACCGCCCCGGACGGCGTCGGCGACCGCGTCGGCGGCCGAGCGGAGCCGCTCCAGGAGCGTGGACAGGTCGATGTCGGAGGCGAGCAGGAACTCCGTCATCTGGGCGCGGACGTATTCCCGCAGCCAGGGGACGCCGGTGAACTGCACCCGGTGGGTCTCCTCGTGCAGGCAGACCCACAGGCGGAAGTCACGCGGATGGACGTTGAGCTCCTGCTCGGCGTGGACGATGTTGGGCGCGACCAGGGTGAGCCGGCCGGCGGCCGCCTGGCCGTCGGGGTCGGGCGGCAGGAACAGTTCGTACTGGCCCAGGACGCGGGAGGCGAGGAAGGCCAGCACCGCGCCGACCTCGACCCCGGTGATGCGCGACCCCACGGCGGAGACGATCGCCGGCGTCTGGTCCCGGCGCGCGGCCATCCGCTCGGTCAGCGGCTCCAGGACCACCCGGAAGCCCTCGACGTTGGCCTTGATCCAGCCGGACCGGTCGACGATCGTGGCGGGCTGTGGCGCGGTCTCGGTGTCGATCCGGGTGAACTCCCGGACGTGCCCCTCGGCCTCGCGGGACAGCTGTCGCAGCTCCGCGACCGCCTGCCGGGCCTCCTCTCGGCTCACTTGCGGCCCGGGGCGCACCAGGCGCGTTCCGGTCGTTACGGCGAGATCCCAGTCGATCACCTGCATACCGTCCACCGTACGCGGTCTCCTTCCGAGTCGCGCGCCGAGCCGCCGGTCAGCTTGCGGCCACGACGGCGGCGAGCCTGTCGAGGGCCGCCTCCGCCCTGCCCCAGCCGGGCGGGACGTCGTCCGCCATGAAGGCGAAGGTCACCAGCCGGCCGCTCCGGGTGGTGGTCATGCCGGCCAGCGTGCTGACCCCGTCGAGGGTGCCGGTCTTGGCCCGGACCAGGCCGTAGGCGGAGTCGCTCTTGCCGAACCGGTGGCCGAGGGTGCCGCTGAACCCCGCCACGGGCATGCCGCTGACGATCGGGTGCAGGTGGGGGTTTGCCGGGGCGGCCGCCACCGCGACCAGCCGGGCCAGCCCGGCGGGGGCGATGCGGTTCTTGGGCGACAGCCCGCTGCCGTCGAAGACCCGCACGCCCTCGGCCGCCTTCAGCCGGGTCAGCACCTCGTGGACGGCCTGCGCGGCCCCGTCGAAGGAGGCGGGCCTGCCCTCCTTGAGGGCCACCTGCCGGGCCAGGGCCTCCGACAGGTCGTTGTCGCTGCGCGTCAGCGCCCGCTCGACCAGGGCGTACACCGGCGCGGAGTCGACCCTGGCGATCTCCTGGGCGCCGGCCGGGGCCTTCGCCCGGCCACGGGACTTGGAGACCGTGATGCCCTGCTTCGACAGCAGCGAGACGAAGGCGCCGTGCGCCGCCCGGGAGGGGTCGGAGACCCGCTGGCGGCTGCCGGGGGCGACCCTGCCCTCGTCCACCATGAGCGCCGTGACGGGGGCGACCTCGCCGTCGGGCAGGTAGTTGGGCTTCCACGTGGGAGCGGTGCGCGGCCCGGTGTAGAGGCTGTCGTCGTAGGTCACCGTCACCTTGGTGGTCCCGGCCGCCTTGAGCGCCTTGGCGGTGCGCAGCGCGAGGGAGGCCAGCGAGGCCGGCTGGGGGTAGACGGGGACCCCGGACGGGCGCAGGGCCGTCAGGGTGGGGTCGCCGCCGCCGACCAGGATGATCGAGTCGGGCGAGGAGCCGCGGACCACCCGGGTGCTCAACCTCGCGTCGGGCCCCAGGGAGGCCAGCGAGGCGACCGAGGTGACGAGCTTGGTCGTGGAGGCCGGGGTGACGCCGACGTCGGCGCCGTTGCCGAACAGCGTGGCGCCGGTCTCGGCGTCGAGAACCACGGCGCCGACGCGCTTGCCCAGCGCGGGGTCACCCAGCGCCACGGTGAGCCGCCCCGCCAAAGTAGTCTTGGCGGGGAGAGGTCCGTTCCCCCCCGCGGCCAACACCGGACTCGCGGTGATGACCGGGACGGGAGGCGGCCCCGCCGGAGCGGCCGCTTCGTGCGTCTCCTCCACCAGCAGGTCGCTGGTGAGCAGGTGGGCGCCGGCCGCGACGACGAACAGTTGCAGCAGGACGAGAGTGACGAAGGCCACCCACCGCTCATGCCGCATGACGTCGCCGACCTCTCATCTATTCGATATCCAACAGGTATTAACGCTTACGAGACACTAATGCCCAGCCGGGGGTGCCCGGAGGGGTTGAGCGGAGGAACAGCGGTGGAGTTCGACGTTCTCGTTGAGATTCCCAAGGGCCAACGGAACAAGTATGAGGTGGACCACGAGTCAGGGCGGATCAGGCTCGACCGGATGCTCTTCACCTCCACGCAGTACCCCGCCGACTACGGCTTCATCGAGAACACCCTCGGCGAGGACGGCGACCCCCTCGACGCCCTCGTGCTGCTCCAGGAGCCGACCTTCCCCGGCTGCCTGATCAAGTGCCGCGCGGTCGGCATGTTCCGCATGACCGACGAGAAGGGTGGCGACGACAAGGTCCTGTGCGTCCCCGCCACGGACCCCCGGATGGAGCACATCCGCGACATCCACCACGTGCCGGAGTTCGACCGCCTGGAGATCCAGCACTTCTTCGAGGTCTACAAGGACCTGGAGCCCGGCAAGTCCGTCGAGGGCGCCAACTGGGTCGGCCGGGTCGAGGCCGAGGAGGAGATCGCCCGCTCCGTCAGGCGCGCCGAGAACCACGAGCACTGAGCATCACGCCGGACGGGTCGCGCCGACGAAGTCCCTGCGCCATATCGGCGCGACCCGGACCACGTCCCCGGTCTGCGGGGCGTGCACCATCAGGCCCCGGCCGATGTAGATCCCCACGTGGGAGATGTCGCCCGGGTTCCGGGTGATCCGGCCGAAGAACAGCAGGTCGCCCCGGCGGAGCCGGCTGATCCGCACATGCTGTCCCGAGGTCCACTGGGTGCCCGTCCAGTGGTCGATCCTGACCCCGGCCCGGCCCCACGCCCGCATGGTCAGACCGGAGCAGTCGTAGCTGCGGGGCCCCGTGCCCGCCCACACGTAGGGCTTGTCGAGCTGGGTGAGCGCCCAGTCTGCGGCGATGTCGCCCCGCGCCGCCTGCCACGTCGCGTTGAGCGGCCAGGTCTGCCCCGCCACCTCGCGGGCCGCCACGAACCGTGCCCTCATACGCGCCACCGCCGCGCTCCGGTGATCGCCCAGCCGGGCGCGCTCCTGCGCGACCCTGGACCACTTGAGGACGGCCACCCGCTTGCCGGCCAGCCGCTCGGCGGCGCCCGCCTCCGCCTTCACCTCCCTGTCCAGCCGCGCCCTGTCCGCCTCGACCCGCTGGACCTCCGCCGCCTGCCCGGCCACAGCCTCCTCGGCCGCCCGCGCCGCCTCGGCCGCCCGCTCCGCCGCCTCCCGCCGCTCGCGGTAAGCGATCTCCGCCCGAGCGATCTCCGCCTGCGCGACCTCCGCCTGAACGGCCCCTGTCTGCGCGGCCTCCGCCCGTACGGCCTCCCCCTGCGCGGTCCCTGACTGCGCGGCCTCTGTCTGGGCCTGGAGCACTTCCACGACATCCGGAGGGGGGCCCACGGCCACCCCGCCGCTCTGGACCGAGACCGCCACTGCGCTGTCTCCCCGGAGGGGGATCACAGCCGCCCCGCCCACGTCCCGGACCGGGGCCGACCCTCCGGCCCCTCGGGCCGCGGCCGGCTCCCCGTCACTTCGGACCGGGGCCACGTCACCTCGGGCAGGGACCGCGGCCACCGCCTCGCGGGGCTTGTCCGCCCCGGCGGCCCGCTCTCTCGCTCTCCGGAGAAACTCCTCCGCACGGGCCGCCTCGGCCCGCTCCCCGGCGTGGATCTCGGTCAGCCTGTCCGCCTGGGCGCTCAGCTCTCCCAGCCGGGCCTTGGCCCTGGCGAGCAGGGCAGTGGTCGCACCGAGCTGTTTACTCCGTTCACCGGCTTTGGAGCGGGCCCTGGCGACCTCCTCGGCGGACGGCCCCAGCCTGTCTCGCATGGCGACGGCGGGGACGGCCGCACCCGTGATCAGGCAGCAGGTCAGACCCGCCACCACCGCACCGGCACGGCTGTATCTCTCGACAGACCGCATGCGCTCACCTCCTGAAACGCCCTGTATGGCTACATGTCATCTCGTGACGAACGATCTAGCTCAAGATTCCCGTTAGTCACTCTTAGCACACATGTAACTCACATAACGTAATCAACACAGGTGAGCACGGCTCCCAGCCGCCTCTCCGGTTCTTACCCCGGGTCTAGACGGCCGGGTGGCCGGCGCCCGCGGGCTCCGCCGCCCGGTCCGCCGGGGCAGGCGGGCCGGAGTGCCGGTCAGGCGACGGCGGCGTGGCGGGCCTGCCCGTGGTGGCGGATTCCGGAGCCGCCGGAGCCGGCTCCGGCGTCGTGGAGGTCGCCGAGGTCGGTCCCGGGCTCGTGGGAGCCGGTTCCGCGGTCGGCTTCGGGGCCGGTTTCGCCGTCGGCTTCGGGGCCGGCTCCGCGGTCGGCCGAGGAGTCGCCGGGGTCGGCTTGGGAGCCGTCGGAGTCGGCGCCGTGGTGGTGGGCGCGGGCCCGGGCACCGTCGGCGCCCTGCCGGGAGTGGTCCGGCACGGGCGCGGCGGCCTGCCCCCCTGGTGGTGACGGGGCGGCCCGTGCCTGTCCGGTGCGCCCAGCCGTGGTGGGCCGGGGAGCACCGGCAGGGCGGGCCGGGCCGGCCCCTCGGACGGATGGGGGCCCGTGGGGCCGGAAGGGGGACCTGTGGGGCCGCCCGGCCCGTCCGTCCGCCCGTCGGTCCGCCCATCCGTCCGCTCGTCGGTCGGCATGGGCACCGGGATCGGCACCGGGACGGGCCTCGGGACACGCCGGCCGGACAGGGAGTCGGGCACGCTGACGGCGACCGGCACGGCCGGCCCGATGGAGCCGACCGGATAGGCGGACGACCCGCCTCGGCGGAGCTCCGGGGCCGTCGTGGCACCCCTCGGCTCAGGGGCGCGCGGCGGGCGGACGCCCGGCGGCTCGCCGGTCACCGGTGGTGTCCCCGGCATGACGCCGACGGCCGTCCCGTCGGCGCCCATGACGAGGTGGGTCAGGACCAGCGCGACCGCGGCGGCCGCCGCGACCGCGGCCACCGCGCCGGCCGCCGGACGAGAGCGGCGACGGTTCCCGCGAGCCCTCCCCGCGGGAAAGCCGGCGGCGTCCAGGGCGCCGACCCTGCGAGCGACGTAGCGCCGGTAGGGGACGAGCTCGGGGTCGGTGAAGCAGCTCATCACCCGTACGCGCAGCGTCTCCGGCAGCACGACCGCGGGCAGCAGGCCGAGGACCTTCGCCGCCGAGACCTGCCTGGCCCGGCGCGGCGCGCAGGCGTCGCACCGGTTCACGTGGCGGATCAGGCGTTCACGCGCGTCCGGGGTGAGCCCACCGGTGGAGCCGGCCGACAGCCGCGCCCGGCCCGCGCAGTCATGCGGCCCCCTACGGGCGAGGACCTCCGCGGTCACCACGTCGCGCAGCCGCTCCCGCGCCGATCCGCACATCGCGCCGGCGCGTCTGGCCGAGACCCCCAGCACCGCGGCGAGGTCGGCGACGGACAGACTGTGCCGGGAGACCAGCTCAAGGACCTCGCGCTCCTCCGCTGACAGGCTCCTGACGGCGTCGTGGGCCATCGCCCGCAGACCGGCGTCGCCGCTCCCGGCGGCCACCGGGGACGGCGGCGACGACGCGGTCCTCGGCCCCGGCCCCGGCACCCCGTCCGGCACCGCCCCCCACATCCCGTCCGGCCCCGGCACAGCCGCCGGCTCCGGCGTGGCCGCCGGACCCGGGCCCGTGGCCGTCCCGCCCTGTTCCGGCGCGGCCGCCGGGCGGCGCCGCACGCACTCCCCCCGAGCGAGTGCGTACAGCCATGCCTCCAGCCGATCGGGGTCGGCGAGCGCGTGAACATGGGCCTCGGCCGCGATCAGGGTGTCGCGGAGCGCCACCTGCGCGCCGTCGGGGCCGTCGGGGCCGTCGAGGCCGTCGAGGCCGTCGAGCATGGACCGGCAGTATCGGTAGATGTTCTCGGCATGCAGGTCGTAGAGCGCGGCGAGGGCGCCCGCCTCCCGCGCACGGAGGGCTCCGACCAGGGCACTGCGATTCATGTGACTGACGGTAAAGGATTGGTAACTATCAGTTCCAGCGATTCATGTGCCTTGACCAGAGCTGTGTCCATACAGTCATCCACATCGGTAAACAGTGCCGCGCCCGGCAAATCTCGATCAATGGCTGTTCCCGGCGCTCACCCTGCTGAGCGACTCCCCGTCGAGGTCTCCGGGGAGGGGGATGCCGAGCTGGGCGAAGACGGTGGCCGCCACGTCCACCTGGCGGGCGTCCCGCCTGCGCGCCCCCTGCTCGATCCCCGGTCCGGCGGCGAGCAGGAAAACACTGCGCTCCTGCGCCGAGACGCCGCCGTGGCCCCCCTCGTCCTTGTGGCCGTGGTCGGTGGTGACGATGATCGTCCATTTCTCCGCGGCGAAGGTGGGCCTGGCGCGGATGGCGCCGAACAGCCGGCCGAGATAACCGTCCACCGTCTCGATCGCCTCGCGGTAGGCGGGGCCGAGCACCCCCGTCCGGTGCGCGACGGCGTCGGTGACCTCAAGGTGCATGAAGGCGACGTCGACCTGGCTGGTCTGGATGAGATCGGTCATCCTGTCGACGATGAAGGCGTCCTTGTCCCCGATCTCGTAGGGCTTGAGGTGGCTGGTGGCGTGCCAGTCGACCAGGTCGCCGACCGCCCCGGCGTGGACCAGGTCCCGCCAGCCGGTCACGGCCGCGGTGTGCAGGCTCGGCCGGATCGTCTCCAGCCGCGTGAGAAAGTCCGGATATTTAATGAACTGGCGGCCTTCGAAGGAGTTGTTGTGCACACCGTGCTTGCCCGGCGCCACCCCGGTCAGCACGGTCGCCCACCCCGGGCCGCTGCTGGAACGGACCTTCCGCAGCACCTCCAGCCGGCCGGTGGCGAAGGTCCCGGCCTCCATGAGTTGCCGGAAGTGCACCGCCCCGGTGGCGAGGACCCGGTCGTAGCGCACCCCGTCCAGCCCGACGACCAGCACCTTCGGCTGTGGCGGCGGCAGGCTGGGCGCCGGCTCCGGGGTCGGGGTGAGCGTCACCGTCACGTACGGGAGCAGCGGAGGGGTGGCCACCGCCATGACGCTGGGCGCGGGCAGCGCCGGAGCGTCCGGCGCGCCCGGGCCTCGGCCGCAGCCCGACGCCAGCAGCAGGGCCAACGACGCCGCCAGGGCCCTCGGCGGCTCCCGGTGACGCACCCTCACCTCCCGGCGACGGACCCGGCCGGGCCGCTCCGCCGTACCGGACGCGTGGAAGGCTCGGTCACGGCCGGGCGTCACCGGTGGAGACGGCCGGGCCGCCCCGGTCCTTGGTGAACGGGGACGTGGTCGGCTTGGCGGTGTGCACCGGGGCGATGCCCCCCAGAGCCAGCTCCTCGTAGGGGCGGCTGCTCGATCCCCAGGTGCGCGCGACCAGCTCAGCCTTGGCGATCTTGCTGGTGTCCGGGACGCTCTCGATGTTCAGGATGAACCGGCGCTTGGCGCCCGCGTGGACGTCGTCCACGAACGTGCTCCCGCCGCCGAGCAGCTTGCCGTTCTTGTCCCGCAGGAGCGCGGTGACCGCCAGGCTGCCGGCCGGCAGCCGGTACGGCGTGCCGACGTATCCGGTGATCAGATAGCTGTGCTCCTTGCGCTCGGTCAGCACGTCGGAGACGGGGAACGACCTGAAGGCCGAGACGATCCGGGCCGCCTGGTGCCACTCGGCCGGGCGGTACTGGATGCTCACCCGCAACGGCCGCTCCGCGGCGACCACCTGGCCGGTGAAGGAGAGCACCCCGGCCGGGGGCACGGCGTCCAGGGGCTGCTCCAGCCGGACGACCTCCTTGCCCTTGGCGTCCGTGGCGATCACCGTGGCCACCACGTGCTCGCCGAAGTGCCACGGGTTGCTGTTGGCCAGCACCCCCGCCCAGTTCACCACATATCCGTCGTCCCTCTTGAGGACGGAGGAAGCCTCCTCCTTCACCGAGAGCGGCTTGAGCGAGGCGACCTGCTGCTCCGGCCTGGGGCTGGAGCATCCGGTGAGGAGGAGCAGGGCGAGAGCGCCGACGATTCGGGTGCTGTACGTCACCTAGTGGTGATAACCCGTGAACGTGCCCCTCTCCAGGGGACACGCCCAGCCCGGGCGGACTCTTTAACGCTGCCGGACCACCCTGGTCTCATCCCAGATCGGTTCAGGTGATTCGTATACCTTCCCATCCGATCCAAAGACGAGATAGCGGTCGAAGTCGTCGGCGAACCAGCGGTCGTGGGTGACCGCCACCACGGTGCCGTCGAAGGCGTTCAGCCCCTCCTGCAGTGCTTCGGCGCTGGCCAGGTCGAGGTTGTCGGTCGGCTCGTCCAGCAGCAGCAACGTGGTGCCGGACAGCTCCAGAAGCAGGATCTGCAGCCGCGCCTGCTGCCCGCCGGACAGCGTCTCGAACCGCTGATCGGCGATGGTCCCGGCCAGCTCGTAGCGGGACAGCGCCTTCATCGCCTCGTTCTTCAGCCGGGCGTGCTCGGTCATGACGATCTCGCAGGGCGTCCGGCCGACGAGCTCGGGCCGGGCGTGGGTCTGCGCGAAGTGGCCGGGGACGACCCGGGAGCCGAGCCTGGCCACGCCGGTGTGCCGGACGTCCTCCCCGGCGATCAGGCGTAGGAAATGGGACTTCCCGGAGCCGTTGGAGCCCAGCACCGCGATCCGCTCGCCGTACCAGATCTCCAGGTCGAACGGCTTCATGAGGCCGGTCAGCTCCAGGCTCTCGCAGATCACCGCCCGCTTGGCGGTCCGGCCGCCCTTGAGCCTCATGTTGATGAACTGCTCCTTGGGCGCCGCCTCCGGCGGCCCGGCCTCCTCGAACCGGCGCAGCCGGGTCTGGGCCGAGTGGTAGGCGGCGGCCATGGTGTCCATGTATTTGGCCTTCTGCTTGAGCATGAGGACCAGCCGCTTGATCTTGGCGTGCTCCTCGTCCCAGCGCTTCTTCAGCTCCTCAAGGCGCTCGTTGCGGTCCTTGCGGGCCTGGGCGTAGGTGCCGAACCCCCCGCCGTGGATCCAGATGTTGCCGGACTCGACGGTGACGATCCGGTCGGCCGCGTTGGCCAGCAGCTGCCGGTCGTGGCTGACCAGCACCACCGTCTTGGGCGTCTCGCGCAGGGCCTGCTCCAGCCAGAGCTTGCCCGGCACGTCCAGGTAGTTGTCCGGCTCGTCCAGCAGCAGCGTCTGGTCGGGCCCCCGCAGCAGCGCCTCCAGCACCAGCCGCTTCTGCTCACCGCCCGACAACGTGTTGACCTCGCGGTATTTGCAGTCGTCGTACGGCATGCCGAGCCCGGCCATCGTGCAGGTGTCCCAGAGCACCTCGATGTCGTAGCCGCCGGCGTCGGTGTAGTCGGTGATGGCCTGCGCGTAGCGCATCTGCGCCTTCTCGTCCTCGCGCTCCATCATCACGAGCTCGGCGGCGTCGAGCCGCTCGGCGGCCTGCCGCACGCGCTGCGGGGCGACGCTGAGCAGCAGCTCGTGCACCGTCCGCCCGTCGCGGATGCTGCCGATGAACTGGCGCATGATCCCCAGCCCGCCGGAGCTGGCCACGCTCCCCTCGACCGGCTGCAGGTCCCCGGCGATCAGCCGCATCAACGTCGTCTTGCCCGCTCCGTTGGGCCCGACGAGCGCGGCCTTGACCCCGTCGCCGATCCGGAAGGACACATCATTCAGCAACGGCCGACCGTCCGGCAGCACATACGTCAGATGGCCGACCTCTACGTGCCCCACGGCGATTCCCTTCCCTAGTTCCTCGCGCAGGGTACCTGTCACCATTCCGGCCGGACACCACCTTTTCCACCGCTGAGAACCCGGAGGCTTCCGCCGGCGCGGCCGGGCCCACCCGGCCGCGCGGCCGTCAGAGATCCTCGTCCCGGATCACGTCGAGGTCCATGTAACGTGGCGGACCGTCGCACAGCTCCCGCATCCGGTGGGCCAGCTTGCCGGTCTGCGGCAGCTCGCTGTTGCGCATCGCCTCCTCGTAGGACGGGAACCGGACGATGGCGACGTAATGGCCGGGGCGGGCGCGATCGCGGGTGAGGGTCGTGTGCGTCGCCGCCCTCTCGCCTCCGGTGGAGTCTCGCCACTCGTCCATCAGGCGCTGGACCTCCTGCTCGTCGGCGGTGTCGAATTCGATGACCTGTATGAAGCTCATGAGGTCCTCCCTGTCCGCGCCCACTACTAAACGACTCCATCTCCGAGAGCGGGTGCGGACAAGCAGGCTCGGGTCAAAACGCGCCCGGCTTTGCATGACTCGGCGGACGGCCGGCGCCTTCTCCGGCGAGAGCCTCCACGCGGGCGTCCCGGTGACCGCGCCGGGGCGTCCGGAGCCCGGCGACGCCTCTCAGCCGCCCCGGTGACGCCGTCCCAGCGCCTCCACGAAATCCCCGAGCAGGCGGGCGAACTCCCGCTGGTCGCGCTCCGGCCAGTCACGCATCGCCGTGCCGAAGACCTCTCGCCGGAACCGGTGGACCTGGTCGGCCTGCTCGACGCCCAGGTCGGTGAGCTCCAGGGTGCTGCGCCGGCCGTCCGCGGGGTCGGCCACCCGTCGTAGCAGCCCGGCGTCGACGGCCCTGGCGACCAGGCGGCTGGCACGGGGCTGATCGACGCCCATGCGGTCGGCGACGGAGCTCACCGTGGCCGTCCCGGGCCCTTCCTCCACCGCGTCGATCACCGCGAACAGCGCGGGATCCGGCTGGTCGCCGCCCGCGAGGCGCTGGATCGCACGGCGGCTCTGGCTGCGCCGGATCGCCACCATCGCCCGCTCGACGGCCGCGACCGCCTGGGAGTCCTCCATACGGCCATTGTACATGTATGAATACATGTTATTGTCAAAATACATGTATCAATCGTGAGGACGGCACCATGGAAGTCTCCGAGATCACCAGCCAGCAGCGCCCCCTGGGCTACTGGATCAAGCAGCTTCACGTCGCCATCGAGCGCTCCCTCGACGACCTGCTCGGTGGGGAGGGGCTGACCCGCCGTCACTGGCAGGTGATGAACGTCATCGCCGCGGAACCCCGCACCCCGGCCGAGCTCGACGCCGCGCTCGGACCCTTCCTCAGCGCCGCACAGCCCTCGCTGCTCCCGGTCGCGGAGGAGCTGCGCGAGCGCGGATGGCTCGCCGAGGGCGGGCCGCTCGCCCTCACCGAGGCGGGCACCCGCGCGCACACCGACCTGCACGACAAGGTGACCGCCGCCCGCGTCCGCGTCACCGAGGGCGTCAGCGCCGAGGAGTACCGGACGACCGTCGACGTCCTGAGCCGGATGACCGCCAATCTCGGCGGCCGGTGACGGTGTGACGGCGGCCTGGCAGCCCCGCGCGCGCTAGTAGCCGGCGGTGAAGCGCTCCCGGACGAAGGAGCCCTTCTCCAGGGTGTCGAGGAGGGCGGCGGCGAAGTCCGGGACCGTGATCCGGGTGTCGGCGCCGCTGATCGGGGTGTCGCCGGCCTTGACCCGGTAGGCGCCGGTGCGCTCGCCGTCGACGAGGTGGACCGGGGGCGGGCTGGCGTAGGACCAGTCCAGCGCGCCGCCCTGGGCGCGGAGCAGTTCGAGGGCCTCGCCCTGGGCGCGGGCCTCGGCCAGATACTCCTTCGGGAAGTTCGGGCTGTCGACGAACCGCCGCCCCGGGGCCTGCTCCAGACTGCCGCCGCCGCCCACGACCAGCAGCCGCCTCACCCCGATCCCGGGCAGCACGTCGATCAGGGTCCGGACCGCCTCGGGCACGGTCTCGGGTCCCTTCACCGCCAGCACCACCGCGTCGTGCCCGGTCAGCACCCCGGCGATCGAGCCCCGGTCGAGCACGTCGGCGTCGACCCCGTTCCCCAGCGAGGAGGCGTCCCTGGCGACGGGCGTGACCTCGTGGCCACGGTCGCGGGCCTCCCGGACGACGGCCGAGCCGATGTGACCACTGGCCCCGACAATTGCGATCTTCATCTGCTGCCCTTTCCACCACGGTCGAGGAAGTCGGCGACGGGGGGTGATCTGCGGCGGCTTCTCTTCAAGTGCGGGATGCCCGGTGTCGGCCAGATGCAACTCCGCTCCGGGCACATCCTTCAGGAAAGCCCGCGCCCCTTCCGCCCGGACGGGGACCGCCGTGCCGTCGTGGCGGCGCGGATCACGCGTTCCGGGGCCGCCCCGCCAGCCGCCGGTGGATCTTCTCCGTGAAGTAGGGGTTGAGCGCCTCGCCGGCGTCGAGCAGCCGCGGCAGCAGCCCGGCCTCGGTCGTCAGGGCGCGGAAGAGGAACTCGACCGTCACCGCGTGGTCCGGCCGGGAGACGACCTCGACGACGTCGCCCGCCTGGATCTCGCCGGGCACGATGACGCGGAGATAGGCGCCGGGCAGGGCGGCCTCGGTGAACCGCCGCACCCATCCCTTCCGGTCCAGCCAGCCCGCGAACGTGCGGCACGGGATGCGGGCCGAGGTGACTTCGAGGATCAGGTCCGCCCCGATCCGCCACCGCTCACCGACCAGGGCGCCGTTGACGTCGAGGCCGGCGGTGGTGAGGTTCTCACCGAAGACCCCGTTGGACAGCTCGCGCCCCAACTCCTTCTCCCAGGTGTCGAGATCCTCACGCGCGTAGGCGTACACCGCCTGGTGATCGCCGCCGTGGTCGCGCAGATCGCCGATCGTGTCCCCCGCGACACCGCTGCCCGCCGTACCCATCGGGCCGGGGGCCGCCACGGCGACCGGCCCGTCGGCGGGGCGCTTGTCGATCCCGGTGAGATCGGCGCTGGTGTAGTCGGCGGAGTGTGGATGAGCGAGGTTCACCGAGAGAAGCCGTGACATGTTTTCACCATATAAGGGGTAAAAGCGGTCTCCTGCGTAGGAATTACCGCACCGGGGCCGGACCAGGACGGCGACCAACCCGCCGTCGCCGGTCCGGCACCCGTCCGCGCACCTCGGGGCTCACCTGCGTGCCCCCGGCCTCATCTGTGCGTCCCGGGCTTGGGCAGCGGCCTCGGCCGCGGCACCGACCGCGGCGGCGTGGGAGCCTGGCGCGGGCGGACCGGCCGGGACCGGGGGATCTGCCGCATGGACGCATCGGTCCAGCGGGGTACGGCGGGCAGGACGGTGAACTCGACTCGCATCCGGTCTCTCTTTCTCATCGACGCCCTAGGCGTAGTACTCTGTTCGGAGTGGTTTGAACGTAGTACTACACCTAGAGTGGTGTCAAGCGAGATCATTGGGAGATCCGATGCGGCAGAATCCGGCACGGCGGGCGGCGCTCGTCGACGCGGCCATCGAAGTCCTGGCACGCGAGGGGGCGCGCGGCCTGACCTTCCGTGCCGTCGACGTCGAGGCGGCGGTGCCGAACGGCACCGCGTCGAACTACTTCGCCAACCGCGACGACCTGCTCACCCAGGCGGGCGCCCGCTTCTACGAACGGCTGCAGCCCGACGCGACCACCCTCGCCCGGGCCCTGGAGGGGCCGCGTGACCGCGACAGGGTCACGCGGCTGATGCACGAGCTGGTGGGCCGGATCACCGACTTCCGCTCGGGCTACCTGGCCCTGCTGGAACTGCGCCTGGAGGCCACCCGCCGCCCCGAGCTGCGCGCCGTGCTCACCCGCCAGATCCGCGCCGACGTCGAGGCCAACATCGCCTACCACCGGGAGTCCGGCCTGCCCGGTGACGACACCACGGTGGTGCTCCTCTACATGACCCTGAACTGGCTGATCGTGGAGCGGCTCACCCTGCCCGACGTCTTTCCCGGGCAGCAGCTCCACGACCTGATCACCGACGCGGTGGAGCGGCTCCTGCCCCCGGACCCCCCGGGCGGCTCCGGGGACCACCCCTGACGGCCCCGTTGGGCCACGCGTCGCCGGGGCCGCGCCGGACGAGGTCCGGCACCGTGCCGCGGGCCGTGGCCGAGGGCCGCCTTCGGGCAGGAGCAGGCTCTCACCAAGGAAGGACAAAAGGTGGGAATTGTCCAGAGTGGCCCTGATCGGGCCCGGGAACTGTCGTTGTGGCCTTCAGGGGGAGGCCGTTTCCACGAGGGGGACCTGCGATGGGGCACATCACCACCGAAGACGGCACCGGCATCTTCTACAAGGACGGGGGCTCCGGTCAGCCGGTGGTCTTCAGCCACGGCTGGCCGCTCAACTCCGACGCCTGGGAAGACCAGATCCGCTTCATCGCCGAGAACGGCTACCGCGCCGTGGCCCACGACCGGCGCGGGCACGGCCGCTCCAGCGCGACGTGGCACGGCAACGACATGGACACCTACGCCGACGATCTCGCCGAGGTGATCGAGAAGCTGGACCTGCGGGATGTGGTCCTGGTCGGCCACTCCACCGGCGGCGGCGAGGTCGCCCGCTACATCGGCCGCCACGGCACCTCCCGGGTGGCCAAGGCCGTCCTGCTCGGCGCGGTCCCGCCGCTGATGCTGAAGACCGACGCCAACCCCGAAGGGACCCCCATCGAGGTCTTCGACGACATCCGGGCCGCGGTGGAGAAAGACCGCGCGCAGTACTGGAAAGACCTCAGCGTCCCCTTCTACGGCGCCGACCGGCCCGATTCCGACGTGTCGGAGGGCGTGCGCGAGGCGTTCTGGCTGTGGAGCATGCAGGTCTCCCTGAAGGCCGCCTACGACTGCGTCAAGGCATTCTCCGAAAGCGACTTCACTCAGGACCTCAAACGGTTCGACGTGCCGACCCTGATCGTGCACGGGGACGCCGACCAGATCGTGCCCATCGGCGACTCGGCCATGAAGTCAGCCGAGATCGTCGCGGACGCGACCCTCAAGGTCTACCCCGGCGCCCCGCACGGCCTGGCCAACATCAACCCCTACAAGGACCGGTTCAACAGCGACCTGCTGGCCTTCATCAAGGGCTGACAGACCCGTCCGTCAAGGGCTGACAGGCCCGTCCGCCGGGCCCTGCACGAGGGCCGCGCCCTTGCTCCCGGGATCGCGGAACGCGTGAAACGGCGTCCTGGAGTTCCGTAGGACGCCCGGACGCCGATCCGGACCGGCCGGAGACCCGCACTCCTTCGGAAAGCTCCTTTGGAAAGCCCTCAGGAAAGGAGCGCGGGCGCCGATCGCCGCCGGGCGTCACCGGCTCAGCGGCGCTGCCAGAGGGCCGGGACGTAGGGCGGCTCCCAGCCGGGCAGCGCGGTGTGCGCCTGGAGGCACTGGTAGGTGGCGCCGTTGTAGACCGCCTGGTCACCGGCCGCGTAGAGGGTGCCGGCGGTCCAGGGGCCGGCAGGTCCCTGGGTGGGCGAGACGGTCGGGGTCGGGGTCGGGGTCGGGGTGGGGGTGGGGGTCGGGGTCGGCGTGGGAGTCGGGTCGGGGCCGCCGCCTACCTTGACGTCGACGCAGTTGTAGAAGGCCATCGCGGTGTCGGCGATGTTCCAGATGGCGAGCACCTTGAGGCGGCCGGTCCGGCCTCCCAGGTTGACCACGTGCGAGACCGTGGAGCCCGGCACCTTGCCCCGGTCGTCGAACACCGCGACGCGGGTGCCGCCGACGAAGTACTCCCACGTGCTGGTGGCGTGACGGGCCTCGATCCGCCAGTTGAAGGTGACCGAGTCACCGACGTCGGTGACCGGCCATGCCTTGCTGTCGTCGTCGAGCGGGGCCCAGCGGGCGTCGCCGCCGCTGCAGTTCCGCTGCCCCTTGGGACCCTCGACGCTGGCCGGCTCCCAGATGATCTGGCCGCAGTTGGCGACCTTCCCCTGGGCGCAGAGTGCCTGCCTGCTGGGAGGGGAGGTGATGTAGCCGTGCGCCAGGGCGGGCGATGCGACGAACACCACGGACGCGACCGCGATGACCGCCGCCGCCAAGACTCTGATCAATTTGCGCATGTCGTGTTTCCTTCGCTGGGGGGTGGGACCAAATATAAAGGAAACTTTACTAACAGTAAATGTCCGTCGGACTCCGATCGTGCCCGGTCACAGGGTGCGAAGAGGCTGCGAAACTGCCCCGTCCGGAGCGGCTCCGGTTGGAGCTGCCCCGTCCGGGAGCTGCCCCGTCCGGAGCGGCTCCGGTTGGCGCTGCCCCGCCCGGAGCGGCCCAGGCTGGAGCCGGAACGGCCCCGCCCACGTGTGGGCGGGGCCGTCGCCGGGTTCTACCGGGGCGGCGTCGCGTCGGACGCGGCACCCGGCACCGGGGCGTGACCGGCGGCCCGAGTGGTGAAGGTCCCCCGGCCCTGGGTCCGGCTGCGCAGCCGGGTCGCGTAGCCGAACAGCTCGGCCAGCGGCACGGTCGCGGTGATCACCACCGTGCCCGCCCGCGTGGTCGAGCCCGAGACCCGGCCGCGCCGTGCCGCCAGGTCGCCCAGCACCCCACCGACGGCGTCGTCGGGCACGGTGACCGTGACCTCGACCATCGGTTCCAGCAGCTGCATCACGCTTGCGCGCAGTGCCTCCCGCAGCGCGAGCCGGCCGGCCGTCTGGAACGCCATCTCCGAGGAGTCCTTGGAATGGGTGACTCCGTCGGTCAGCGTGACCCGCAGGCCGGTCACCGGGTGACCGCCGAGGGGGCCCGCGGCCAGAGCATCCCGGCAACCGGCTTCCACCGCCCGGACATACTCCCTCGGCACCCGCCCACCGACGACGGTCGAACGGAACACGAAGTCCACGGCGCCGCCGCCGTCGGCACGGACGGCGTCCGGGACGGCCTCCAGCGGCTCCACGTCGAGGACGACATGGGCGAACTGTCCGGCGCCGCCGTCCTGCTTGACGTGCCGGTACAGCAGCCCGGACACCCCGCGGGCGACCGTCTCCCGGTAGGCCACCTGCGGCCGGCCGACGCTGACCTCCAGCCCGCGGTCGCGGCGGACCTTCTCCACCGCGACCTCCAGATGCAGCTCGCCCATCCCCGACAGCACCGTCTGGCCGGTCTCGGGGTCGGTCCGGACCGCCAGCGAGGGATCCTCCTCGACCAGCCGCGCCAACGCCGACGCCAGCCGATCGGTATCGGTGCTCCTGCGGGCCTCGACCGCCACGGAGACCACCGGATCGGCCACGGCCGGCGGTTCGAGGACCAACGGCGCCGCGGGCGCGCACAGGGTGGCCCCGGCGCGGGCCGCCTTCAGCCCGACCACCGCGACGATGTCCCCGGCCACCGCCCGCTCCACCTCCATGTGCCGGTCGGCCTGCACCCGCAGGATCCGGCCGATCCGCTCGGTGCGCCGCGCGCCGGCGTCCAGCACCGTGTCTCCCTTCTCGACCGTCCCCGAATACACCCGCAGGTAGGTCAGCCGTCCGGCGGCGGTCGAATTCACCTTGAAGACCAGCGAGGCGAACGGCGCCGCCGGGTCGGCGGCCCGCTCCCGCACCGTGCCGCCCTGGGTGCCGCGTACCGCCGGCACCTCCAGCGGCGAGGGCAGGTAGGCCACGACGGCCTCCAGCAGCGGTTCGATCCCGCGGTTGCGGTAGGCCGATCCGCACACCACCACCACGCCCTCACCGGTACGGGTCAGATCGCGCAGTGCGATGGCGAGAGTCCGGGCGGAGACCGTCGAATCCGCACAGAACTCCTCCAACGCCACCGGGTGCAGTCCGGCCACCACCTCCTCGAGGAGCCGGCGGCGGCGGTGCGCCTCTTCCCGCAGGGCGTCCGGCACCGGCCCGTCCCTGCCCGTCTCACCACCGTCGTCCCAGATCAGCGACCTCATCCGCAGCAGATCCACCACCCCGGTGAACCCGTCCTCCCGCCCGATCGGCAGCTGCGTCACCAGAGGGGTCACCCGCAACCGTTCGCGGATCGACTCGACCGCCGTGTCGAGGTCGGCCCCGGCGCGGTCCAGCTTGTTGACGAAGGCGATCCGCGGCACTCCGTACCGGTCGGCCTGCCGCCACACCGACTCGCTCTGCGGTTCGACCCCCGCGACGCCGTCGAACACCGCGATCGCGCCGTCGAGCACCCGCAGCGAGCGTTCCACCTCGTCGGAGAAGTCGACGTGGCCCGGGGTGTCGATGAGGTTGATCCGGTGGCCGTCCCAGACGCAGCTCACCGCCGCGGCGAAGATGGTGATCCCACGATCGCGCTCCTGGGAGTCGAAGTCGGTGACGGTCGTCCCCTCATGCACTTCGCCGCGTCTGTGCGTGGTGCCGGTGACGTAGAGGATCCGTTCGGTGATGGTGGTCTTGCCGGCGTCGACGTGGGCGAGGATGCCCAGATTGCGGATACCGGTCAGCGGGTCGGTGATATGACGGTGCGGGTTGCCACGCATGCCCTCAGCCCTTAGCTCTCAGCCCTTGGGACGATCGGAACAGGACAGCGCGATTGCCGGACGGAACGGCCTGGGGTCAGGCCACGCAGAGATCCCTGCTGCGGGACAACCCCATCGAGAAACAACCCGGCCGGTTGGTCCGACACCGGGCAGATGAGATCAGGCGTCCGTCACGGACGTCCGGTGCCGGCCGCGCAGCCGGTACCGGGGACCAGAAGACACCAGGATCACCTCGTACCGTGACTGGGGAACGACCACAGCGGTGCGGTGGCGCACAGCCGACTCCCCTCACTCGTCAAGGTGCGCGCTGCGGCGTCGCGGCAGCGCGTTTCATGATGAATGTACTGAAACCAATATGGGCGGGAAACCGGTTTTCTCATCAGCGGCGACGCATGGTCGACCACGGGTCCGACCGTTCCGGGCCGAGCAGGGCCCCGCTCCGTCCCGAGCCGCGCTCCCCGAGCACCCGCGGGCGCGGGCCGGCACCTGGCGACGGCGTCAGCGGGATCCGCCGGACCGGTGACCGTCGCGGGACGGCACGTCGGCGGGCGGCTCGATCCGCACCCGCTCCTCAGGACGGCTCTCGATGTCGTCGAGTTGCTCGCGGATCGTCTTCCGCAGGTCGTCGTAGTCCCGGAAGGAGTAGTCGTTGAACAGGGTGTAGCCGGTCCACATCAAGTTGGCGCACACCCGCGGCGGCACCCCGCCCGTCGCCACCCCCATGCCGACCAGCGCCACCGACTCGACGCTGCCCGGCTCCTTCTCGTTCTGCATGTGGATGGCCTGGAACGCGGCGGCGCACGCCAGAGCGACGTTCAGCGTCTCGCTCACGTTCTGCACCGACTGCACCATCGTCGGCGTCGAGATCAGGAACTTCGGGTTGGTCGCCCCGGACGGTACGCACACGGCGCTTCCCACCGGCAGCGACCCTCCGAACTGATCGCGGATCGCCCGCTGGACGCGCAGCTGGATCCCCGCCCCGAGATACCGCTTGATGACCGCGTCGACCCCGCCGTCCATCCGCCCGCGGGAGTTGGTCGGGCTGACCCAGGCATCGACGTGCTGGTCGAGGATCGACCCCTTGGAGATCTCGACCTCGGGGGTGTCGGCGAACGCCGCCCGCCACGACTGCGCCACCTCCGCGTTGATGTCGACCAGCACCACCTTGAGCAGTGGCTTCACGTGCTTGACGGTCATGGCTCACTCCGGGCGCGGGGGAGGGGTGTTTCCGGCACCCACGAAGATATCGCGCCCCGCCGACAAACCGGATCTTGGTTGGAGGGCCCACCCACTCCAGCGGGTGGGCCCTCCGGTTCTCCGACATCGCATCC
Organism: Streptosporangium sp. NPDC048886; assembly: GCF_055586905.1. Taxonomy (NCBI): domain Bacteria; kingdom Bacillati; phylum Actinomycetota; class Actinomycetes; order Streptosporangiales; family Streptosporangiaceae; genus Streptosporangium; species Streptosporangium sp. NPDC048886. The sequence goes on from NZ_JBVJHH010000005.1 coordinate 239,610, forward strand.
GGGATCTTCGCACGGCACAATTCCCCCACCTCAATCACCCGTGCCGTCACCGGTACGGCCCGCCGATCCGGAAGCCCACGATGAGAGACGACAACGCCCCCACCCCGCCCGGCCCGAATGACCCGCTGGCCCTCGCCGAACTCTTCAAGGGCGGCGGCGAGCCGTGGCTGCCGCTCCTGAAGCCGGTCATCGAGGCGCAGCCGGCCGCGGCCACGTTCATCGGCCTGGACCGCAGCCCGCAGGTCGTGCCCGTCCGGGAACTGACCTTCCAGGCGCTCAAGCCCAACCCGCCGCACAAGTGGAAGGTCGTCGTCTTCGGCCAGAACCCCTACCCGCGGGCTGAGAGCGCCACCGGCATCGCCATGTTCGACAACGCCTTCCACGACTGGAAGGACAGCCAGTTCGGCAAGGTCATCACCATCCGCTGCATCATCAAGGCGGCGGCGATGTGGAAGCACGGCATCCCCAAGAAGACGCCGATCGCCGACATCCGCGCGCTCCTGAGGGAACACGACACCGTGCAGCCGCCGGAGTGGTTCCAGGCGATGCTCACGCAGGGCGTGCTGCTCCTGAACGCGGCACTGACCGCCAGCGGCGACGGGGCGATGGCCACCGACCGGCACACCGCGTTCTGGCGGCCGGTCGTCGAGAAGCTCGTCGAGGAGATCCTGAGGGCCAAGCAGGACGCCGACGAGCAGGACCGGGGCGTGGTGTTCGCGTGGTGGGGAGTCCACGCCCGCAGCCTGAAAGAGGTCGTACTCCGGCTCCAGAAGAAGTATCCCGAGGTGGAGGTCAGGCACATCGACCACCCCAACCCCGCGGCACAGGGCGACATCTTCTGCGACGGGCACCACTTCGACGCCGTGAACACGGCGCTCGGGGAGCTCGGGGCCGACGAGATCGACTGGCTGCCCAGCAGGGGGTGGAACGAGCTCGCGGCGCAGACCGGCGGGACGGACGCGGACACGGCCGAGCGCATGGGGGCGTTCATCGCCTCCACGATGGAGCTGCACAAGCTCTACCTCGAACGGCTCGCCGGCGTCAAGGACGAGGGGCTGGAGCTTCCGGCGATCACCGGCGTGTTCGACACCCCGCTCATGGACTTCCGCGAGGCCGTCGCCCCGGTGGCCAAGCTGCTGTCGGGTCTCGACCGGCACCTGGAGCAGTCGTACCGGTTCGGCGAGAAGCAGCCGGGCGACGCGGCCGGCGGCCTGTCCGCCGACGAGATCGCGGCCCTCTACCTCTACACCTGCGAGTCGGCGTTCTACCGGCAGATCAACGCCACCCTGCGCGACCCGGACCGCACCCGGATCGTCCCGTACCTCCCTTACCTGCGGCTCTTGTTCTCGGCCGTGTCACGGCTGCCGGCCCGCAAGGAGTCGCTGTGGCGCGGGGTGTCGCTGGACCTGCGAGCGCAGTACCCTCTCGGCCGCACCGTGACGTGGTGGGGGGTGTCCTCGTGTACGTCGGAGCTCAGCGTGGCCCAGGCGTTCCTCGGCCGCCGCGGCAAACGGACGCTCTTCGAGGTGCTCCCCGTGCGGGCCGTCGGCATCCGCGGCTTCTCCGCGTTCACCGGCGAGGAGGAGTTCATCCTCGCCCCCGGCACGCAGCTCAAGGTGACCGACGTGAAGGTCGAGCGCGGCGGCCTCTACACCGTGAGACTGACCGAGCTGGCCGAGCAGCACCTGGTGGCGTGAGCCACGGAGGGTGTCTCCGTTCATGAGGCTCCGGCGGCTCGGCTCATGAGGCTCCGGCGGCCCGGCGGCAGCGCCCCGGGCCGCCGGGCGGCCTCCCACACCTCCGGGCCCTCCACCCACGCGGCCGTGAACCGTCCGCCCATGCCGTAGGACCGGACAAGGTGCCGAAGGTGTTCTGGCCGCCGCCCGCGGCGCGCCGCCGTGATTCACGGACTCCGACCATGGCGGCGCCCCGCGGGCATCGGTCAGCCGGCGGCCGGAACGTAGGTCAGGTTGAGCACGCCGGTCTGGAACGTCTCGGACTTGACCAGCTCCAGCGGGTGGGTCGGGGTGTCCTCGAACAGCCGCCGGCCACGGCCGACGGCGATCGGGTGGAGGAGCAGGTTCAGCTCGTCGAGCAGCCCGTTGGCCAGAAGCCAGCGCACGGTCGTCGCCGAGCCGGACATCTGGATGTCGCCGTCGGTCCGCTCCTTGAGCTCGCGCAGCTTGGCCGCGACGCCACCGGAGACGACGGTGGTGTTGTTCCAGTCCGCCTTCTCCAGGGTGTCGGACACGACGTACTTGCGGGCGTTGTTGATGAACTTGGCGAAGTCTTCGTCCGCGTCCGCCGTCGGCCAGTACGCCGACCACTCCTCGTACAGCTTGCGGCCCATCAGGAACGCCGCCGCGTTCTGCACGCCCGCCCCGATCGCCGCGCCCATCTCGTCGTTGAAGTACGGGAAGTGCCACTGGTCCGGCGACTCGACCACACCGTCCAGCGAGATGAAGAAGTTCGAGACGATCTTGCCCATTGCTCTGCTCCCTTGTCGTTGGGGTTACGAGGAGTGGCTCACGATCACGGCCCGGATCGACCGGCCTCCGCGCGACGACCTCCCGTTCGGTATCGACAGCGGAGGAGGAGCGAGGCGGCCGGCGTGTTCCGTGCGGCATCCGACTCCAGCGCTCGGCCGGCACCCGGCGTACGTACGACAGCCGGGCAGCGCCGTGTCCCTGGGTGCCGGTGCCGGCCGCGAGATCCTCCGCCGCGGCGATGGCCGCGACTGGGAGATTAGGCGGGGACGGGCACTCACGTCTTGTACAGAAGCGACAGCGGCTCCGACGGGACCCGATCGCTCAACTGCGTGGCGGTCCGCCCGACATAGCGGGTCAGCGACCGCGCCAGGTGCGGTTGGTCGAAGTATCCGAGCCGGTGGATCACGTCGTGGGCCGGCGCGCCCTCCTGGATCAGGACCGCCGCTTGCCTGGCACGGTCGATCTGCCGGATGGCGCCGCGGGTGAGTCCGGTCGTCGCCACGAAGCGCCGCTGGAGGGTGCGTTCGGACACCTCGGGCGACGCGCCGCCGAGCACCGCGGCGACGATCGGGTCGCGGTCCAGGACGCCCTCACGCACCATCCGCCGTACGAACGCCTCGGCGCTGTCGTAGTCGGGAGGGCGCCAGGCGGAACCCTTCAGCCAGAACGATCTCCGCGTCGCGCCGGGGATCTCCGCAGAACAGTCGACGAGCCGACTGACCGGAAAATGGGGCATCGAAGTGCCGAGGGAGAAGCTGATGCCGAAGAACGTGGCGTCTTCGGGGACGGGGGCCGGACTCGCCCTTGACCCCGGCCCTTGAACGGCGACGTTGGCCTGACCGCGGTGCTCCCAGAAGACCAGGTCCCAATGGGCTGTCGCGATCGACGTCATCCGGTCGACGTCATGGCTGGTGCTCCGCCACACCCGCTCGATGTACGGCGAATCGGACGGTCGGCTCTCGACCTCCAACCCCATCCGAGTCATTCCCCCTCGCCCCGTTGGCGCTGCCGGGCAGGCAGTGTGGCACGAGACCCGCCAAGAACATCATGTCATCCGGTGAGCCGGCGGCAGCGGACGAGAACGGCGGCGATGGTGACGGAAAAGCCGGAGCGGACAAGGTCTCAGGCGGAACGTGCCCGTTACCATCTCATTGAGCTTCACCTTTCCGTTGAATGCCCTAAAAGCTCAACAAAAGGACAAATGACTCATGAGACGATGGGCTGCCCTGGCGGTCGCCGTACTGATCGCGTCCGTACCGGTCACCACGGGACCCGCCGCCGCGCAGGCAGACGCTCCCGATCCGGCCCGCGCGCTCAAGCGGCAGTTCCGGAACGAGCACGGCGTCCGGATCTCCGAGACCAACCGCTACTTCTTCGGCGAGAGGTCGAAGGTCTCCGGGAGCGGGACCCGGATCAGCGGCAGCCTCCAGTTCGCCCCATCGGGTCCGGTGGCCGCCGATTTCACCTGGCGGGACCTTCCCCGGCCGGGGGCCGAGGGGCTCCCATCCGAGAAGTCGGACCCCTACCACGTGATCCGCGTCGGTAAAGACGTCTACGACGACGCCGACCAGTATCCCGGGCCGGTCCCGGAGGGCAAGAAGTGGATCCGCTTCCCCAACGAACACAGGGGGAGCATGGGCCGGGACATGGCCCGGGACGCCAGCTTGCAGCCGCTCAACGTGTACGACCCGTCCATGATGAAGGCCGTGCTGAAGCGCTCGACGAGCAGGCCCGTCTCCGGCGGATCCCTTCACCGGGGCACCATGAGTTACAGGGAGCTGAGCAAGACCTCCAAGGACGCCCTCATCAGCTGGACCTCGGGGCGGCCCATCGGCGACAGGAGCAAGGGGAAGGTCTCCTGGCAGCTCTGGACCGACCGTTACGGCCTGCCCAAGCGCCTGATCACCACTGATACCACCGGAGCGGGGAGAGATCCACTGGTCAAGCGGAGCGACACGCGCTACACCGACTGGGGATTCCGTCTCGTCATCACCGCCCCGCCCGCCGACGAGGTCATCGACGAAGTCGATCTGCTGGAGTACGTCCGCACGCAGAACACGCCCATTCCGATGGACTCCAAGAACACTTGATGCGCCCTGGCGGTCGCGAGAACGGGCCCCACGAGACGGCGCGCCCCGGGCTCCTCGGGGATCCGCTCGCCGAGGCCGGCCGATGCATGTCCCGGGGCCGCGGTTACCGCACCTGACCGCGCACCGGTAGATCCGTGATCCGGCCCGGCCCCAGAAACCCCCGCGGAAACACCTTGAATCCCCGCGGAAACACCTTGGGAAAACTCGTGCGCACCCAACCTCTCCAAGTGCACATGATTCGATTCATGGTGAATCGCCGGACGGAACGCATCCCGCCCGGCGATCGACCCGGCTGTCCGGCGTCATGCCGCCCGGCCGGTCGGGTCACTCATCGAACAGTGACGCGGTCCCCCTTCGGCGCCTGGACCGGCGAGTTCTTCGCGATGTAGGCCGCCAGCGCTCCCCTGTCGTCCGGCCCGCCCCGGTAGACGTTGGTGCTCCCCTCCCATCTCGGGAAGCCCTGCCAGCCGCCCATCAGCATGTAGTTGGCCGCGATCTTGACCACCTGGGTGTCGGCCACCGGAGCGCCGTTCAGCGTGAGCTCGGTGACCACTCCGCCCTGCAACGTGTAGCGGAGCGAGGCCGAGGGGGTCAGCACCCAGCCCGAGGGGTTCGGGTGCGCCAGCAGCTTCTTGAGCTGTGCGCCGGTCATCGCGTTCACGTCGACGGCGAGCCCCGCGGGCTGGGTGACCCACAGTTCCTCGTAGGTGACCGGACCCGCGTCCAGGTCCGTGCGGAACCCGTGCCTGCCGACGAGGGCGACCTGCGCGCCGGAGACGGCCTGGACCGCGTCCAGGTAGGCGTCGGCGACCAGTTCGACGAGCGGGCCGCCGGCGGCGGTCAGCGCGATCTTCTCGGCGGTGGCGCCGAACCCCTCCTTGTCGCTCGGCGGACCGCACTCGAAGTAGTAGAGGGTGTTGGACGTGAGGCCGTCCGGCTGCCTGATCTCGATCTGTACCGAGGTCTTGCCCGTCTCCCAGTCCCAGTCGAGCGTCTCCAGCACGGTGGTGAACACGGCGCCGTGGTCGGCCGGCACGTTGACGGTCTTCCACTCCTGGGTGCCGACGAGGCGGTACTGAACAGCTTGCGCACCGGCGGGAAGCCCCTCGAAGTAGCCGTGGACCCTGAAGGTCAACGGGCACTTCGACGCGGTGGTCCGGTCGAAGACGATGGTGGCCTTCCGCACCGAGTTCTGGGCGGGATCGTCGTCGTCCCGCCCGGCGGGGGGCGGCGTGGCCGAGCCGTCCGGCCTGTCGAACTCCTGGGCGGATGTGGTCACGCTGTCCCACACGTCGCCCGTGCTCCCCAGGTCACCGGCGCAACTGACGGTGAAGGAGGCTTTCCCGGAGGTCTTCTTCACCGGGCTGACCAGGCGGACCGCGCCCCAGCCACGAGCGTCGCCGGCGACCTTGACCGACGTGGACAGCCGGACGGTCTTGATGCCCTTGCCACCGACCCTGTAGGTCTTGACGCTGCTCTTGTCTCCGTCGCTGAAGATCCATGCGTACTTCAGCGCCACCGGCGCCTTGACTCTCATCGTGGTGGACAGCGTCACGGTCGCCGGGCAGGCGCCGGCATGGGCCTTTGGTGAAGCGGAAGCCGTACCGAAGACAACCGGGCCCGGGGCGGCCTGCGCTCCCGGGGCGAAGACACCGGACGCCAGGGCGACAACAGCCACCAGCCCCCCGATCCGGCGCCCAGCCCTACCTGATAATCCCACGCTATTCCTCTCTTGCCACCTGCAACGAAGGATCTAGACAGATCTAGACATGCAAGGGATAACGGATTAGCCCGTTCCCTTGGAGGAACAGACGCTAGCCAGGCCGGCCGACAATTCCGCGAGAGCCGGATCGCCGGCGGACTCTTGCCCCGGCCAGGCGGTAGATGCGGGCCGGTGGCATGCGATCGGGCAGGACGGTGTCGCTGTACGGCTTGCTGTAGCTGTCCGGCTTGCTGCAAAGGGACGGAAGCCGCTCGGTCGCCTGTCAGCGGTGAGGCGATGGATGTCCATGGTGGCCGGACAGCGAACCTGAAGCCGCCTCAGGCTGCCCGCGCTGACTTCTCGAGACTGCCCGCGCTGACTTCTCGATCAGTCAAACCAAATACCAAACCGGGCCAGAAAAGATACCTCGACCCCTTCCAACGTTCCGGGCAGACCCTTCATCCTGTCCACGATCGAGGGGATGAGCGCCGGGTCGTCAAGTTTGACATAGTAGTTCTCGTAGTAATCATCCAATGACGTTGGCTTGGCATCGTCGTCCCCGCTTGAGGGGCCAGGGTTCCTCATGCGCGAAACCAAGGCTTCAACCTGCATGGACGTCCACATGTTGTGCGCCTGGTCCGCGAAATAGATGCGCCTGACGCCTTTCATACCCCTCAGGAGAGCCTCGATCGCCGCCCGCTCGCCGGCTGTCGCCTTGCCCCGCCCCTTACAGGGCTCCGCCTTGCTGGCGTTACTACACAGGACGATGGACACATCAGCCTTGTCCTCCCAGAAATGGGCGGGTACAACTTTGAAAAAGGAGATTCCAGGAAGCGCCTTGATGGCCGAATTGAGCCCAGGAGCGCCACTCCACCGATGCAGCCTCCCGCTGAATATATCCGCCATATCCTCTTCCTGCATAACTCCTATCAGGTCAGGAACGGCCTCCAACATCTCGTCCAGCTCCTCCTGTTTGCTCTTGTAGTGGAGGTCCTTGATCTGGGGCATCTGCCGTAGGACCTGATCGATCGCGCGCCTCTGCACCGGAGTCGTTTCCTTGCCTCCACAGCTCCCAAAATCGTCACCCTTGGCGCACAGGCGGATGGTGAACTTTCCTCCTTCCGGCCAAGGACCAACCGGGGGCGCGAGGATTTCCGGGAATCGGTCCGCCTCGGCGGCCGAGGTGCCGAACAGGAGGATCGTCATCGCAGCAAAAGCGAGAAGGACGCGGAACATGAGGCAACTATGTCAGGAAATCCGAATAGATTCCGCATGTGGCCCTCAAGGCCAATACCGACAGACGGCAGAGCGGGCTGGTGAGACGCGACCGTGAAGTCGAAACGGTCGGGAAGAACAGGCGGTGAGCCCTGCGCCGCCGGCAGCTCGATGGCCGACTCATCAGATCAGGACACTGAAAAGTCAGATCAGGACACTGAAAAGCCCCTGAGGCGGCGTGCCCGTCCAGGGGCTTTCCGCCGGAGCGGGTTGCCTGTCCTCAGCCGTTGCGCTGACCCCGGATCACGTAGCGGGTGTGGGCCCCGTCCATCCACTCCCGGTCGATCTCCCCGCCCGTCACCCGGACTGGCACGGGCCGGACGCCGACACCTTCGACGTCACCCGCAAGGTCAAGGATCACCTGGCGCTCGGCTACGGTGTGCACTTCTGCCTCGACGCTCCCCTGGCCCGCCTCGAAATCACAGAAGCCCTGCGTCAGCTCTTCGAGCGTTTCCCCGCCATGTCACTGGCGGCACCGGCCGACGCGTTGCGGCCGGTGCCCACTCTCATCAGCAGCGGTCACCAGGGGCGCCGCGGTCCCGCGGGTGCTGATCATCGCGTCCTTGCGCGGCGTGGCGAGCGCCCCGGTCTCCTGCGCGAGCCATCACCGGCTCGGCCGCCTTCATCGACGGCGAGCGCGTCGAGGGGATCACCAAGAGCGGCCGCAAACGCGTCGTCAGCCTCGACGACGGAAGGGGCAGAGCCCTGAAGGCGCAGCGGAGCAGGCCGGCCGCCGACAAACCGGCGGCCGGCAGGGGCGGAGGGGCCCGGACGGCCCGGCACCCCTACCCGGCTGCTCGGCTTCGGCACCACCTCTACCCGGCTGCTCGGCTCCGGCACCACCTCCGGCCCCGGCGACACGGACGCGGTCTGCGCGGACGGGCCGGGGCTCTACAGCAGTGTCCCCGCCTACGCGGGCCGGAAGACCCCCAGCGGCCACCGGGCCTGGCAGGTCACGTGAGACCGGTCACGTGACACGCACGGGCCGGTCGACGGTGAACATCTCCAGGGCGTCCGGGTCCGGCGCGACGCCGATCCCGGGGCCCTCGGGCACCGCGATGGAGTCGCCCTCCAGCTCGACCGGGGCGGTGATGTCGCGCTCGTAGTAGCGGGCGGTCGCCGAGATGTCGCCCGGCAGTGTGAAGCCGGGCAGGCTGGCCAGCGCCAGGTTCGCCATCCGGCCCAGCCCGGTCTCCAGCATGCCGCCGCACCAGACCGGCACGTCGCCCGCCTGGGCCAGGTCGTGGATGCGGCGGGCTTCCAGGTAGCCGCCGACCCTGCCGGGCTTGATGTTGATGATGGAGCAGGCGCGCGCTCTGATCGCGGCGACGGCGGCGCGGGCCGAGGTGATCGACTCGTCCAGGCAGATCGGCGTCTCCATCCGGGCGGCGAGCTGGGCGTGCCCGTGCAGGTCGTCCGGGGCGAAGGGCTGCTCCAGCAGCGTCAGGCCGTAGGCGTCGAGGCGGGCCAGGTGGCGGGCGTCGGCGGGGGCGTAGGCGGTGTTGGCGTCGGCGGTCAGCATGAGCTCGGCGCCGAACGTCTCGCGGACCAGCCTCACCGGCTCCAGGTCCCAGCCGGGCTCAATCTTGAGCTTGATCCGGGCGTAGCCGGCGCTGACGTGCCGGTCGACGGTGTCGAGCAAGGCGTCGAGGGTGGTGGCGATGCCCACCGACACGCCCACGCGGACGCTGCGCCGTACCCCTCCCAGATAGGCGGCGAGGGAGAGGCCGCGTGCCTTGAGTACGGCGTCCAGGACGGCCATCTCGACGGCGGCCTTGGCCATCGGATGCCCGCGCAGGTGCGCCAGCGCGGGCACCACGCCGGCCGGATCGAGGTCGGGTACGGCGAACAGGCTCGGCAGAAGGAAGCGGCGGATGATGTCGGCCGCCCCCTCCAGGTACTCCGGGCTGTAGGTGGGCTCGTCATCGGCCACGCACTCGCCCCAGCCTTCCTCCCCCTCGGAGCCGCGCACGCGCACCAGCAGCGCCCTGCGCACGGTCTGCGTGCCGAGCGAGGTGCGGAACGGTGTGAGCAGCGGCAGCGCGACCGTGCGCAGCTCGGCTTCGACGATCCTCATGCCGCACGCTCCAGCACGTACCAGCCGTCCCTGGTGAAGGCGGTGATCCGGTAACCGGCGGCGAGCGCGCCGCCCAGCGCGGCCCGCTGGGCCGCGCGCCACCTCGCGGCTTCCCCGGGGTTTTCGCGCCGCAGCCGCTCCACGTCGGCGGGGGTGGCGCAGCGCAGTACGGCGGCGCCGCCCGGCTCGTGCGCCGACCCGGTCTCGTCGAGGATCACCACGGCCGCCCCGCTTCCGCACGCCGGTGAAGCCGGGGCCGGGCCCGGGTTCACCGGCCAGTGCGCGAACAGCCGGTCGGAGGCGTCCGCGCCGTTGATGCCGTCGTTCATCGGCCCGTAGAAGTCGGGCACGTACCGCTCGGCCCGCGCGCCCAGCCTGGCGAGGTTGAAGAAGGCGTTGCGACGCACGAGCGGGTCGAAGGTCCAGGAGATGAAGTTCAGACCGCGCTCGGCAGCCCACCGGCGCTGGTGCGCCTTGATCGCCTGACCGATCCCTCGGCCGCGCGCCTCGGGCGCCACGCCCACCACGTGGGAGTGCAGGCTGCCGCCCTCGGCCAGGAACCCGGAGCCGGCGGCGACGAGCTCGCCGTCGAGGAAGGCGCCGCCGACGTAGCCGCCGGTGTGGTCAAAGGCGCACATGAGGTCGACGGTCAGCGGCGGGTCGTCGCCCGCCCTGATGTTCCAGACGCGGCGTAGCAGCCGGTCGGCGGCCTGGAACTGGGAGGTGTCGTGGAGGATGCGGAGTTCGACCATGCGCGCCAGCATTCCAGCGGGCCGCCGCCGGGGCGTTGGCGTGCAAGCCGAACTTCACTCGCCGCTGTTTGTGCCGGACGCCCATACCTCGCCCAGCCGCAGCTGGAGGCCCAGGACGAGCCTGACGTCGGGGTCGTCGAGCGGGACCAGCTCGCCGATGCGGCTCAGCCGGTACCTGAGCGTGTTGGGGTGCAGCGACAGCGTCTCGGCCGCCCTGCGCACGTCGTAGTGGGCGGCCAGCCAGACGCGCAGGCTGTGGACGTAGTCGGTGCCGTGCCTGGCGTCGTGCCCGGCCACCAGCGACAGCGGCTCGCCCAGCAGCGCCGGGCCGGTCCGCATCGACGCCGCCACGTCCAGCAGGAACAGCGCTGCCGCCAGCTCCTCGTGCAAGCCCACCTCGCCGCCTGCGGTCGGCCCGCACATCGCGCGCAGCGCCTCGTCGGCCTGCCGGGCGCTGGCGGGGACCTGCGCGACCGAGGCCACGGTCCTGCCGACGCCGGCCCGCCAGCGGCCGCCGAGACGGTCGGTGAGCTGGCCGAGGATGTCGGCGATGATGCGCCGCAGCAGCGGCGTGCCGGCCCCGGCGGCCACGACGGCGTAGGTCCTGCCGTCGACCGCGCCGACGGCGGCCCTGATCCGGTAGGCGGCGCAGGCGGTGCGCAGGAGGTCTCCGGCGTGCGTGGTGGCGAAAACGTCGGCACGTCTCCCGACCTCCCAGGTGCCGACCACCACGACCGCGACCGGTTCCTCCGGGTGCAGGCCGAAGGAGGTGGCAAGCTCGCCGGCGGGACCGACGCCCCGCAGCAGCCGGCCCAGCCATTCGTCCCTGGTCCTGCGGGCTTTGTCGGCGGCCAGGCTGATGCGTGCCAGGTGCGGGGCGGCGGTCCTGGCCGCTTCGGCGAGCACGGCGGCGGCGTCGGGCGCGAGCGGCTCGTCGGCCTGGATGGCCCAGATCGTGCCGAGGGCCTCGCCCCTGGCGCGTACCGCGATCGCCAGCCTCGGCAGGTACTCGCGTGGCTCGAAGCTCCAGACGGCCTCCTCGCAGCGCAGGATGGCGGCGTACTCCTCGGCGTTCGTCGGGTGCTCGGGGACGCGCCTGCCGAGGATGCCCTCCCTACGCAGTTCGTCGATGCGCTGGCCGCCGATCGTGGAGTAGGCGAGCACGCGCATGGCCAGGTCCTCGATGGCCACGGCACCTCCGACCCGGGCGGCGACCTGGTTGGCCAGCGCGAACAGGTCTCCTACCTGGGCGCCGTCGCCCAGGTCGGACGTAGGGGCGACGAGCGCGAGCAGGGCGTCGACCAGCGCGTAGAGCTGGCCCCACGACAGGCCGGGCGCGGCGGCCAGCAGCGCCACGCCCGCTCCCGCTGCCGCCTCGGTCAGCGCGGTGGCGTTGCCGAGCCCGGCCCGCACCACGACCGCGGTGGCACCCGCCTCGGCCGCGTGTTCCAGCAGGGACGGTTCCGGTCTGCCGGTGACCAGCAGCAGCGCTCCGTCGAAGGCGGTCATCGGCTCGTCGGAGCCGTAGATGACGGGCGCGCCGGCCATGGCCTGGCGACCGGACGGCAGGCACAGCGCGGTCACCACCTCCGTGCCGAGGCTGTCGAGCAGCACGCCGAGCGTCACCCGGCCCCGTGCACTCATGCGGCTCCCCGCAGCCGGCGGCAAGCGTCGCCTCGGCGAAGGAGGCGTCCGTGCCCGCCGCCGGTGAACTCGCCGTCGTCGATCACCATGCGGCTGCCCAGGAACATGTTGGTGACACCCGCCGGCCGCAGGCCGGGCTCGTCGTGGGTGCCGCCGCGCAGGATGAGGTCGTGCATGGGGTGAGCCTTTCCTAAGCCGAACACTGTCCACCTCGTCAGTCAGTACGAAGTTCGCGGGCTTTTCCGGGGGCGGGGCCACCAGGCGTCCGGTGCAGTCGTGGGCGGGGGTGTGCAGCACCGCCGAGGTGGTTCTCTGCTCGACGACCGCGCCCTCGAACAGCACCACGGTCCTGGTGGGCGGACCTGGCGGACGCGGGGGGACAGTCGGACGCCGGCAGCCCGGCCTCCCGCGTTCACCGACCCGACAGCCGAACTCTGCGCGCCCCGGCTCGTGCCGCAGGCCGACACCGTATTAGACCAGGCCAGGGGGGACGCCGACGGCCGCGGTGCTCTCGGGCCGCGCGGCGAAGCGCATCGCACGCAGGCCGGAGCCGCTGAGCAGCAGATCGCCGTCCTGGTCGAGGCAGAAGGTGAAGGGACCCGCCCGCCACGTTCCCGCGGGCGCGGGTGTGACGGGGACTTCAAGCGTGAGTCCGACGCGCAACACCTGTTTCCGGAGTACGGCGAGCACGCCGAGCTCGTCGTTGAGCCAGGCTCCCTCCGGCGCGGGGCCCTCGCCCGGCGGGTCGCACGGGGTGAAGGAGGCCGGCCACCGGATCGACCCGTCGTCACCCAGCAGCAGCCGCCCGCCCTCCAGCGCGAGCCAGGCTCCTTCGGCGTCTTCCTGTCCGTGCCAGCGGCCGTCGTCGCCGAGCGCGAGCACGGCGGTGGCGGAGCCGGTCAGGGAGATTCTGCCCTCCTCCGCGGGTTCGAGCGTGAGCATGGCCTCGCTCGCCGGATCACGCCAGTGCCCGAGCAGCGCGGTCCTGCCCGCCTCACCCGTGACCGGGCCGACGAGAGTGGGCCGGGCCGCCGGGGCCTGGCCGGTGAGGGCGCGGGCCAGGCGCATGCTGATGCCGACCGGATCCAGCCCGCTCTGGTTGGTCAGCACGGCCACGCCGAGGCCGGGCTCCGGCAGGTACAGCAGGTTCCCGACATAGCCGTGCATGCCTCCCGCGTGGCCGTACCCGCTCAGCTCCCCGACCGTCAGGTGGCAGATCCCGCGCGCGTACCGCAGGACGGTGCCGTCGGCGAGCACGGTCCGCTCCAGCAGCGCCTCGCGCAGGTCGGCGCCCAGCACCCGGCCGTCGGCCAGGAAGCCGAACCACGGGGCGAGGTCGGCGACGCTGGTCACCACGCCGCCGTCGCCGACCGCGCTCTCCTCGGTGTCGGCCCTGGTGCCGGCGCCGGTGTAGCCGAAGGCCATACGGGGCAACGGGACGGAGGCGTCGTCGCGGAAGACGGTGTCGTCCATGCCGAGCGGACCGAACAGCCGGTCGCGGGCGAACTCCGCCAGCGACCGGCCGCTGACCCGCCTGACCACGACGGCGGCCAGGATGTAGCCGGTGTTGGAGTAGGAGAACTCGGTGCCCGGCTCGAACATGGTCCGGCGGACGCCCGTCACGATCTTCATCAGCCGCTCCTCGTCCAGCACCTGGAGCGGGACGCCGGTGACGGCCTGCAGGGCGTACCACTCCGGCAGGCCGCCGGTGTGCCGCAGGCACTGGTCGATCGTGACGGGCACGTTGAGCCGCAGCTCGGGGATGTGCGTCCTGACGTCGTCCGACAGGCTCAGCTTGCCGTCCCTGGCCAGCAGCAGCAGGCACGCGGCGGTGAACTGCTTGCTGATGGAGGCGATGTCGAAGCGGGTACGGGAGTCGATCGGAACGCCGAACTCGACGGTGGCCACGCCCTTGGCCGAGGTGTGCAGCGCCTTGTCCTCGGCGTAGACGCCGACCGCCAGACCCGGGGTGTCCTGGCGGACGCCGGGGAGGGCGGCGATGGCGTGTTCTACCTGCTCAAGATTCATATTTCCCTGCATCTGGATCCCTGCGCGCGAACCCTCCGGCTCGAGCGGCAAACCTGTGATCTGTCCGGTTGGTGTACGGGCCGGCGGGACGGCTAGCGGCGGCCGTACAGGGCCATCCGGCTGATCATGGCGTCGGCGGCGAGGTGGTAGCAGACCGTCACGCAGCCCAGTACCTCCGTGGGCGTGGCGAAGGTGGCGGCGAGCGTCCTGTCGGCGATCCTGCGCACGCCCGGGATCTGCGCCCCCAGCTCGGCCGCGGGCGTGCTCGGCATGTCGATCTCGAGCTCGAGCACCTCGGGCAACTGGAGCGGTGCCAGCTCTGCGGCCCCGCGTACGGTCTCCGCCGCCGCCTCCCGGATCAGACGCCTGGCCTCGGCCGGCGAGAGGCTGTCGGCGGCGGTGTGCCCGTGCGCGACCTTGACCGCGACCGTCCGCACGCCGGGGAAGGCCTTCTCCGCGACGCCGCAGATGACGTCGTCGCCGGTCAGCAACCCCACCGGGACGCCGACCACGGCGGCCTGCAGCGCGTTGACCTCGGCCTCCGACACCGGCCGGCCGTTGAGCCGCACCCCGAGGAAGTGCGAGGAGTAGGTGTGGGCGAGCACGCCGGGCGAGCCGGCGGCGGCATGGTAGCCGAGGAACAGGGCCACGTCGTGCTCGGCCGAGATGCCCTCGGCCATGCAGTCCAGCTTGGGAGTTCCGAAGATCAGCCGGGCGCGCGGATCGAGCTCCTCGTGCAGAAGGTTGTCCATGGTGCCGTGGCTGTCGTTGACCAGGACGCTGTCGGCTCCGGCCGCGAACGCGCCGTCGATGGCGGCGTTGGCCTCGGCGGTCATCAGCCGTTGCGATCGCGGATACCCGTGGCCGCCGCGGACGACCTGGTCCATGGTGGCGATGCCCGCCACGCCCTCCATGTCGATGGAGATGTAAACCTTTGCCATCGTCACAGGATTTCACTCGGGTGCACGGCGGGTCTTGTCGCCGAGGCCAAGGCTCCGCCCTCGTCTTGGGCGTCCCGCACAGCGGCGGGGATCACGAAAGCGGCGCCGACGGCGAGCAGGCCGAGCGCCGCGGACAGCAGGTAGGTGTCGACGAAGCCGCGCTCGGTCGGCACTCCCGCCACCGCGCCGGACGCCAGCACCATGGCGCCGAGCTGGGCCCCGAACGTGCCGCCGACGCTCTTGGCGACGAACACCACGCCGCTGACCCCGGCCGCGCGGTCGCCGGGCACGTCGGCGGCCACGGCGTTGAGCCCGGCGGTGAGGCCGATCGAACCGCCCAGCCCCATGACGGTCACCCCGGCCACGATCTGCCACGGGGAGGAGTGCCACAGGGCGAGCACGGCGGTGCCGCCGCAGACGAGCGCGCTGCCGAGCACCAGCACGGCACGCCGTCCGAGCAGCCTGGTCATCGGCCCGACCAGCGGCGCGACCAGGGTGCCCGCGACGCCCATCGGGAACATGTAGATCCCGATCCACAGGGCGTCGGCGCCCAGGCCGTAGCCGGTCTCGACGGGCGCGGCCAGCATCATCGGCAGGGCGACCACGAGGCCGAAGGAGGCGAAGCCGAACACGATCCCCATGGTCGTCACCCCTGCCGGGGTACGCCCGGCCAGCAGCCGCAGATCGACGAGCGGGTCGGCGGCGCGCAGCTCGATGACCGCCCACGGGCCCAGCGTCAGCACGGCGGCGGCGAACAGGGCGAGGGTGGCGGGGGCCGTCCAGCCCCAGGAGGAGGCGGCAGTCAGGCCCAGCATGAGCAGGGCGAGGCCGCCACCCAGCAGCAGGCCGCCCGGCCAGTCGACGCGCCCGCCGGCCGCGCGCGGGGTGGCCGGCACCGCGTACCAGGCCCAGAGGCAGGCCACCGCCGCTCCGGCCACGGCCAGCAGGAACAGCCACCGGTAGCCGAGGGCCGCGCTGATCGGACCGGCGAGGATGAGACCGAGCGCGCTGGCCAGGGCGGCGACGCCGATGACCAGGCCGTTGCCGGTGGCGGCGCGTTCGGCGGGGAGGGTGTCGCGGAACAGCCCCACGGTCAGCGGCAGCACGCCCAGCCAGACGCCCTCGATCGCCATGCCCGCGATCAGAAGGGTGACGTTGGGGGCCAGGGCGGCGAGCAGGATCCCGGCGCCGCTGACCGCCATCAGCGCGAGGAGCAGGCGCCGCTTGTCGTAGATGTCGGCCAGACGGCCGACGATCGGGGTGCTGATCGCCGAGCTGATCAGCGAGCCGGTGAAGATCCAGGCGAGCGCGCCCGGCGAGGCCGCCAGGTCCCGCTGGATGAGCGGGAGCGCGGGCGAGAGCGTCATCTCCATCGCCTGGAGGACGCCGATGAACAACACTGGCGCGCCGATGATGCCGAAGCCGGATCTGGACATGGTTCTGCCTTTCGGGGTGGGGTGACGTACGGCCGCGTGGTCCCCCGAACCTCCGGCCGTGATCTAGGCCGGGCCGAGCACCCTCGGCGTGATCAGTGCCAGGGCTGTATCGACGAAGAACTCCTCGTCTGCCTCGTGGGCGCCGAGCACGACGCCTTGGCCGAGCCCGGACAGCACGGCCTTCAACGCGCGGGCCAGGCGCAGCGCCTGCTCGCCCGTGACGGCGGCGCCGTCGTGCTCACAGCCATTGAACAGTGCGGCGAGGTCGGCCTCGGTCGACCTGATCGAGGCGTTGAGCCTGCCGAGCAGGTCCGGGTCGTTGAGCACGAGGTCGAGCACGCGCGTCTCGAACAGGAGCGTGCCGGCGGCCTGCGGGTCGGCCGACATGCGCAGGAAGCGGCGGGCGATCTCGGCCACGACCTCCTCCAGCCGCGCGCCGAACCCGCCGGCCTCGCCCGGGCGCAGGTCGAGCGGCCCGGTGTAGTCGTCGAACATGGCGACGATCAGCCCGTTCTTGCCGCCGAACAGCGAGTAGACCGCGCCGGTGGTCAGGCCGGCCAGCTCGGCGATGTCCTCCAGCTTGGCCTTCGATCCGTCCCTGCCGACGATCTCGCGCGCGGCCTCGATCAGCGCGCGCTTGTTGGCCGCCTTGCTTTCCGCTCTGTTCAGCCGCATGACATCTCCTGCATGCCGCAAAGATAATCTGCTTTACTAGAATAATCCAGATTATCAGGAGGCTTTCAGATGGACGTCGCCCCCTACATGAGCCGCGTGCCCGACTACACCGCGTTCCCCACCGTGGACCAGATGCACGCCGAGCTCGACGACCTCGCCGCCGCCCACCCCGACCTGGTACGGCTGCGCCGCATCGGCACCTCGCGCCTGGGCGAGCCGCTGCGCGTGGCCACCATCGGCTCCGGCCCCCACGACGCCGTGATCATCGGCGGGCCCCACCCCAACGAGCCCATCGGCGCGCTCACCGTCAGCACGCTGCTGCGCCAGCTCGTCGAAGACACCGCGCTGCGCGAGGACTTCGGCTACCGCTGGCACCTCATCCCGTGCGTCGACCCCGACGGCGCCCGCCTCAACGAGGGCTGGTACACCCGGCCGAGCGACCGCCGCGCCTACGCCGAGCACTTCTACCGTCCCGCCGAGGCCGACCAGGTCGAATGGACCTTCCCGCTGACCGGCGAGGACTACTTCTTCGACCGCACCCTGCCGGAGACCGAGGCGCTGATGCGGCTGATGGACGAGGTCAAGCCCGCCTTCGTCTACTCCCTGCACAACGGCGAACTCCAGGGCGCCTTCTACTACCTCAGCAAGGACGACCCCGCGCTCGCCGCCCGTCTGGCCGCCATCGCCACCGCCGAGGGCCTGCCCCTGCACATGGGGCCGCCGGAGGTGCCGAGCGCCGTCCCGATCGGCCCGGCCGCCTACATGACCCCGCGGGGCGCCAAGATCGCCGCCACCTACGGCACCGGCGGCGGCAGCGTCGACTACGCCGACCGTTTCGACGCCCTGCACCTGGTCACCGAACTGCCCTACTGGGCCGACCACCGCGTCTCCGACCAGACCCCCACCGACCAGCAGTACGGAGACTCGATCCAGGCCGGCCTGGCCGCGCAACGCGCCCTGATCGCCGAACTGGCGCAATCCCTCGCCTCCGTCAGAGCCGATCTGACCGTCCACTCCCCCTTCCGCTGCGCCCTGGAGGACTTCGTCGGCTCCCACGACGAGTTCATCGGCGAGTGGGAGAGCTTCCCCGGCACCGACCGGCCCGCCACCGTGGCCGAGGTGGTCGGCAACCGGCAGCTCGTGCACATCATGCGGTTGCGGTACTGCGGCACCTACCTGCGCATGCTGGACGCCGAGCTCGGCGCGGGCAACCAGACGCCCGCCATCCGCGCCGAACGGGCCCGGCTCGGCGCGCGCTTCGAGGAGTGGTTCGCCGAGGCCGAAGCTGAGGCGGAGGGCACGCCGATCCCGCTCCGCTCCCTGGTCGCCGTGCAACTGGGCGCGGCGCTGCTCGCGGCGGAGTCCGCCAAGCGGACAGATCTCTCCTGACCCCCGGCGCACGGGCTGTACGGTCTTGGCGGATGTTGAATCCGTCATCCGGAGGTCCGTGACCTGGGGTGTTACTCCTCTCGGGGACTGGGTGGCGGTTGCGCCGGGCGCCCTGACCATGGACCGTGGGTGAGGCGTTCGCATCGAATGCGCGAATCTCGCTTCCACTGCCGTACTGCCCCTGACCTGCGAGAGACACAGTTTCCACAGGCCAGGGGTGTACTCGTGCGCGACAGACCAGGGGTGTACTCGTATGCGACAGGGCGGCGGTGCCGACCGGTGGGGCCTGAAGGTGCGCGGCCGATTCGCGCCGGACGTGATCCGCTTGAGGCCGGCCACCCCGGCGGACACGACGGGCGTGACTCCGCGATAGGTCCCGTCTTGTCGGGGTAGCGGGACGACTGCCGCAGCAGCAGACGGGAATCGCACATGAACACCATGGTGGGAAACTGGAAGATGGCGATCATCGACGGGTGCATGCCCGGTGACCAGCTCAGCCTGTTCAACACCGGCTCCGGCATCGCCCACGTCGAGCTGACGTTCTGCGCCGAGGGCGGGCAGCCGCTGGGGCCGTTCCGCCTGATCGTTCCCGCGCAGCGTACACAGTCTCCAACCCTGGAGGACCTGGTCGATTCCGACGCCCCGCCTCCGAGCCTGCCGTACTCCGTCGTGGTGGTTTCGGACACCCCGGTGCTCGTACAGCCCCACCCGGCGGACCAGGACGTGTCGAAGTGGCGACGGCCGGCGGCCTGACTGCGAACGTGACGTCGGCGGCCGCATCCGCCGCACGCCGCAACCACAAGCCGGGACGTCCGCACACCGGTGCCTCCAGGACGTCCGCACACCGGTGCCTCCAGGACGTCCGCGCCCAGGCGGGCGAGTTGTACGGCGGCCGGCGCGCGAGCCGCCGCCCCAATCCGGTCGCCCACGGCTACACGATTGTTTCCTCTTCAGCGGCCTCCTCCAGCGCCTGCCCCTCACCACCCGGCATGACTTGGCCTACTGGCGGAGCCGGGTAGGCCCCCAACGGACGGCCTCGCACCAGTGGCCGAACTTCGGCACGTATTCGGCACGATCAACCGGAGCCAACGGACAACAGCCGGACACCACAGTCGATCACAGACACGAAAAAGCCCAGCTCACCGGATGGTGAGCTGGGCTTTCGCCTTGCGCGGCCGAGAGGACTCGAACCCCTAACCTTCTGATCCGCAGCCAGTTCGAGAACGTCTACTGACGTCTACCGGCGCCGGAAAGACCTGCCCAGAGACGCCTCACACTTGATCATCTTCTGTGGGTGTCCACTCGCACCCAGGGACGGTGCCAGCACTTCCGTTAGCAAGATCACGTGCAGTGCAGGGGCATTGTCGTACCCGATCGCTACTCTCCCGCGCATGGCAGTCCCCGAGATCATCCCCATCAGCTACGAACCCGACTACCACACCGACACCATCGGGCACTGGGAGGGCGGGCAGTTCCTCGGCTCCGTCGTCGCCGCCTTCCCCGAGGGCTACACCCACACCGACGACTGGCCCGCACACAAACGCTGGCACGCCGTCCTGCACACCTTCGATGCCGCCGGCCACCACCTCGACTCCCGCATCGAGCGCACCGGAACCGACGACAACCACCGAACGGCCGTCGACGCCGCGCAGGAGCGACTGAAGCAATGGCTCGACGCCCTCCCCGGCCTCCGCTTCGACGACATCGCCATCCGGCCCTTCCGCCACGAAGTCGACGGCGTGCTCTTCGGCCTCGTCATCGAGACCTTCGAAGGCACCGAACACGTCGAGCTCCACCCGGACAACCTCGGCTTCTACGAACCCTGGGACGGCTTGTACGACACCTGACCACCAGATCCCGTAGGCAAGGGCAAATGCCTCGTCAACGGCGTCTCACCCTGCTCAGATGGTGGTTGCGGGTCGGTGGAGGGTAATCCTGTAAAGCGGTGTTGCTGTGAAGAGGTAGGCCATCCGGATCGACCTACCGGGGAGTCTGAACTGTCCGATGAACCCCATTGGACGCTCGTGCCGTGCGCAGAGCGGCCACCGCGGCTCCTCCAACCAGGTCGGCCGGCCGCCGAGCTTGGTGCAGAACTCGTCGATCACCCTGTCCACACGAGAGAAGGCCATCTCGTATGTGAGGTCATCAGCGTTGATCATCGGGGCATCCTACGGTGAAGTACCAACCCGGTTCATGGAGACTGATCTTGCCCGGCCGACGGAAGCAGAAAGCCGACACGACCGTCCGCTTTTCAGGCGGACCAACTGTGCTGCTCCGCTCAACGGACACGAGGTCAGAGGGCTGTGGACGGCTGCCGCCGTGTGTCTGTGGTGGCCGACGTTGTCGTCACCGTTGTCGTCAGCCCCGCAACTCGCAGTCGGTGATGAGGCTCGAAGCGTTCAGAGCATCCAGGTGTCAACACCAGCCTCCTCCGTCCAGGGAAGAGGTCACGTCCACGTCGTAGTCATCGCCGTACTCCTCCCCCAGCTCGTCCAGGAACCGCACCGAGACTTCAGCCCCTCTCCCGCCGACGGATTTGGTGAAGCAACTCACCCCTTCGCCGTCGTCTCCTGGAGAGGGCGCCCACCCATTCTCCGCCTGGCCTGCTGCGCATTGATCTGCTGGCGCCGTCTCAGCTCATTGTGTTAGCAGCTCTTACACTCCCCTCCGTGACGCCGGGGCTCGGCACTGCTCGCCGGGTCGCCACTACTGGGTAAACCTGAGCGGGGTGTCCGCCCACTTCTGGCTGGTTAGCCCATGTAGAGCGATCTTCGCTGTTTCGCCTGGCGTCCATACGTCACTGGCGGCGGGGAGAACGACCTCGCTCGTGAAGGTGCCGTTGGACGAGGTGGTGACGTCCACGAGTTCGGTGGTCACGATCCCGTTGTCGTTCTCGATGATGATCCGCACCCGCTCACCCGCGAAGAAGCCGCTGCCGGAGACTGTGATCCTCGAGCCTGGAGCTGCTGTGCTGGGTTCGAGTACTGCGGTCGGCGGCCCAAGTCGGGTCGGCGGTGCCGAGTTCTCCGAGCGGGGCTGCTCGGTCGTCGTGCCGGGAGTGGGCGTGCTGGGTGTCCCGCCCTTCGGGGGCAGGGTGGGCGTCGCGGCGGCTTCCTCTTCGCAGGAGAAGATTCTGCACCTGATGTAGGTGTCGACGTCAGTGAAGGCGCTCAGCCCTGCAAATATGACACCAATCAGCGCGACAACTGCCACCGTGTCACGAGTACTGTTTTCGCTCATCTCATATCCCAAACTACTCAACATGCGTTCGGTCGGAAGGCGTACCCGCAAAGATGGCGCATCCTGATCGCTTAAGGAGAGATTCGGACACGTAGAGCTGCGACGGTATGGTGAGGGGTTGTCGGATTGTAGGCCCGCCGCTGGTTCGCCAATTGAACCGCGCCGGGTTTGATGGAGGCCGTGGTGTGTCCCGCGTTCGGTGGAGTCGCGTTTTTGGATGTCATGCCACAGTGGCCGCGTTCTCGAACTGTATCGGGGTGAGCATGCCCAGACTGCCATGCCCCGTTGACCGGACTACGGAGCGCGACACGCCCTGTTCGTAGGGGGACTCGCGGGTCTGTGCCGGCAGGAAGTCACGCAACCGAAGTGAAAGGGGCTGCGTGGCACTACCGAGTGATGTAGAGCGGAATGTCGAGGGAGCCGGACAATCTACGGCGAAGCTGGGGAGAGATCCGCACCGCGGCCGGACTGGAGAACGTGCGGCTTCACGACCTCCGCCACACCTACGTCAGCTTGCTCCTCGACCTGGATGTGCCTCCGCACATCGTCCGGGAGATCGTCGAACACTCCGACATCGAGGTGACCATGACGATCTACGCACACGCCTCCCTCGGCGACAAGCGCGCAGCCCTCGGCAGGCTCAGGGACGCTCTCGGCTGATAGAGATCTCGATCGAAACGCCTCGGGCATAATGCTCCGAGGCGTTCCCCTTTCCCGCTCGGTCAATCCCCGGTAACCCTCCAGAACGCGATCTCACTCGGTCGCTGCTGCTTGTCATACAAGACAGTGCAACAAGCGCGGCCACGCTCCTCAATCACGCCGTGCACCTCATCATGCGCTCTGTCAAAGTCGACACGCGTCGGCTGCGATGTGCTGAACAATCTGGTTGTCTCCTCCCAGGTGAGTGGCCTGGCTGCGCAAACCCTGGGCTCTTTGCTCTCGCCCAGGATCTCGAAGACGTCCAGCACCGAATGGGTGAACGAATGCCGCACGCCCTCGTCCTGCCATAGCTCCTCCACCATGGAAGGCCGAGGCCGCTCAGGGCTTCCCCAGCGCCCGTCGTAAAGCCAGAAGTAGTCGCGTTCCCCAAAGGCGCGTTCGTGAGCAGCCGCAAGCGCAGCCGACAAGTCCTGTTGATACGGGGTGCAGTAGTCCCACGCTGAACTGCCCACGACTCTTCCTCTCAGCCGACGGCGCACCTGCCCTGAAGTACGAAGGACGCTACCGGTTGATACCGACAAAGAGATCAGTCGCACAGTGTCCATGGACACGTTGTCGTCAAAGAGAACCAAAAAGCCCCGAACGATGATCGTTCGGGGCGTCTTCCCTGCTCAGCTGCTGTGGTCAGGGGCGGGGTCGAACCGCCGACCTTCCGCTTTTCAGGCGGACCGATCGCCCTGGTCGGGTAGCGGAGACCGTGGTCAGAGAGTGGTGGACGGTAGCCGAAGTGAGCCTGTGTGTGGGGACGTTGCTGTCAGCGCTGCTGTCACCTCGATCGTGATCATCGCGGGGCACCTTCCTTCCAGGGAACAGCCGCGGTAGCGACGACCCGGACCGTGATGTGAGTGGCAAGCATCCAGCTTCATGTTGATACCTTCCACCATCAGGAAGAAGACCCGATTCGTACGGCGCCGCACCAGGACAGCCACGACATCATGACCAGGAGGCTCCTGCTTGCCGGCCACGCGAGTACGTTCCCATGTCGCGCGCGTCCTGGAACGCACCCGCGCCATGCTGTTTGTTTTCGACGGCGTAATCTGCGACCTGTTCGCCGGTGTGGATACGTCGGCGATCGCCGACGACATCCACGCGCGGCTCCCAGCCCCAAGCCCCCCGATATCGCTTTTGACCGGTGTCGCTTTCCATGTGACCGCCGATCCGCTGTGGATGGTGGCCTATGCCCACCAGGTCAGCGCCGCCCACAGTGACGAAGCGGAGGACATCCTGCGCGCGGCCGAGACGGCCGCGGTCACGACGGCCGTTCCCGCGCCCGGGGTACGCCAGGTTCTGCTGGCCTGCCAAGCCGGCGGCAGAAGCGTCGCTGTGGTGGGCAGCCGCTACTCCGCCACTATCGAGTCCTACCTGGACCGGCACGAACTGCGGCAGTTGGTGGGACCGGTCGTCGGGTACCGACACCACCGTCCTTCGAGTAGACCGATGGGAACCGCCCTCGTACGCCGGGCGAGGAAGGCGCTGGCCATGAACCCCGCCGAATGTACGGTGGTCGGCGCCTCCGTCCAGGCGATGATGATCGCGGCGGACATCGGCACCCAGGCGATCGGCGTTGCCGGCTTGCGTGAAAGCCGCAAGCACATGGCCAACATCGATGGCTCGGTCGTCGTCTCATCCCTGCCCCACTTGGCCGACGCTCTCGCCACGGTCCCCATCGGTGGCGACATCGCAACATCACCCATGTAGCGACTGCCTCCACGTCCCCATAGGGAACGACTCACCCGCATGAGATCACCTATACGGGCCCGCCGAACGAGCGGCTCAGCACGACGAGAGCACTTCATTACGAGTCAACGGCGTGTGCCAGGTCGGGAGGATCACGTCCTGGTCAGGCGGTAGATGCGGTTCGGTGGGATGTGATCGCGTAAGAGCGAGGGGAAGGGTAAGAAGAGCAAGCCCCAGCTCCGCGACGGTGTCATGAAGCGCGGCAACACCTGGTCGTACGTGGTCCGCGTCAAGGACCCCGAGACCGGCGAGAGCAAGCCCAAGTGGGTGGGCGGCTTCGAGACCGAGGACGATGCCAAGGCGGCCCGTGACGAGGCTCGGGTGAAGGCCCGGCGCGGTGAGTACGTCGACCGGAACGCGATCACCGTGGGCGACTACCTCGATGAGTGGATCGAGGCGCACGCGGTCGAGATCAAGCCGAAGACGCTCAAGGACTACCGCGACATCATCGCCCGCTACGTCAAGCCGCACATCGGGCGTCAGAAGCTTCAGGCCGTCCGTCCCGCCACGATCACGAAGCTCTACCGGGACCTGATGGCCGGCGGCGGTAAGAACGGCCGCAAGCTCTCGGCCCGCACCATCGACTACGTGCACGCGGTGCTCCGCAAGGCGTTCCGGGACGCGGTGGAGATCGACCAGATCCTTTCCTCCAGCCCGGTCGAGCGGGCCAAGCGTCCCCGGCGTGAGGTCCAAGAACCCGGCACGGTGTGGACGACCGACCAGCTCAAGACCTTCCTACAGATCATGTCCGCACACCGGCTGTCCGCCTTCTTCCACGTCGCCGCCTACACGGGCGCCCGGCGCGGAGAACTGCTCAACCTGCGCTGGTCAGACGTCGACCTCGACGGCAAGCAGATCACCATCACCGGCTCAGCCGCATTCATCGACGGCGAACGCATCGAGGGGACTACCAAGAGCGGTCGAAAGCGCATCATCAGCCTTGATGACGGGACGGTCAGGGTCCTGAAGGCGCAGCGGAGCAAGCAGGCCGCCGACAAGCTGGTAGCCGGGCAGGAGTGGCACGGAACCGATGACCACGTGTTCACGACCGGCTGGGGTGAGCCGATCCATCCCGACACGGTCAGCTCGCTCACCGCCACCATGATCCGGCGATACAACGACCCGCCGAAGGGACCGAAACCCGACAAGCCGCTCCCGCACGCCCGGCTTCACGACCTGCGCCACATCCACGCCACGACGCTGCTCCTGGCCGGCGTCCCCGTCCACGTCGTCGCCGCCCGGCTCGGCCACGCCGACCCGTCCATCACACTCCGCGTCTACGCCCACGTGATCCGAGCGGCGGAAGCCTCGGCCGCCGACGTCTTCGCCACGGCAATGGGCGAATAGCGGTAACGCGCTGTACCGCCAGCAGCATCGACGGCCAACGCATCAGATCAAGACATTGAAAAGCCCCTGAGACGGCGTGCCCCTTCAGGGGCTTTCCGCTGAGGCGGGACGCTGTCCTCAGCCGTTGCGCTGATCCCGGATCACGTAGCGGGTGTGGGCCCCGTCCATCCACTCCCGGTCGATCTCCCTGCCCGTCACCCTGCCGACAAGTGCCAGAGCCGACGTAAGGCAGGTCGCCATGGGCGGGCTGTACCCGTTGCAGGCAAGCGCGATGAAGTCCTGCCACTCGTCGGGGATGTCCTCCTCCCCGTAGTCTTCTCCACTCTCCAGCCGGGCCTCCTCCCACGCGCAGTACGCCGGCCACCCCGCCGGCAGTTCGGGATCGCTCTCCCAACCGGGGTCCCGGAGATCGAACCGCAGCCCTCGCGCGTAGGAGTCGAGTGCCTGAGGATCGCGTCCCCAGCGCCTTCCGGGGACGGTGACGCTGAGCCCCGTGACGTATTCACCGTTGACCGCGTATTCGAGATCACGCGGCCCGTTGATGTCCCAGCCCACCAGCAGCGCCCGCCCGCCGTACGAGAGCTCCCGCAGAGCCCCCTCGCAGTCGAACCCCTGCACCTGGATGATCTGCGTCCAGTCCGCCGTCAGCCGACCGGCCCAGACGACCCCCGCCTCACCGTCGGAAGGCCGCCCGCGCAGGACGTCCGTCCAGGTGCACTCGACTGAGTCGTCCACATCCGCGACCGACACCCCCAGCCGCCGGGCGGCCTCCCACACCTCCAGACCCTCCACCCACGCGGCCATGAACCACTCACCCATGCCGTAGGACCGGACGAGGTGCCAAAGACGCTCCGACCGCCGCATTCCCGCTCCCTGCCCGCTCAGTGCTCGTTCCCGGGGCGACTCAAGCAGACATCCCCGACAGTTCCGTGATCAACACCATGCCGCGGTTCACGCGACCGGGTGCCTGCCGGGACGGCCGGTCGGTTCGGCTCCATCATGAGAGAAGGCATCGCAAGAGCGGTGGGAGCCACCCTGTTAGCAAGGGTGTTAGCAAGAACCCCGGACGGTCAAGAAAGAAGAAGGCCCCTGAGCGGATAATCCCTGCTCAGGGGCCTTCTTGCATCTGCGCGGCCGAGAGGACTCGAACCCCTAACCTTCTGATCCGTAGTCAGATGCTCTATCCATTGAGCTACGGCCGCTCGCTGCGTAAGTAATCATAGCGGGTCTTGGGGCGTGCCTCGAACCACTTAATGGATCTGGCTCTGGCGAGATCTTCGTGCCTGGATTCCTCGGCGTCCGCCGGAGGTGTCGCCGCCGGTGGGGGGCGGATGGGGATGAACCAGCCGGGGGCGCCCATGCCGGAGGAGGGCGCCCGGCGGGCCTACGCGTTCCCCAGGTCGATGGAGCGGGTCCGGGAAGGGCTGCAGCACCTCTACGAGCACATTCACGGGGTGCCGGCCTTCCTCGTGCCGTGCGTCACCGGGCGGACCGAGAACGAGAGCGTCCTCGAACAGGCCAACACCTTTGTGGGGACGCGGCTACCGCTCCGAGTGCGCGGCCTCCCCCTCGGGGGAGGCGGCCGCCTTCTTCGGGAACAGGGTGTAGCTCACCGGCCAGAGCACCGCGATCAGCGGGACCTTCAGCATGCCGCCCATGAAGGCGGTCAGCGCCTCCGTCCGGGAGGGGTCGTCGACGATCCAGGCCAGGCCGTACAGCAGGGCGCAGGTGAGGCCGTACGCGATGACGATCCGGAGCCACATGCCCCATTCGTACCGAGCTCTGGCCATGCCGCCCGCCGGGGGCTTCCAGGGCTCGAGGCCTCCGGCGAAGCGGTGGGCGAACTTCGCGTCGGCCCATTTCAGGGTCCGGTGGCCGAAGACGATCGAGTAGGCGAGGTAGGCGCCGGCCAGACCGTGGCGCCAGTCCGCCTCCGCGCCGCCACGCATGTCGACCACGGCGGCGGCCAGCAGGATCACGTCCAGCAGCGGCACCGACACCAGCAGCACCGTGCTGAGCCGCCGCATGCCCCACAGGTAGCGCGAGGCCAGGCCCAGCCCGAGGAGGACCCAGAACCCGATCTCGCAGCCGATGACAACCGCCAGAATCATGCGTCAATGATCCCGGCCGCCACCGGCTGAGGCATCGTCGACACTGATGAACCGGCCTACATCCTTGTGTGTACGGCGGACCCGCCTGCTTCCGGATCAACGGGACGCCCGGAGATGATGAGATAAGGGGCATGAGACGGGACGACGCGCTGTGGGCCGTGGCCTCCTTCGCCGTCGGCATCGTCCTGCTCTTCGCCGGCGCCTACCTGCACCGGTCGACGCCCGCCTACCTGCTCGTCGTGCCGCTGCTGGTCAGCTGCCTGGGGGTCGCGGTGCGGCGGACCTCGCCGAGGGCCGCCCTCGCGCTGGGCGTCGTCGCGCTGACCGCCGACGGCTTTCTCGGCCCGTCCATGGGCACGATCGCGGTCTTCACCGACAACCTCTACGCCTCCACCCGGTACGGCCCGGCCCGGCTGGGCAAGTGGTTGCTCGGCGTCACCTCGGTCTTCGCCGTCATCGGCGGGACGGCCGCGGTGTTCATCTTCCGCGACCTGGGCGTCCTGCCGGTGACCGCCGTCCAGCTCGGCCTGATCGGGGTCACCCCTGTGCTCACCGGGATGATCATCAGGCAGTTCCAGGACCAGGCCGAGCTGGAACGCGCCCGAGCCGAGCAGGTCGCCCGGCTGGCCGAGCTGGACCGGCAGGCGGCGGTGGACGCCGAGCGGGCCCGGATGGCCAGGGAGCTGCACGACATGATCGCCAACCACTTCAGCGCGATCGCCATCCAGTCCACGGCCGTGCTGTCCCGCAGGGATCTGGACGCGGAGACCGTGCGGGGCGTGCTGGAGTCCATCCGGGAGAACAGTGTCCAGGGCATGGCCGAGATGCGCGCCATGATCGGACTGCTCCGGCAGGACGGCGAGGAGGCCGAGGCCACGCGGCGGCGGGTCGCCGAGGCGGAAGAGCTGGTGGAGCGGGCTCGGGAGGCGGGGCTGGACGTACGGCTCCGCGTGGACGGCGACATCCGGGAGCTGCCCGCCCCGGTTGATCTCGCCGGATACCGGATCGTCCAGGAGTCGCTGACCAACGCGCTCAAGCACGGCGGCAAGGTCGCCGACCTGGTGATCGGCTACCGGCCGGGCCTGGTGACGCTGATCGTGGACAATCCGGTCGGCGGCGCCGGACGGGCGCTCCCCGGCGCGGGCGCCGGGATCATCGGCATGCGGGAACGGACCACCCTCGTCGGCGGCCTCTTCGAGGCCGGGCCGTACGAGGACGGCTGGCGCGTCCGCGCCGAACTGCCCACCGGGGAGATCTCATGACCATCCGAGTCCTCGTCGCCGACGACCACGCGGCGGTCCGCGCCGGAATCGTCCTCATCCTCGGAGGTCAGGAGGACATCGAGGTCGTCGGGGAGGCCGCGGACGGCGAGCAGGCCGTCGCCATGGCCATCGCCCTACGGCCCGACGTGGTGCTGATGGACATCCGGATGCCGAAGCTGGACGGGATCTCCGCGACACGCGAGCTGAGCGGGATCGCCGACGTCCTGATCCTGACCACGTTCGACATCGACGAATACATCTTCGGGGCGCTGCGGGCGGGGGCCGCCGGGTTCCTGCTCAAGAACACCGACGCCGGCGCGCTGGTGGACGCGCTGCGGGTGGTGGCCCGGGGGGACGGGCTCATCTCGCCGTCGGTCACCCGGCGGCTGATCTCGGCCTTCGGGACGTCCGTCCCGGAGCGCAGGCCGCAGGAGATCGGCAGCCTGACACCGCGTGAGCGTGAGGTGCTGTCCTGCATCGGGCGGGGCATGTCGAACGCGGAGATCTCCACCGAGCTGGACATGGCGGAGGCGACCACGAAGACCCACGTCAGCAGGGTGCTGAACAAGCTGGGTCTCCGCAGCCGCGTCCAGGCCGCGATCCTCGCTCAGGAGCTGTCAGCGGGGACGTAGGGCTCCGATCTCGGAACCCTTCCCTTCTCGGAAACTCCGGTCTCGGAAACTCCGGTCTCGGAAACTCCGGTCTCGGAACCCTCCCTTGGAGAACCCCCTCGAAACTCCGGGTCCCGGGGGCTCCCCGTCTCAGGACGCCCTCTCGACACCCGCTCGGGACGTCCGCTCAGGACGTCTTCTCGGGGACGTAGAGGGAGAGGGTGTCGGCGACGCAGGCGGCCCGCTTCTGGCCTTCCACCTCGATGGTCAGGCGCATGCTCGACAGGTAGCCCGAGGGGGTCCCCTTGACGTCGCCGAGCTCCGCTCCGGCCCGGATCCGCGCGCCGACCGGGACCGGCGCGGGGAAGCGGACCTTGTTGAGCCCGTAGTTGATGCCCATGGCCAGGCTGCCCACCTCCATCAGCTCCGTCATGAACGACGGCAGCAGCGCCAGGCTCAGGTAGCCGTGGGCGATGGTCCCCTTGAACGGACCCTGCGCCGCCTTCTCGACGTCGACGTGGATCCACTGGTGGTCGTCGGTCGCGTCGGCGAACAGGTTGACCTGTTCCTGGGTGACCTGGCGCCATTCGGTGTAGCCCAGGTGCTCGCCGACGGCCGCCTTGAGCTCCATGACATCCTTGAAGATCCTCATGCTCGGAACTTTATTCCGCCGGAGGGACGGCGAGAAGGTTCAGCACCGTGTACTCCGTCGCCTTGCCCACCTCCTCGGTGCCGCAGACATCCTTGTGGCAGATCTTCTCCGTCTTCACGGTGCCCGCCCGCCAGTAGTGGATCGAGCTGGGGCTGGAGGAGATCCCGGTGCCCATGCCGCCCGAGGTGCCGTCCTCGCTCACCCAGCCGATCCCACCCGCGGTGCCCGTGGCCAGGTCGTAGGACGCGGAGAAGAACTTCCTGGAGGGATCGGACGGGGACACCGTGAGGTGGCGTCCCAGCGCGATGTCCAGGTCCCCTCCGTAGGAGACGTCCGCCACGTCCCGGGGGTCCGAGCCGTCCGGCCGCTGCACGAGGAGACCGCCGCCCTTCCGCTGCCCGGCGCACCAGGTCTCGGAGCAGCGCAGCCCGCTCACCCCGTCGGGCACCTGGATCTCCTGCCGCTCTCCCGTCTCCAGGTTGACGAGCTCGCTCTGGTTCTTCCACATGCCGCTGGACCTGACGTAGTCCGCGGCCCACGGCCAGGAGAGCAGGTGGAGCCCTTCGCCGCCGGGGACCTTCTCGGGAGTGCCTCCGGTGATCGGGACGCGGAAGACGCCCCCCGAACGGTCGGACCAGAGGACGTGGTCGCGGGTGACGGCGATCCGCTCCACGTTCACGCCGCCGGACACCTCGGCGATCCGCGTGGCCGTACCGCCGGAACGGGGCACCACCCAGAAGTCGGCCCACTTCTCACCGCTGTTGGGCCTGGTGCCGTACCAGGCGATGTGCTCGGGGCCCACCTCGACGTCCTGGACGAAGTAGCCCTTCACCCCCGACGGCTCGGTCATCTCGGTGAGGATCCTGCGCTCGCGGGTCGCGGTGTCGTAGACCTCCAGCCGCCCGGCCTTCTCGAAGGAGGACTCGGCGGTCAGCAGCAGCTCGGTGGCGCTCAGCCCGGTCACCGGCCGGTAGCGCCAGCCGTCCGGCGCCGCGGCCGGGATCGTGGACACCGCCGAGGGCCAGACCTCCGCGGCGGGCCGGACCTCGAGCCGCCCGGCCTCCTCGGCCCCGTCCTCGCCGGCCCGGTCCTCGGAGGACGGCTCGGCCGACGGCGCGGCCGTCACCTTGGTCAGCGCGTTCCCTTCTCCGCCCCCGCTGGAGAAGGACCCCCTGGCCACCGCCGTACCGCCACCGATCACCGCGATCACCCCGGCGACCGCGAGCGCGGACTGCACCCGCCTGCGCGTGCGCCGCCCGCGCCGCCGGTGGACCGCCGCGAGCAGGTCGTCCACCGGTGGAGGCGCGGTGTCGGCCGCGCCGGTCAGCGTGCGGGCCAGCTCCGCCTCGCTCCTGTCGTACGTCATCACACTCGCCCCGTTTCGAGATCGGTGACCTGGATTCTGAGTTTGTCCAGCGCACGGGCCGCCTGGCTGCGTACCGTGCCCCGCGAGACACCGAGGAGTTCGGCGATCTCCTGGTCCGGCAGGTCCTCGTAGTAGCGCAGGACCAGCACGGCCCGCTGCCGGGGCGGCAGGCTCTTCAGCTCCTTCCACAGACCGATGTCACCGTCGAGGTGGGCATCGGTGTAGGTCGTCTCCGGGACCGCCGCGACCAGCCGTTCCCTGCGCAGTCGCCGCCAGATGCTGATGTGCAGGCGGGCCATGGTCGTACGGACGTATCCCTCCGGGTCATCTCTTTTCCGGATCCTGGACCAGGCGTCTCCCAGGCGCATCAGCGCCTCCTGCGTCAGGTCGGCCGCGTCCTCGGCGTTGCCGGTGAGGACGTAGCCGTACCGGTACAGCGCGTCCCCGCGCGCTGCGACGAAATCGGTGAACTCCACGATCCCAGGGACGCACGGGGGGACCGTTCTGTTGCATCACCCGGCCCGTCCCCGGTCAGGGAATCCTGGACAGGTCGATCACGTACCTACCGCCCGCGGTCCGATATGTCATCATCCGCCCGGCCCGGTCGGCGACCGGGACCTCGCCCTGCGCGCCCTCGTTCCTGATGCCCAGGTCCGCCAGCGTCCCGGTCTTCAGGTCGTAGAGCCCGAGACCCGGGGCGTCGCTTTCGAGGGTGCGCACGTAGAAGCGGCTCTGACCGGGCGGCTCCGGGATCTGGAAGCCGGTCGGCACCTCCTGCTGATCGGAGCCGTCACGCAGCCGGGTGAACGCTCTGGCGCCGCCGGAGGTCGTCGCGAGGCAGGACTGAACGCCGCAGGCGAGCAACTGCGTTCCCTGACCGGCCGGGGCCGCGTCGCTGGTCTGCCCGGTCTCCAGGTTGACCAGATGGGTGAACGGCGCCCCGTCCGGGGGGCTCCACGTGCCTGGCGAGCCCGCCCACGGCCAGGACAACAGGTGCAACCCGGCCCCGCGGTCGACCGGCGTCACCTGGCCCCCGTCCACGGGAACGCTGAACACCCCGCCCTTCAGCACGGAGAACACGATCGCGCCTTTCGCCACGGCAAGGCTGTCGATCACGTCGCCTCCGGTCTTGTGCTCGGCCACCTGCCTGACCTCGCCGCCGGTCAGCGGCACGGCCCAGAGGCGCACGGAGGTCTTCGTCGACGTCCACCACGCCACCACGCCCTCACCCATGCTGAAGTCCGCGACGCCCCCCGCGGCCTTCCTCGACCGGCGCATGTCCGCGATCTTCCGCAGCTCCCCTCCGGCCAGGTTGTAGAGGTAGAGAACCTCAGGCTGCTCGAACTTGCGCCACGCCTTGACCAGCAGCGTCCCGTCGTCGGTCAGCGCGACGGGACGCAGTTCCCTGCCCTCGGAGTCCTTGGCGGGCATCTTCCACACGGCCTGCGGCCACACCTTCTCGACGGGTCGCGCGGCGGTGCTGATCGCCACGGACGGCGCTTCCGACGGGCCGGCCGCGGGCAACGCCCTCCCGTCGCCGGCCTTCTGCAGGCCCACGAGCGCCCCGCCGGCGACCACCACCACGGCCGCCGCCGCGAGCAGCGCCTGGGACCTGTGCCTGCGCCGCCGGTAGCCGGTCTCCAGCCGCTCCGCCGCCGAGGGGGCCAGCCGCGGCGCTCGTCCGGCCGAGTGTTCCAGGGTCCTGCTCAACCGATCTTCGATGCCAGTCATCGCCGCTCCCCACGATCCGACATGACGCCTTCCTCGATGTGCTCGCCCGCCGCGGAACGGAGCTTGCCGAGCGCCCGCGACGCCTGGCTCCGCACGGTCCCACGAGAGATCTTCAGGGCCGCCGCGATCTCCTCGTCGCTCAGCCCCTCGTAGTAGCGCAACACCAGCACCACCCGCTGCTTGCGGGGCAGCCCGGCCAGCGCCTCCCACAGGGCCTGCTCGTCTTCGCCGGGCAGCGCGTCGTGGTACCCGTGCTCCGGTGGGTCCCAGGCGAGCAGTTCGCGCCGCCGCAATCGCCAGGCCGCCGTGTGCAGCCTGGCCATGGTGGTACGCACATAACTTTCCGGATTGTCCTTGGCGCGTAGTCTCGGCCAGGAGGCGCGCAGCTTCAGCAGCGCCTCCTGCACCAGGTCGGCCGCGTCGTGCGGGTTCCCAGCCAGGACGTAGCCGTAACGCAACAGCGCGTCACCACGCTCGGCGACGAACCCGGCGAACCGGGGATCTGCTTCCAACTGCCTTCGCCTTTCGTCGTCCCTGTCACCTCTCAGATGGACTTGTCCGGCGAACTGTTGCATCGTCCTGCGGAAAAGCGCGGGAGTCCTCCCACGGCAGGAAGCGGCGGGAGTCCTCCCCGGCCGGAACCGGCCGCCGGAGGACTCATCAGGGGCCGGACGGCGCGGGGCGGGGGTCCCCCATCTCATGATCGGAACACCGGACAGACCTTAAGGGTGGTTCTGTCATGCCATCCGGCTATCTGTAGCCATATGCACGTGTCTGAAGGTTTTTGTACGGCTCTGCCGCTGTTCGCTGTGCGGTCCGCACCACAACATCGGCCGTTCACGTGGGCTCCCTAGCGTGCCGCCATGAGACGACGCATGACGATCACCCTGGGCGCGGCCGTACTGGCACTGGCGATGGCCGCGCCCGCGGTGGCCGACCCCTGGCGCCCCGGGTCCGACCGGGCCACGCTGACCGGGTTCGCCTCCCTGCCCGCCCAGACGTTCGTGCCCGGGAGCGAGCCGTCGGGGGCCCAGCTCGGCACGGCTCCGGTCAACGGTGTGACCCCGCCGTTCGCCGCGCAGCCGGTGCAGGGGTTCAGCGGCATCGTGCGGCGGCACGACGGCACCTTCGACGTGCTGTCCGACAACGGCTACGGCGCCAAGGCCAACAGCGCCGACTTCCTGCTGCGGGTGCACCGGATCAGGCCCGACTTCCGGCGGGGCGAGGTCAAGGTGCTGGGCGGGTTCGGCCTGAGCGACCCCGACGGCCATGTGAGCTGGCCGCTGGTCCGCGCCGACCGGGTGCTGACCGGCGCCGACTTCGACGTGGAGTCGATCGTGCGGACCCTCGACGGGACCTACTGGATCGGCGACGAGTTCGGCCCGTTCCTGCTCCACTTCTCCCCCTCCGGCAAGCTGCTGGAGGCCCCCGTCCCGCTGCCCGGCGTGAAGGCCCCGGAGAACCCGTCCCTCGGCGGGGAGCAGCCCAACCTGGGCCGGAGCAAGGGGTTCGAGGGCATGGCCCGCTCGGTCGACGGCCGCGCCCTCTATCCGCTGCTGGAGGGCACCGTCTCCGGTGATCCGTCCGGAACGCTGCGGATGCACGAGTTCGACCTGCGCCGGCACGCCTACACCGGCAAGCGCTGGACCTACCGGCTGGACAGCCCCGACAACGCGATCGGCGACATGATCGCGGTCGACCGGCACCGGTTCCTGGTCATCGAGCGCGACAACCTCCAGGGGGAGGAGGCCAGGACCAAGCGCATCTATCTCGTGGACACCCGCGGCCAGGAGCTGCGCAAGACCCTCGTCGCCGATCTGCTGGACCTGGCCGACCCACGCGGCCTGGGCGGCTCCGGGGAGACCTTCCGCTTCCCGTTCCAGACCATCGAGGACGTCGTGATCCTCGACGACTGGACGCTGGGCGTGCTCGACGACAACAACTTCCCGTTCTCCTCCGGCCGCACGCCGGGCAGGCCCGACGACAACGAGTTCATCACCGTACGGCTGCCGCGCCCGCTCCTGGCCGACCCCCGCGTCTACCTGTGACCGGCCGGCGTCTGTGAGCCGCCGCCCTCCCGCGGTGCCGGGAGGGCGGCGGCACCGCGCCCCGGCGCAGCCGCGACCCGCCGGATCTCGGCCAAGCACTCTCATCGCAAATCAATCACATCTAATTCGATTATCAGCGCCGAAGGCACAATTCGACGGGAAACGCGGAGTGCCGGAAGCGTGTGTGAATTGCGTTTTCCCGTCACTGCGACACTCATTTAATCTCCGTTAACCGGATCGACGTGCCATCCCATCGGACAGCGGGTATCTCCCGGCTGCCGCCGTAACGGCGGTCTCATCCGATGCCGATTCACTGAAATCACCGACGATACGGAACTAAATGACTCCCAATGACAGCAGGGGCGTCCCGCCTCCGCGGCGCGGCAGGCGGGGCCGGGCCTGGATCACCGCAATGGCGGTGATCAGCGCATTTCTCGCGGTATCGCACCAGGCTCCGGCCGGCGCCGCCGATAAATCGGACACCGTCCGCCCGCGCCCCGCCTTCCCCAACGGCGGGGTGGCGCTGAACCGCTATTTCAGCATCGCCTCCCAGAAGTCGGCGGTCCGCGCGTGGACGGACTGCAGAAACGGATACGCCAAGAATTCCAAATGCGTACGCGGCCCGCAGGGAGCCCGGGGACCTCAAGGCCCTCAGGGTCTGCCGGGCCCTCAGGGGCCGCAGGGGCCGCAAGGTCAGCAGGGCCTACTGGGTCCGCGGGGTCCCCAGGGCCCGCAGGGATCAAGCGCGGGCATCGCCACGGCGTTCCAGGGCAGCCTCACGTTCATCGGGGCCGTCAAGAGCAACGGGGCGACGTTGATCCGGGACCTGCGCACGGTGCCCCGCTGGGTCGACATCTCATCGGTGGCGAACTATCCCGGCAGCGTGGTCGGCGTCTCCATGGCGAGCATGGGCAACGACATCCATGTCACGGTGCGGAGCGCGATCGGCGAGATCGCCCACACGAGGTGCACCGTGCAGCCCACCCCCGGGACCCCCGGGAACCCGGCGTGGCCGGGTAACTGCACCGCCTTCGTCGATCTGACCCCGCCGAACTGAGCACCGCGGCCACGCCGGACCGGGTGCGGCCGGGACCTGGCTGGACGCCCGAGGACGCCGTGCCCGCCGTCGGCGGGTACGGCGTCCTCACCGGGCCGCGTGCCCGTGGGCGTACCGGTGTCCCCGATGTCGGAGGAGGGCCTCCGATGTCCGGCAGGAGGGTGGAGGAGGGTGTGGGACAGCTCGATGTCGCCGGTGTGGTGCCGCTCCAGGCAGCAGGAGCCGGGGAGGCAGGGCCGTCCCGCTCCGGTCAGCGCCAGTAGGCGGGGTAGCGGTGGCCGGGCAGTGCCCGGCCGAGGGCCATGCCGCCGAGGATGACGACCACGCCGGCGGCCAGCACGGGGTTGAGCAGGAAGACCGGGTCCGGGTCGGTCAGGCCGATCAGGGCCGCGGTGGCCGTCGCGGGCGGGTGCGGGGCGCGCAGCAGGAGCATGGGCGCGGTGGCCAGGCCCGCCGCGACGACGGCGGCCCAGATCGACGGCCCGCTCAGCATGGTGATCGCTAACGCGAGCGCGGCGGCGCTGAGGTGGCCGAGCAGGATGCTGCGAGGCTGCGCGAACGGCGCGGCGGGGGCGACCGCCACGATGGCCGCGCTCGCCGCGAACGGCAGCGCGAACAGCGGGAGGCTGGTCGCGGAGGTCACCGCGGCGAGCAGGAGCAGCCCGGCCAGGGTGGCCAGGGTGGTGACGAGGATGGTGACCGCCGACGGCCGCGCGGGGGCGGCCGAGGGCTTGGACGTCAGGCTGGAGGCAAGGATCGCCATCGGAGATCTCCGTTCGGGCTTCAAAGCACGGGATGGGCCGCTTCAGGACACGGGGGGCCGCTTCAGGGCATGGGGTGGGCCGGGGCCCGGCCCGCCGGAGGGCGGACCGGACGCTCCTGCCGGCCAGGCAGACCGGGTCAATCAGATAGGCCGGATCAGTCGGACAGGCCGCGGAGGAAGCCGCGGATCAGGGCGGCGCTCTGCGCCAGGCGCGTGGTGAGCGGGAAGTGGCCGGCGTCCAGGAGATGGATGCGGGCGTCCTTCAGGTCCCGGGCGTAGGCCCGGGCCCCGTCAGGGCCGAAGATCTCGTCGTTCCGCCCCCAGACGGCGAGCAGCGGCGGCTGCTGGGTGCGCAGATACTCCTGCCAGTCGGGGTAGCGGCCGGGGTTGACCCCGTAGTCGAGGAACAGGGCCAGCTGGATCTCCTGGTTGCCCGGCCGGTCGAGCAGCGCCTGGTCGAACGCCTCGTTGTCGGGGTTGACCAGTGAGACGTCGGGGACGCCGTGGGTGTACTGCCAGTGGGTGGCCTCGCGGGTGAGCAGGCCGCGCAGCGCGTCACCGTTGGCCTGGCTCGGGTTGGCCCAGTATGCGCGGATGGGGTCCCAGAAGGGGGTCAGGCCCTCCTCGTAGGCGTTGCCGTTCTGGGTGACGATGCCGGTGATCCGCTCGGGATGGCGCAGGGCCAGCCGGAAGCCGACCGGCGCGCCGTAGTCGTGCACGTAGATCGCGTACTTGGTCAGGCCGAGCGAGTCGAGCAGCCGGTCGACGACGTCGGCCAGGTGGTCGAAGGTGTAGTCCCACTCGTCGGCCGCCGGGGCGGAGCTGTGCCCGAAACCGGGATAGTCCGGGGCGATGAGGTGGAACTCGTCGGCCAGCTCCTCCATGAGGTCCCGGTAGGCGATCGACGAGGTGGGGAAGCCGTGCAGCAGTACGAGCGTGGGCGCGGAGGGGTCACCCGCCTCGCGGTAGAAGACGTCCAGCTCATCGATCCTGGCCGAGTGGTGGCGGATTGCCATGACGATCATCCCTAACCATCTAAAAGCATTTTGCTGGTTGGCAGTGCCACGGTAGCGCAACGCCATCAACCAGTCAAATGAACTTAGAGGGTTATAGTGGAAGCATGACGAGAACGCGGCCGCTGCTGGGCGAGCCCCTGGCGCTGGACCTGGTCAACACCGCCTGGGTGGAGCAGGGCGCCTGGGTGGACTTCTTCGACGACTCCGGCGGGACGGAGTCCTGGCTCGCCGAGCACGGCCTGCCCGGCGACGCCGAGCAGGCGAAGAGACCCCTGATCATGGCGCGCCAGGCGCTGCGGACCGTCCTGAGCGACAGGCTGCGGGCCGTCCTGAGTGACGGGGAGGAGCGGCCCGGCGCCGCGTCCGGCGAGGGCGAGGGCGAGGGCCTGCTCGACGCCGTCCTGGAGCACGGTTCACGGCGGCCCCGGTTGCGGGGCGCGCAGCCGTACGAGGAGGTCGTCGTCAACCATCCGTCCTGGCACGCGGCCTGGCTGGCGGCGGCCGACCTCGTCCGCCTGATGGGCGAGCGTCCCGAACGGATCCGTGAATGCGCCAACCCCGCGTGCGTGCTCTGGTTCTACGACACCAGCAAGAACGGCAGCCGCCGCTGGTGCTCCATGGAGACCTGCGGCAACCGCGCGAAGAGCAGCCGGTTCCAGGAACGCCACAGGTCCCTGGACTGACGGTGAAGCCCGCTGGAGTTCGGCGGAGACCACCGTCGCCGCCGACCGCGCCGTAACGCCGACGCCCCGGGCGGGCCGTCAGAGAGCGCCTTCGGTCCCCACGACGAGGACGCTGGAGCCGGATCCCAGCTCCAGTGCGGCACGCGTGCCCTGGTCCAGGGAGAGCAGACCGGCCGCGCCGGCGGCGCCGCAGGCCGAGACCCGCACGCCCTCGGCCGCCAGGAGCCGTGCGGCGGCCTCGGCCTGCCCGTCGGTGACGGTGACGAAGGCGTCGGCCAGCCGGGACAGCAGCCGCCAGGCCAGCAGGGACGGCTCCCGGCAGTCCAGCCGCCCGAGCAGGGTCCGCCCGCCGTCGACCCGCGTCGGCCTGCCCGCGCGGGCGCTCGCCAGCAGGCACGGAGCGGCCTGCGGTTCGACGACGACGACCCTGGGCCCCTCACCCCAGCGGTCGCGTACGTACCCGGCGGCCGCGGCCGCCAGCCCGCCCACGCCCGCCTGGACGAAGACGTGCGTGGGCGCCTCGCCCGTCTCGCCCGTCTCGCCCGTCTCGCCTGGTTCGTCAATCTCGTCGAACAGGACGGTGTAGCCGCGCATGATGTCGAGGGGGACGGTGGTGTAGCCGTCCCACGAGCTGTCGGAGACCAGCCGCCAGCCGTGGCGTTCGGCCGCTTCCAGGGCCGTGGCCATGCTCTCCTCGTAGTCGCTCCCTCCGCGCCGCACCTCCGCGCCGAGTGAGCGCAGCCGGTGGGCGAACTGCTCGGGGACGTCCTCGCTGAGGAACACGATCGGCCTGCCACCGAGCCCGCGCACCGCGGCCGTCACGGACAGCCCATGGTTGCCGGCGCTGGCGCAGACGAACGGGATACGCGCGGCGACCTCCCGCAACCGTTCCTCGGCAGGCCCTGAGCCATGGCCCCCCTCGGCCTCGGCCTCGGTCCGCACCAGCCGGGCGACGGCGTACATGCCGCCCAGAGCCTTGAAGCTGCCCAGCCCCATGCGCCCGCTCTCGTCCTTGATCCGGATCGAGGCGACGCCCGCCGTACCGGCCAGCGCGGGGAGGGGGCGCAGCGGGGTGCGGCCGTAGGCGGGGTGGCCGCGGAAGAAGGAGCGGGCCCGCACGGCGTGATCGACACCGACCAGCTCGCGCTCCCTCGCGGTGTAGGTCTCTCGTCGTGTGTTCAGCCAGCTCCGCTTCTCCATGACGGAAATGCTAGAGAGCGCCGGAGCGGACGGGGGTCCACGGCGGCAGCGCACGTGATCTCAGATGGATGGCTCGATGAATGCCGAGCCGCAGACCCACCCGAAGTGACGGCGAGAACACCGGAATCGATTGGGCGAGGCGGGTCAAGTCAGTCCGGAGTGACCGCCGGGCGCTCCCCGCCGCCTACGACGGCCGGCCACAGGCGGACGACCGTGAGGGCGGGGAGAACCTCATCGAACACCCCCTGCTGCTGGCTCTGCTCATGCGCCGCCGTGAAGAGAGCGGGGAGAACCTCATCGAACACCCACTGCTGCTCGCCATGCTCGCGGGCCGCTGACACCAGGCAGCTTGATCCAAGCACCCACGCCATCCCTCGGCTGTCCCACGATCGGCAGCCGAGGGACGGCTCCCATCAACAGCAAAGGAGCACCCCATGGTGTCGGAGGAAGCTGACAAGTCCACCGAACATGAGCTGGTGGACGCGCTGATCGACGCCCTCATCCGTGACATCCTCAGCGAGGCGAGCTCGTCGACGCGCGCGACCCCGGCGATCCGGAGGGCGTCGCCGGCACCCGGCGGAACGGGGCGCGCTGGTCGGTCGCTCTCGCGCTCGGCATCCGCCAGGGCGAAGCGCTCGGGCTCCGCCGGCAGTACGTGACCTGGAGACC
Source organism: Streptosporangium sp. NPDC048886 (assembly GCF_055586905.1). NCBI lineage: Bacteria > Bacillati > Actinomycetota > Actinomycetes > Streptosporangiales > Streptosporangiaceae > Streptosporangium > Streptosporangium sp. NPDC048886. The sequence goes on from NZ_JBVJHH010000005.1 coordinate 280,321, forward strand.
GGAGTGATCAGGGCGTGGTTCCAGCTCCAGCGCACCGAGTGGCGGCACGGGCGCGCCGATCCTCACCAGTGCGGTGAGAGGTCCTGGACCACACGAGGGCGACCACGACCGAGTGGTACGCCCATGTGTCCGCACCCCTCATGCGCAAAGCCAGGGAGCGGCCGGCCTCGGCACTCTGGGGAAAACTCTGTTCCCCCGGTTGCAACCATGAGCCCTCAAAGATCAGAAAGGCCTTTCCCAAGGTTCTGGGAGAGGGCCTTTGACCTGCGGAGGCTCGGGGATTTGAACCCCGGATGGGCGGTAAACCCAAACCGCATTAGCAGCTCTGATCCAGCCCGTCCCGATCGGTTCAACGTGGACCAATAGGCGCGGCCAGTCCATCTGGAACGGCGTGGCACGACGGTGGATCGCAACTACAGCTGCAGCTAGGAACCGGCTGCTCTGGGTGAGATGATCTCGGTGATGCGCGCCGTCCCGGCCGGGGGCCGTATCTCGTGCATGGTGATCACATCGCCCGGCTTCACGTGCCGCCAGTGCTCGAAGGTCAGCGGTAGCAGTCTCACCCGCCCACACTCCCCCGGTTCCAAGGGGTCGCGGCCCTCGACCCAGAGTGTGACGATGCTGAGCAGGGAGTCACCCTCGGGCGTGAGACGGCCGATGTCCCACATGGGCCGGAGCACTGCGCCAGGAGGCAAAGGTCTCGTCCGGCCCCCTCCTCGGGGCCCATGAGACGAAGCTCGGCGAGAACGGCGCCGTTGCGAACCTCACCGCCGCGCCACCCGTACCACTCGGCGTCCTTGTGGAGCCACAACAGGCGGGCGGTGTCGGCCAGCAGGTCCCAGAACTCGGGCGACCGAAGATGCGCGTCGCCGAGCTCTTCAATAACGAGGAGGGCCGTCTCCCAGTCATCGCGCTCCAGGTCCGTCCGCCTCGGTTCATGATCGTCCACCTGGTTGGCTCCCACGATGGCTCCCGGAAGCACTCATTCGCGCCCCAGAACGGGGAATCGCGCCTCGGCCGCAACGAGCGCGTCCACCAGCGGCGGGATATCTGTCTGGTCCAAGCCGTCGATCTCGAAGCGCAGGGTGTTCCACATCCCGGGATCGTCAGTCGCGGTCCCGGAGATCGACAGCGAGCCTGTGGGGTGGCATTCGACGGTGAGCTCTATCCAATGCTCAAGGGAGGAAAGGGTGGCACTTCCCTTGACGTCTGCGTGGACGCGCTCCAAAGCCAGGCGGAAGTTACGCAGTTCCTCAGCCCGAAGCCCCGCGTCAATCGTGGTGGCGAACCCTCCGACCCGCACGTGGATCGGTGAGGTCAGCCAGTTCCCGTCCCAGAAGTCGGTACAGCCAGGATGCATACGACCGAGAACCCGGATCAGCACATGATCGAACTGCTTGCCCCAGCCGATGACGATCTCCGCATGATCCATACGGTCATCCTCTACGAGGGGACATACATCCAGTCCACGGTCACCAGTTCGGAAGATTGCGGCGCGCACCCCTGTGACCTGCTGTGCTCCAAGTCAAAGGTGGTTTCGCTGTGTCCGTGAGTCCCCGCTGTTCCCCCTGGTTTCCCATCCCATCGGGCACGCGACGGGCACGCCAGCCACAGTGTCCGGCGGGGCGGGGCTGAGAAACGAAGCCCTGGACCTCCGATCGCCCCCAGTCCGCCACGCCGGCCAGTCACCGCAGGGCGATCGTAAGTGCGGCACCAATAGCCGACGGTTTTACAGCGCGTGACTGATGCGGCCTCTACATGCACGCCGAGCTGCGGCGTGCTCTTGCCGCTCGCCTCTTGACATCAAGATCATTGCCGCGTATTGCACACCGGGTCAACCGCGAAGCAGATCGAGGATGTGCGGCCAGGCGTCGGCTCCGAGTCCTGCGTCGGCAGCGGTGTCACCCCCGTAGAGGAATCGCGGCGATTCGGGAGCTGGGCCTTCACCGGGAAGACGCGGGCGATGGCCGGCTTCGCCCCGGCTGATCAGACGAGCGGTCCGGCTGCGAGCGACAAGTCGCTCGGCAAACGTAAGGGACGGCCACATCGCATCGTCCCCTCCTGCCACCAGTAGCACGTCCGCCCTGGTCTGCTCGATGGGGATCGCGGCGGCGGGGAGAAGGTCGGCGAACGTCCGCTCGCTGCGCTCGTACCAGCCGCGAATGGCCACCGGGCCGTTCGCCGGTTCGGGCACTGTCCAGTCATCGTCATAGGGAACGAAAGGCAGCGGTTGCCCCTTCCAGGTCCAGGACGACCGGTAAGGGCGGTGCTGCCCATCTCGCCCTGGGCCGACATTGCCCCACACCACGGAGCTAGGCGACATCGCCACGACGCCGTCGACACGCGGGTCATAGATGGAGGTGAGCAGGGCGGCCTCTGCCCCTTTGGACGACCCCAACAAGCAGATGCGGCGTACGCCGGTGGATTCGAGCAGATCAATGGCGGACACGAAGGTCTCTAAAGGGATCTCGCAGATACCCGGCGGCTGCCCGAGACCGCCGAACCAGCGAAACGACATCGCGGTCATTCCCTCTCGGGCGAGAATACGAGCCCTCTCCCGTTCGATACGTCCGCTCGACCCCGCCAGAACAAGGACGCCCGCATGACTGACAGGACCTGGAGTGATCAAGACGCCTTCCCACGGCTCGGCCAGTTCCTGCTCGTCCATGTTCGTCCTCTTCTCTCGGCACTTGGCGGCACCGCAATCTACAAGAAGGCGCGCATGCGACCGGGTGGCAGGCACTCTGCGGTCCACCACCTTCCGTTGGTGCACTACCTCACCGGACAGCCCGCACCACGCACGGAGACCACACCACGTTCCCCGGTGAGTCAGGGTGAGGAACGAACCCTGACTCGTCGATCGCCCCCAAGCACGTATGGCGACCAGCCACGCCGTGGCGATCGTGAGGGCTGCATCTGTGCGGCGGCGCGCCGCGCCGCCGCCCTGACATGGCCGGCACCCGGCGGAACGGCGCGCGCTGGTCGGTCGCTCTCGCTCTCGGCATCCGCCGGGGAGAAGCGCTCAGGCTCCGCCGGCAGTACGTCGACCTGGAGACCGGAGTGATCAAGGCGTGGTTCCAGCTCCAGCGCACCAAGTGGCGGCACGGGCGCGCCGATCCTCACCAGTGCGGTGAGAGATGGCGCCGCTGGCCCTGCAAGAAGAAGTGCAGGGATCACGGGCACAACCCCGGCTGTAAGGAGGACTGCAAGAAGCAGGGGCACACCTGCTTCAGGAGGACCTGCTTCAAGGACTGTACGAGCCACGCCGACAGGTGCCCGAAACGTACGGACGGGGGCCTCGTCTTCCGGCAGCGCAAGGGCAGGAGCAAGCTCACCCTCCAGTGCCCTCCCGAGCTCCTCGCACCACTCAAGGCGCACCGCAAGCTCCAGGCCGCGGATCGCCTCAAGGCGGGGGATCGCTGAGAGGATCACGACCTCGTGTTCGCCACCCGGCACGGCGGTCCGATCGAGCGCACCGAGGACTGGAAGGTGTGGAAAGCGATCCTCAAGCAAGCGGGAGTGCGGAACGTCCGGGTGCACGACGCTCGCCACACGGCCACGACGCTCCTCATCGAGCAGGGTGTGAACATCCGCGTCGTTCAGGAGGTACTCGGCCACACGAGGGTGACCACGACCGAGCGGTACACACACGTGTCCACACCCCTCATGCGCAACGCCGGGGAGCGGCCGGCCTCGGCACTCTGGGGAAAACTCTGAGCCCCCGGTTGCAACCATGAGCCCTCAAGATCGCAAAAGGCCCTCTCCCGAGGTTTCGGGAGAGGGCCTCTGATCTGCGGAGGCTCGGGGATTTGAACCCCGGATGGGCGGTAAACCCAAACCGCATTAGCAGTGCGGCGCCATAGACCTGACTAGGCGAAGCCTCCTGGTTGCCGTGTGGCTCAGCACAGAGTACCGGCCATCCGCCAAGGCGGCAAAGCGGCTACCGGTCGCGTCGCCGAGAACGGGACCGGTGAAGTTATCCACCATCTGTGGATAACTTGCTCCACAACTGTGGACAGAGTCAAGTCTTCGCAGCTCGGCACGGTGGATATCTTGTGGATTCTCGTAGTGCGAGACGTTGATTCTCAACCAGCGGACACAACAGGGGCTCCCTCCCCGCCCACGCCGGAGGCGGGGACACGGGGAAGGAGTCCGAGTAGATCACGGGGATCAGACGGGGTTGGCCTCGCCCTCGATCTCAATCTTGATCTTCTTGCCGACCAGGACGCCGCCGGTCTCCAGGGCCTGGTTCCAGGTCAGGCCGAAGTCCTCACGGTCGATCTCGGTGGTGATGGAGAAGCCCCACAGCTCCTGGCCCCACGGGTTGGTGCCGGCGCCGCCGTACTCGACGGTGAGCTCGACCTGCTTGGTGACGTCGCGGATGGTGAGGTCGCCCAGGACGGTGAACTCGCCGCCGGAGTAGCCGACCACGCGGGTGCTGCGGAAGGTGAGCTCGGGGAACTTCTCCACCGAAAGGAAGTCGTCGCTGCGCAGGTGACCGTCACGGTCGGCGGAGCCGGTGGTGATGCTCTCCGTCTTGATCGTGAGCTCGGCGGAGGAGTCGAGAGGGTTCTCGGCGATGGTGACGGTCCCGGAGAACTCTCCGAAGTTGCCGCGGACCTTGCTCACCATCATGTGCTTGGCCATGAAGCCGATCCGGGTGTGGGCGACGTCGATGGCGAAGGTTCCGGGGGCGGGGATCTGCAGGTCTTCCCAGGTCCGAGTGCTCATGTCTACTCCCGATCGAGATGCTTGCCGTGCGGACGTTTGCGACAACAGATTTCTACACGAGGAATATTCCGCGCGTCAACTATCGTCGGATACAGTGTGAACGTGACCCCGTTTGACGACTCCCGGCTGACCGCCATGGGCCTGCTGGCCGAGGCCCACACCGGCCTGTCCGCGAAGATGCACCTGTCCTTCTCAGCGGCGGGGCTCTCAGACATCGACTTCGAGACCCTGATCCGGCTGGCGCGCTCACCCGGCCAGCGCCTGCGCATGAGCGATCTGGCCGCGCAGACCAGCCTGTCCACCAGCGGGGTGACCAGGGTCGTGGACCGGCTGGAGCGCGAGGGGCTGGTCGCGAGGCAGGCGTGTGCCAGCGACCGCCGGACCTCCTACGCGACCATCACCGAGGCGGGCACCGACCGGCTCGGCGCCGTGCTCCCCCAGCACCTGGCCGACATCGAGACCTGGTTCACCGGCCTGCTCACCCCCGAGCAGCTCAGCACCTTCCTCGCCACGCTCAGGATCATCCGCGACGCCGTACGGCCGTGCGCCACGGCGGGGGCGGAGCTCACACCGTCCGGATGACGGAGGGCTCACACCGTCCGGACGACGGGGGCTCCCGGTCGGGATGTCGCCGGATGGCGGGAGCTCCCCTCAGCCGCCGTCAGGCAGGGGGGCTCCCTCGACCGCCGCCGGACAGGGAGACTCCCCCGTCCGCCGCCGCGCGGGTCTAGCGCTGGACCTGCGTCTCCATCTGCCGCTGCTCCGGGATCGTGAGGTCGCCGCGGAGCTTGGCCATCGCCCGCGAGACCGTGCTCTTGACCGTACCGACACTGATCCCCAGAGTCTTGGCGATCTCCGGTTCGGTCATGTCCTCGTAGTAGCGCAGCATGACCGCGGCCCGCATACGGGCCGGCAGCCGCTCCAGAGCCTGCTCCACCCGCTCGGGCAGATAGCCGTGGCCGTGGCCGCCCACCAGAACCGGTTCGGGGATCTCCTCCGACGGATACTCCTCCAGCTTGCGACGCCGCCACCAGGAGATGTTGATGTTGATCATCGCCCGGCGCACGTAGGCGTCCAGGGCCGCGCGGTCCTGGATGCGGTCCCAGGCGAGATACGTCTTGACCAGCGCCGCCTGGAGCAGGTCCTCGGCGTCGCTGGGCTGCCCGGTGAGCTGGTGGGCGGCGCGCAGCAGCGCGGGACCGCGAGCAACGACGTACTCGCGGAACTCCTCGTGGGTCCCGCCGGTCACCGCGATCACCAGCCCGTGGTCAGGGTGCGTCTCGTGGCCAGAATCGCAGCCGGAGCCCATAATTCGGCTGAACCGGAACCTATATTTCATCCCCTCAACGGCAAAAACAGCCCAGCCCCGTGATCACCGAGCCGCGGGGCACTTGGTGCGGGTTTGCCCGAATGTGGGGGGCAACGCGTTGTACCAGGGATGGGAATTTTGATACGTGGTCGGACACCTGCCGGAGTTATTGGCGCAAGCGGACGGCGGGACCCCGGCAGGCATGTGACGCTAACGGGGAAACCTCGGCGAAACATGGGGAGTGGCGATGCCGTACCGCAGCGTTGACCGCCGCCGCGTGCTGGCCGCGGCCGCGCTCGGCCGGCCCCTGGAGGAGCCGGGGGCGCTCTCCGACGACGGCGAGCTCCTCCAGGCGGTCACCGGTGAGATCCTCGACGTCAGCCCGCACCTGATCGTCGTCGACACCCCCGAAGGCCGTGAGGAGCGGCTCGTCATCGCGCCGTGGGCGACGGCCTGGCGCGGCGAGGCCGTCGCCCCGGCCGACCTGCCGCTGGGCACCCACGTGATCATCAGGGCGCTCCGGTCCGGCCGGGTGGTGGACCGGATCTGGGCCGACATCACCCGGATCACCGGCGTGATCCAGTCCATCGGTTCCGGCTCCCGGGACCACACCATGGAGCTGTACTGCGGGCCGCACCGGGGACGGCGCACGGTCGTCATCCCCTACCGCGCCTCGGGGCGGCTGCGGGTCCGGCACCCGCAGTTCGAGCCCGGCTACCTGTTCGACGCCATCGGGGTCCGTGAGGACGGCGTGGCCCAGGCCCGGCTGCCGGCGACCTCGCAGCCGCCCTACCGGTGGACGGCCGTGCCGCAGCCGCCCCCCGGCTACAGCGGTGTGCAGTCACGGATCTCCGGCACCGCCACCTGGTCGGACGCCTTCGACTGCGACGAGTCGGGAGCGGCCTACCCCATGTTGGAGCGCTCCGACGCCGACTGCGAAGATGCCGGGGTGTCCTGCGCGGGCCTGCCCTACCTCGCGCTGGGCTCGACACTCAACGTGCGCAACGTGTGCGCCGGGCGCACCTCGGTCCTGCCCGTCGTGGCCTGCGGCTGTCTGGCCGGCCGGTTCTGCGACCGGTGCCTGGAGTGCGGCACCTCCCCGCGGGGCCGGATCGTGGAGCTGTCGGCGACCGCCTTCGTGGAGCTCGGCGGTGACCTGACCAGAGGGTGCTTCAACGCCCGGGTCGGATTGGGGTGACAGGGATGCTGACGACGATCGCCGCAGCGCAGCTGCCGGTGCTGGGCGCGCTGCTGGCCGCGGGCGCGCTGGCCAAGGTGCGGACCGCGGTGAGCGAGTCCGAGCCGGGCGCGCTGAGCAGGCTCGGGCCGGCGGTGCTGGTGGCCGACCGCTGGCGCGCGCCCGCCATGCTCGGCTGCGCGGCCGTGGAGGCGGTCCTGCTGGTCGGCCTGGCGGCGACCGGCCATCCCCTGTTCCGGTGGGGCACGGCCGCATTCTTCGCCGTGTCGACCTACGTCCTGTGGGAGCTGCGCCGCCGCCGCCCGGACGTGGGCTGCGGCTGCTTCGGCGAGGTCAGCGCCATCCCGGTGGGGCTGCGCTCGCTGGGGCGCACCATGACGCTGACCGCCATGGCGGTGGGCACGGTCTGGGCTCCGCCGGTCTCCGGCTGGTCGACGCTGGCCGGCTTCACCTGGCACCAGATCGCGGCCGCGGCCGGCGGGCTGCTGGTGCTCGCCGCCCTCTCGCCGGAGATCGAGGAGGCCGCGGCCCGGCTCCGGCACCGTGCCCCCTGCGAGCAGCGCCCGCTGGATCCGGCGACGGCGCTCAACCGGCTCCGTTCGAGCACCGCCTGGCGGGCGCACGAGAGACTCCTGTCGAGCACGGACCCGGTCGACAGCTGGCGGGAGCTCTGCTGGCGGTTCTTCGTCTATCCGGGACGCAGCCACACCGGGGACCCGGCGGACGTGGTCTTCGCGGTCTATCTGAGCGGGCGCCATCCGGCGGTGCGGGTGGCGATGGTCGGTGCCGACGGGCGGCAGATCGAGATCGACTCTCTGCGGGAATCTATCCCCGTATCGGCCGGACACTAGAGAGCCCTAGATTTTCCTACCGAGCGCGATTCAGCTCTATATGGCTCTCTAGCTTCCCCACTAGAGAGCCATATAGAGGTCTAGGAGACTCTCACACTATATCGAACATATGTTCACACGGGCTGGGAACGCAGAAACTTTCCGAAGTGCGGCACGGTGAACGCGATCAGTCCGCGCTCGGCGCTGTAGATCAGGCCCTTCTTGATGAGGCTGTCGCGGGCCGGGGAGAGGCTGGACGGCTTGCGGCCGAGCCCCTCGGCCACCTCGGCGGTGGCCACGGGCTCGTCGCCGATGGAGGCCATCGCGTGCATGTAGTCGCGCTCGGCCGGGGTGGCCCGCTCGTAACGGCTGCCGAAGAACCCGACCGCGAGCTCCTCCTCGGCCTCCGGCGCCGAGACCCTGATGTCGTCGACGGTGATCGGGCTGCGCAGCGCCAGGTCCCAGGCGACCTTGCCGTATGCCTGGACGAAGTAGGGGTAGCCGTCGGCGGCCTCGTAGAGCGCGTCGAGGGCCTCCTGGGTGAACGCCACGCCCTCGCTCTCGGCCGGGGCGATGAGCGCCAGATCGGCCGCCTCGCGGTCGAGCCGGTCGATCCTGGCGTAGCGGAAGAGCCGCTCGGAGTAGCTCTTGCTGGCCGACAGGACGCTGGGCAGGTGGGGCAGGCCGGCGCCCACCACGATCAGCGGGCCGCCGCTCTGGGAGAGCTCGTGGCAGGCCGCGCAGAGCGCCGAGACGTCGGGGGTCTGCACGTCCTGCATCTCGTCGATGAACAGGGCGATGCCGACGCCGAGGTCGGTGGCCACCCCGGCCGCGTCGACGAACAGCTCGGTGAGGTCGATCTCCAGGTCTCCGGAGTCGGCCCGGCCCCGGCTCGCGGGCACGTCGATCCCGGGCGACCAGTGCGAGGTGCCCTTGGCCGCCGACGGATCGCGCATCGCGAACGCCTTGAGCACGCCGAGGAACTCCTCGATGCGCTCGGGCGCCCGGTGCCGGGGCGCCAGCTCACGGATCGCCAGGTGCAGGGCCGCGGCCACGGGACGCCGGATCGACTGGTCGGGCCGCGCCTCGATCTTCCCCGTCCCCCACAGCCGCTGCATGGCCATCGACTTGAAGGTGTTGAGGAGGACGGTCTTGCCGACACCGCGCAGACCTGTGACGACCATGCTGCGCTCCGGGCGGCCACGCGCCACCCGCTCCAGGACGATTTCGAACTGCTGAAGCTCACGGTCGCGCCCGGCGAGCTCCGGGGGACGCTGCCCCGCACCGGGGGCGTAGGGATTACGCACGGGGTCCACGCTCTCGGACTTTATGACGGGATATAGCGGCCGACGTAGATTTCCGTAGAAAGCGCTACGGCGTGTCGCGCGATGCCGGACGGAACCCCGCAGAACAGGAGCATGTGCCGTCGGCCGCGTCGCGAGCGTCGCCATGACATCACTCCTCACCTGTGGAGACATCGTCCGAACCCGTGTTCGATCCGGTGTCTCAGACTGTAGCGCGGCTTCGAACACAGGACCGAGATTTCCCGGAGAAAGCTCAGCTAAAGAATGTCGGCGCGCCGCCGACACGGATCAAACCGGGACGGAAGCCATCGGCCCCGGGCCGCCACCGCCTCTTATCACCCGAGGTAGCCGGTCAAATACAATGGAGGCTTGTCTCTGTCGGTTGTGGAGTGGCGAGTCGGCTGTGGGGTGGCAACAGGTGAGCAGCTCTCCGTTGATGACACGCGTCCGGGCGGCCGTCGCGCTGGCCGTCGGCTGTCTGGCGGCGGCCGCGTGCAGCGCGACCGCCACCTCACAACCAGCACAGCCCACCTCGGCCCCCACCACGGCGCCCGCGCCGCCGACCCCCTCGACCAGGCCGACCACCTCCAGCCCGTCCCCCACCGCGAGCCCGACCTCGACCGCCCCGCCGAAGTTCTCCGCCAAGGTGACCAAGGTCGCCCGTGACCGGCTCCGGCACTCCTGGCGGCCCGGCTGCCCGGTCCCCGTCGGCGACCTGCGGCTGATCACGATGACCTACTGGGGCTTCGACGACAGGCCGCACACCGGCGAGCTGGTGGTGAACAAGAGCGCGGCCGACGACATCGTCACGGTCTTCAGGCGCCTGTACGACTGGCGCTGGCCGATCCGCAGGATGGAGCTCGTCGACGTCTACAAGGGCGACGACTTCGACTCGATCGACGCCGACAACACCTCGGCCTTCAACTGCCGCCCGGCGACCGGGTCCAGCAACTGGTCCCAGCACGCCTACGGCAGGGCGGTCGACATCAACCCCCGGGAGAACCCCTACCTGTCCTCCGACGGCTCGGTGGCGCACAAGAACGCCCGCAAGTTCGCCAGGCGCCCTCTCGACGCGCCCGGCGTGATCAATCCCGGCGACCGGGTGGTCCGGGCCTTCGAGAGGATCGACTGGGAGTGGGGCGGCTACTGGTCCGGCATCAAGGACTACCAGCACTTCAGCAAGAGCGGCGGCTGAGGGTCAGGGGGCTCCCGTCCCCCGCTCCGCAAAGTCCGACATATCAATTCTTATTGGTACGGCCCACACCTCGGAGGGCGATACCTCTTGGTGCATCATTGATCCATGGCGGCCAGAGACGGCGATGGATGGGCTCACTGCGATCGCGGGCATCGGCACTGGGGTGTGTACGGCGCCTCCGGCCTGCTCGCCGTCCACCACGACACCGCCGGGACGCCGCGCGTCCTGATGCAGGAGCGTGCCGTCTGGAGCCACCACGGCGGCACCTGGGGCCTGCCCGGCGGCGCCCTCGACAGCCATGAGGACGCCATAACGGGCGCGCTGCGCGAGGCCGGAGAGGAGGCGGCCCTGACCGGCGACGGCCTCCGGGTCCAGGGGGTCTATCTCGACGACCACAGCGGCTGGTCCTTCTCGACCGTGATCGCCCAGGCCGCCGACCTGCTGGACGCCGCCCCGGCCAACGGCGAGAGCGTCGACCTGCTCTGGCTCACTCCCGAGGAGATCGCCGCCAAGGAGCTGCACCCCGGGTTCGCCGAGACCTGGCCCATGATCAGCCAGGCGCTCAGCCCCCTGGTGATCGTCCTCGACGCCGCCAACATCGTGGGCGCCCGGGCCGAGCACGGATGGTGGAAGGACCGCGCCGGAGCCGCCACCAAGCTGGTCGCCGAGGTGGGCGCCCTCTCCTCCGGCGGCCTGCGCGGCCTCCCCGGTGGCCTGCCGGCCCTGGAGCGGTGGTTCCCCCGCGTCGTCATGGTCGTCGAGGGCGCCGCCCGCGACGTCTCGCCGCTCCCCGGCGTCTCCGTCGTCGTCGCCCCCGGGGCCGGCGACGACACCATCGTGCAGGTCGTGCGGGACGCCCAGCCCTGGGAGCGCGTCCTGGTCGTCACCGCCGACCGGGGCCTGCGCGAGCGGGTCACGGCCGTGGGGGCCGCGGTGACCGGACCCAGGTGGCTGCTGTCCCAGCTGTAGATGTTCCACGTGGAACATCGCAGGGATCTGCCACGATATGGCGCATGTCCGAGCTTCGAACCGAGCCGCGGGGGCACTGGACCGATGACGACGGGTCGATCCCTCCGGACTCCTGGGGGCGCGGCACCACGCCGAGCCGCTCACTGCCGTGGGGCTTCGCGCTCGTCGTCGTCCTGCTGGTCGTGGGGCGCTTCGCGCTCGCCCCTCATCTGACGGCGCCGGCGCTCCAGACGTGGGCCACGATCTTCGTGGCGATCTGCGTGCAGGCGCTGCCGTTCCTGGTCTTCGGCGTGGCCCTGTCCGCCGCGATCACCGCGTTCGTCCCGGCGTCGTTCTGGACCAGGGCACTGCCCAGGCATCCGGCCGCCGCCGTGCCCGTCGCGGGAGTGGCGGGCGCGGTGCTGCCCGGCTGCGAGTGCGCCTCCGTCCCGGTGGCGTCGGGCCTGATGGCCCGGGGGGTGACCCCGGCGGCCGCGCTGGCCTTCCTGCTCGCCTCACCGGCGATCAACCCGATCGTGCTGGTCGCGACCGCGGTCGCCTTCCCCGGACAGCCGATGATGGTCGTGTGCAGGTTCGGGGCGTCGCTGGCCGTGGCGGTCCTGGTCGGCTGGCTCTGGCTGCGGTTCGGCCGCAGCGAGTGGCTGCCGATCCCCTCCCGCCCACATGGGGACGGCCCCAGGTGGGCGCGGTTCGGCGAGGCGATGCGGCATGACCTGCTGCACGCCGGCGGGTTCCTCATCGTCGGCGGTCTGGCCGCCGCCACGCTCAACGTCACGGTCCCCCGCGAGTGGCTGACCGCGCTGGCCGAGGTGCCGTGGCTGGCCGTCCTGGTCATGGCGCTGCTGGCGGTGCTGCTGTCGATCTGCTCGGAGGCCGACGCGTTCGTGGCGGCCTCGATGACCGCGTTCTCGCCGACCGCGAAGCTGGCCTTCCTGGTGGTCGGGCCGATGGTGGACCTGAAGCTCATCGCGCTGCAGGTCGGCACGTTCGGCAGGGCGTTCGCGCTCAGGTTCGTCCCGCTGACCTTCGCGCTCGCCGTCCTGGTGAGCGCCCTCTCCGGATGGCTGCTGCTGTGAACCGCGTGACCCAGAACCTGATCCTCACCCTGCTCGGCTGCGCCGTGCTGCGGATCTCGGCCTTCTCCACCACGTATCTGAACTACGTCAAGCCCGGTTTCCGGCCGTTCCTGATCGGCGCCGGGGCGGTGCTGCTGGTCCTCGGCCTCACCGGCCTGGTCCAGGCGTCACGGTCGAGGAAGGGCTCCCCCGAGGGCCACGCGCACAGCCACGCGCCCGACGGTGCTCGGGACCACTCACCGGACGGTGCCCGCAGCCGTGCCCAGGGCCATCCGCCGGAGCACGGCCATGCGCACGGCGGTCCCCGGGTCGCCTGGCTGATGTGCCTGCCGGTGTTCGCGATCTTCCTGGTCGCGCCGCCCGCCCTGGGCTCGTTCGCCGCCGCCCGGTCCGAGACGCCGCCGCCGCGCGGCCAGGCCCTCAGCGCCTTCACCCCGCTGCGCGGCGACGGCCCGGTGGACATGCCGATCGGCGAGTTCATCGGCCGGGCCTGGGACGACGACAGCAAGTCCCTCACCGGCCGCGCGGTCAAGCTGACCGGCTTCGTCGTCCCTTCGAAGAAGAAGGGCCAGTGGTACGTCACCCGCATGCAGATCGCCTGCTGCGCCGCCGACGCGTTCCCGCTGAAGGTCGCGGTCAGGGGGATCCAGCCGCCGCCCCCGGACACCTGGGTCGAGGTGACCGGCACCTGGATCCCGCAGACGTTCGGCACGATGCCCAACGGGGTCGTCTACCCGCAGCTGTCCGGCACGGATCTCATGAGGATCGACACTCCGGACGAGCCCTACGAGTAGGCGGCGCCTCGACGGAGGTCAGGCGCGGGACGGCGCCGGAACCGGGGACGGCGCCACGGTCAGATCCCGGGTGGCCCGGTGGAACAGCCAGTAGCTCACCCCGGCGACGAGGAGGAACAGCAGCCGGGCCGGGCCTGGGATGTCGAGCATGAGCAGGCCGTCGTTGAGCGAGTGCAGTACGGCTGCCGCCACGAAGGCGCCGGCGACGGAGAGCGTGATCACGATCCGTCCCCTGAGCTGCCAGGCCCCGAAGGCGACCGCGCAGATCAGGCCGGTCCAGGCGAGATGACTGAACGGGGTGGCGAGACCGCGCATGAACAGCACCATGCCCGCGTTGACCGCGCCGGTGGCGTCGACGCTCCTCCAGGCGTAGGACATCGACTCCATGATCGCGAAGCCGGTGGCGCAGGACAGGCCCAGCGCCACCCCGGCGGCCTTGTTCAGGTAGCGGCCGGTGAGCGCGACCATGAGGAGGGGGACGGATTTGGCCGACTCCTCGATCCATCCGACCTGCAGGATCGAGGGGCCGTGCTTGTCTGGGATGAGCAGGGCGTTGAAGTATCCGCCGAGCAGGAGGGCGGCTCCCCCGCCGAACAGGAACATCCCCACCAGCGTGACGCCCGGGACACTGGTGCCGATCCCGGTCCGGTCGTGGATGGCGACCAGGAGGCCGACCGGTCCGGCCGCCGCCCCGTAGAAGAACGCCGCGGGCATGACCGCGCGGTTGCCGACGGCCTCGGTCATGGCGATGAGCGCGGCCGACAGCGCCGCCGTGGCGATCCACACTTTGAACCACCGGTGCCGGTAGAACCTAAAATGTTCACGCATGCGAAGTAAATCCCCATTTGGGGTGTCGTAAATTCGGACGAATCGCCCATCTTTACCTAAAGGCCGACTCCGCCACGATGACCGCGCCGATCACCATGAAGACCACCGGGACGAGCCATCTCCCCGACCGTTCGACCAACGTGATGATCTTCTTGTGCGAGCCGAGCCAGGAGGCCGCCGCGCACCAGAGCGCGACCAGGACCGCGAACACCGCGACCGTGACGAGACTGGACGCCAGGCCGATCGTGCGGAACATCGGGGTGTAGACCGAGATGTTGTCGGCGCCGTTGGCGACCGTCACCCCGGCGATCGAGACCACGCCGGAGGCGACCGGCGCCGCCCCGTCGCCGTCGCCCTTCCTGATCAGGCCCCACACCCCCAGGCCGAACGGCACCAGCCCGAGCAGCCCGGCCCACCGGTCCGGCACCACGCTCAGCCCGAGCGCCGCCACGGCCGAGACGGCCACCAGGACGGCGATGCCGGCGTACTGGCCCGCGACGATCTGCCAGGGCCGGGGGACGCCACCCGCCCGGGAGGCCAGGAACAGCACCGTCAGGATGACGATGTCGTCCACATTGGTCCCGGCGAAGACGGCGACGGCCGTACCGATCGATTCACCCACGGGCGCATTATGGGGCCTGCCGGGATTGTCCGTGCCACCGCACCCGATCCCGACGGGTCGGCGATCACCATGGCCGTCGGCGGCCGTCGGGCATTACGATCACATTCGTCCGTCCCTGTCAGCCAGCCCGTCCCTGTCAGCCCCCGGAGGCCTTGCGTGGGCTATCCGCCGGAGTACGGCCAGCCGCCGCGAGGCGAGACGGGCCGAGGGCTGGCCGTGATCGTGATGGTGACCGTCGGCGTGCTCATCGCGACGGTGGTCTCCATGATGGCGGTGCTGGATCCGGCTCCCGCGCCGAAGAGCCCTTCGGTGACCCGGGGGCCCGAGCATTCGGAGAGCGCGGTCCGCCAGGCCGCCCAGGTGGGACTCGACGCCTACTCCAGCGGGTCCTACGACGATTTCTGGGACCTGTGGAGCACGCAGGCGCAGGCGGCGATCACACGTGAGGAGTACGTCCGGCTTTTTCAGCTGTGCCCGCAGCCCGTGTCGGACGCCCGGTTCACCCTCACCACCGTCACGATCACCGGCGACAACGCCACGGTCCAGGCGACCCGGCTCAGCGAGACGGCCGACTTCGACTTCCTCTTCGAGAGCGGCTCGTGGCGCTACGTGCCTACGCCGGAGGAGTTGCAGGGATACCAGAGCAAGGGGGCCGA
Source organism: Streptosporangium sp. NPDC048886 (assembly GCF_055586905.1). NCBI lineage: Bacteria > Bacillati > Actinomycetota > Actinomycetes > Streptosporangiales > Streptosporangiaceae > Streptosporangium > Streptosporangium sp. NPDC048886. The sequence continues at coordinate 295,833 of NZ_JBVJHH010000005.1, forward strand.
CCGGCTTGCCCAGGAGCGACGGGCCGCGGGGAGCTGCGGCGCCGCCGTCCCCACTCCCGCCCCCGACCCGTCCGACCCCGGCGTCTCCAATCCCGCCCCGTCCGACCCCGGCGTCCCCACCTCAGCCCCGTCCTCAGCCCCGTCCGACCCCGGCGTCCCCACCTCAGCCCCGTCCGACCCCGCCGCCTCCGTCCCCGGGCCCACGGCGTCCAGTCCCGTCACCCCACCGGGATGATCCGTTTCATCCGGTACGCGGATTGATCTATCCGTACACCGGCATATCGATTGATCACCAAAGTCACAGAAAGGCGCTGCCGGTTCCGGAATTCACGGCTACTGTCAAACACATGGCCCATCCCCTGCCGGCCTGGCGAGGCGGCACAGGTTCGGACACACCGGAATCGACTGATCAGGATGCCGTCATGCAGGAGCCGGATCCCGTTCCCCTGTGGCTGGCGCATCTCCGCCCCAGAGACGGGCAGGAGAAAATCAGTCCGTCCACTCCAGACACATCTATCACCATAGAGTTGGATAAAGCAGATTTTGAGGCGCTTTCCCGTAAAGCGCGGTCGACGGGCAGCAGGATCGCCGACGTGATCCACGCCGCCGTCCAGCGGGAGATCGGCAACCGGCCCCACGTCATCACGTTGATGCACCGCTGGGACCTGCACCGGGAAGACCTCGACACGGCGGCCGACGCCCTCGGGGTCGACCAGCTGTCCGAGACGGAGTGGAGCCAGATCGGCATCCGCCGGACCCGGAGGACCTGAAAGCATGCTCCCCGGCAGAGTGCTCGACGTCAGCGCGCTGATCGACATCGCGGTGGCCAAGACCGAATATTCACGGAGCATCGCCGCCATGTGCCTTTTCCGCGGCGGCGGTATATGCATCCCGGCGACCGGGCTGGCGGCGGTCCTGTCCATCTCTCCGATATCCACCCAGGTGGAGCTGTTCGAGCTCGTCACGACACCCGGTGTGAAGATCGACGACTTCACCCACGGAAAGGTCGGAGAGATCGCGGAGATTCTCGACGGCTCACGAGACGTCACCGCGGGGCATGTCATCTGGTGCGCCCAGAGCACCAAATGGCCGATCCTGACAGATCGGGGCGCGGAGCTCGTCCAGTACGACCAGCACATCATGATCGACCCGCTGCCCTAGCGACGCCGGAGAGACCGGGAGCTTCCGGCGGCGACACCGGGCCCGGCACTCCCCCGGGAGGGCGTCGACCGGCTCCCGTCTGCCCGTCGGCGACCAGCTCAGCAACTGCCGAAACCGTCGCCGTACCCCTCCACGTAGCCGCGGTCCCAAGTATCGCCGCGGAGGTTGTAGTCGTGCCGGTAGCTACTGCCGTCCACGCAGTCGTTGAAGCCGTCGGTGAATCCCCGCCCGTAACCCTGCCGGCAAGCCTTGTCACAGGGGCTGGGCTGGACCGCGCCCGGCACCGCCTGCGGGACGCCGGCCGCCGCTCCCCCCGCTCCCTCCGCGGAACCGGCGACGACGGCACCCCCGGCCGGTCCGATCACGAGAGCGGCGAGGAGCATCGGGTTGAGCAGTAGGCGTCGCCCGCCATACATGGCTGCCTCCTTTCCCCTGGAGCCGCCACGGCGGGCATCCGACCACCGAGACGACCCTGACCTGCACATCCCATCCTGACCAGCACCGTGCGACCCTGCCACGACGCGGGCGTGACGTGGACGTGACACGGACGTGACGGCCTACGGCGAGCCGAGGGACGGGTCCCGGACCGTCGGTCGCCCCGTCCCAGGGCGGAGAACCGTCGCCACCGGGCGATCACTTGGGTACGCCCGGCTCCGGTCCGCGTGCTGCTCCCGGCTCCGGTCCGCGCGGGTACGCCCGGCTCCGGTCCGCGTGGTGCGGGATCCGGAGTAGCCGGTCACCACCACCCGGGGCAAGATCCTCGTATGGGAGATGACCTGGCGAGTCATATGGGAGATGGCCCGGTGGATCGTACGGGAGACGGCCTGGCGGATCCTGTGGGAGATGACCTGGTGGAGCTGCACGTCCGCGGCGGCGACCTCGCCGATCCCGGCTCCTGGGTCTACCTCTGGCTGCTCGGAGGCCGCGTGATCTACGTGGGGACCACCGGTCTTCCCCCGGAGGTCAGGACCTGGCTGCACCTCCACGACCCCGACCCCGACATCGGCCGCGTGAGAGCCCGGTATCCGGGCATCGGAGCCGACCCGATCGACGTGGTCGCCTTCCGGCTGCCCGGATCCCTACCGCGCCCGGAGGTCAAGGTCGCGGTGATCGCCCACCTCAGCGCCGCTGGGCTGCTCTCCGAGCACTACGTGGGCGATCCGCCACAGCACGGGCCCGTCGGAGACGGACTGTCTCCCCTCCTCCACCGGATCACCCGTCGGATCGGCGGGCCTGAGACCGGATGATCAGGTCACGGCCGGCCCTGATCGGCTGCTCCGGCTGACCGCCTGCCTTCGCACCCCGGCAGTCGTCCCGGAGCCTCTCCCCGGCAACCGTCCCAGTGCGGAAGTGCCTCCGGACGGGCGGCCGACGGCCCGGGCTACCGGGGCAGGTGGTCTGTCCACTCGGCGACGATCGACGCCGTCCCCTCCGTGATGAAAACCTGCCCCCCACTCTGGGGAACGTAGAAGTTCGTGTCACGCACCCATGAGGTCTCCGGATCGACGACCAGTCTGACCCGCCCTGACGACAGGGAGATCTGCAGGCCGTGCCCACCCTGGACCGCGCCGAGGCTCTGGACGTCCGGCAGCGACGCGATCGCCCGGAAGGCCGCGGCCCGGACCTCCGGCGAGACCGGCGCCTGGCTGATCAGCGAGGTCAGCGCTTCGAAGACGGAGTCGTCCTGCTCGTCCGCGGACAGCGGGCCGGCGCTCGTCCTGATGTCGCCGCGCTGCACGCCATCGGCGATCCCGGTCCGCAGCGCGGCCCGCAACGCGTCCGGATCGGCCGGCAGCCGCCGGAGCTCCTCGAAGCTCATCTCGAGCGGCCCCAGCCGGGCGGACAGCCGCTGCGCCGCGGCCGGCGGACTGCGGGGGGAGCCGGCGGGTGCCGTGACACCCGAGGCGACCATGACCACGGCCACGGCGGCCACGGCGCGATCTTGCGAGGATGTACGGATCCCTGGATGATGACCAGCACATCGGACGAAGGCAGCACAGTGGATTTCACAGTCGAATACGGCCCCACTCCCGACGAAGTGGCACGGGCGCTCCAGCAGGGCGCCAAGCAGCAGCTGAAAGTCGCCTATCTGGTGCTGCCGTCGGTCCTGTCCGTGTCGGGCCTCGTCTGCATCCTGGTCGACGCCGTCGGCATGGGTGTCGGCATGCTCGTCGGAGCGGTCATCTTCCCGTTCGTAATGGTCTGGTCAATCCGCCGGATCGCCAAGCGGCAGCTCACCTATCTCTGCGTGCCCACCGTTCTCCGGGTGACCGACGACGGGTACGAATACCGGACCGACCAGTCCGCCACCACGATGCGGTGGTCCCTGTTCGGACGGATCGTGACCGGCCCCGAGTTCTGGCTGTTCTTCGTGAACAGGCAGTGTGTGGCCTTCCTCCCCAGACGTGCCTTCGACAACGAGCAGCAGGCCGAATTCGACCGCTTCCTGGCCTCCCGATAGAACCCGGGCTCACCTGAGCACCGCCCCGTCGCCTCCTTGGGCCTGACCGCTCGTTCCTCTCCGGGGCCGCGACGCGGCGGTCGTGAGGGCTGTGAGGGCTGTCGTGGCACGGCCGGCGCCCCGGCCCGATCGCCGTTCAGGGGCGGGGTCTCACCTCGGTGATCGACGCGGTGAGAGGCATGGCCGAGACCCGATGGGCAGGCCGCAACCCGATGGACAGGCCGCAAGAGGATGGTGCCTCTCTGCGCCGATCTCTGTGCCAAGCATCAGGGATCAGTGGGCTCACCTGCATGAACGGCCACTGTGCACCGAGGGCGCACTGATCGGCGTCTGGTTTTACACGGCCTTGACGCTTACCTAACCGATATGTATAACGTACATGCAGATGATCGCGTGCGGCCGCCCTGAGGCCGTGGGACTCGACGGCCGCCGCGACGGGTCCGGCCCCGCCCGGCTGTCTTGTTGCCATGGCGACACCGGAAGGGCGTGCCTGCATCGATGCCTACCAGCCACGCAGGTGTGCGGCTGGAGAAGGTTCCGCTCCACCGAGCGATTACCAGTCAGGAGAATCTCTGTGCGTAAATTCAAGCGGGGGGCCACGCTCGCGCTCGCCACTGCGGCCGCGCTCGTCGGATCCCTCACCACCGGCAGCCCGGCGATGGCGGCATCCTCGCCGATCGCGGCATGCGGCGGCGGTTCCTACCACGTGATCGACCAGCACGACCTGGGCAGAGCCACCGTCTACCTGCTGTACAACGGCAGCACCAACTGCGTGGTCACCTGGAAGGACAGCCCGAACAGCGTCCGCGTCAACGCCGTGATCAGGCGCGAGCGCGGAAAATACGTCACCGACCCCGGTAACTTCTCGACCTACGCCGGCCCGGTGAAGATCTCCGCCGCGGGGAAGTGCGTCCAGTGGGGCGGCGATTACGGCAGCGCGCAGTACACCTCGCCCCTTGAGCACTGCGGCTGATCAGGACCCCTGACCCACGCGGATCCGCCCGGTTCCGGTCTCCCGCGGGTGGCCTGGTCCGGGCGGCCCCCTGCCGGCGCGGACGTCCGGGCGGCCTGCCGGACACCACCGGCCCGCGCGTACCATTCAGCGGTGGAAGTTTTGGAGCCGGAGGTGTGGCGGGCCCGGACGGAGGCGCACCGGAAACGGGTCGAGGAATGGACGGCGCCCCACCTGGCGCGCAGAGCCCGAGGCGAGACCCATCCCATCGAGGACTTCTTGTTCACCTACTACGGATACCGGCCGACGCGGCTGCGGCAGTGGCATCCGGGCACCGGGGTGGTGTTGAAGGAGGCGCGCGATTTCGGCCGCTTCTACCTCGACACTCCCGAGGGAGTCACGCTCGACACCGCGGCGCTGATGGACAGGCGCAGGGCCACCGTCGAGTGGATCGCGCGGCTGCTGGCCGCCACCGCGGCCCGGCCGGCCTATCTGGGCTGCTTCGGCCTGCACGAGTGGGCGATGGTTTACAAGGCCACGGAGATACGGCATGGCACCTGGCCGCTGCGGCTCGGCGGGGACGAGATCGCGGAGGTCGTGGAGCAGCGAGGCGTGCGGTGCGGTCATTTCGACGCCTTCCGCTTCTTCACCCCCGAGGCGCGCCCGCTCAACGCACTGCAGCCGACGCGGCAGCAGCAGTGGGAGCTGGAGCAGCCGGGCTGCCTGCACGCCAACATGGACCTGTACAAGTGGGCGTACAAGCTGTCACCCCTGGTGAGCAGCGAGCTGGTCGCCGACTGCTTCATGCTGGCCCGTGACATCCGCACCGTGGACATGCGGGCCAGCCCGTACGACCTGAGCTCGCTCGGCTATCGGGCGATCCGGATCGAGACGCCCGAGGGACGGGCCGAGTACGCCGCCGAGCAGCGGGGCTTCGCCGAGCGGGCGCGGCCACAGCGTCAACGCCTGCTCGACGCCTGCGAACAGCTGCTCGCCGCCATCGGAGCGTCACCGCCAAGCGTTCCCGGAAGGCGGGCGTCCTGACACCCACGGGCCGGTGATCAACTCGGTGAGATGTCGGAGGCCTTTCAGGACTCCGTTGAGACGACCACGTCTCCTCTCGCCTGACCTTCCCGTTCGCTGCCACCGTGACGGGCTGAGGTTTTGAAACCCGAACCCGAACCCTGGACCTGCGGACCTGCGGACCTGCGGACCTGCGGACCAAAGGGAGTCGATCCGGCCAAGGCCTGAGGCTCTGACCTGCAGGTGCGATGTCCGTGAGCATTCGCCCGGTTCCGGCGTCGTCCGCTCTTTCAGGTCAGGGCGGGCCGGCTAGCAGATCCCGACTCTGGAGACACGTGCCGCCCTCGACCGGCTCAACCAGAACCTCGACGGATGAACCCACCGCTACAACAGCATCCGCAGATCGAGAACTCCCTCAAGGTCCCCGAAGGGGTCTTCGGTCCATAGGTAGCTGGGTCAGCGATCAAACCAGGATCTCACCGAGGGAAGAAGGAGGAGAAGGAGCACGACCGCCGGCAGAAGCAGGTTCACGTCAAGCAGACTGCTGACACTGAGGTCAGAGCCAGCGATGAGAAGCGCAAGGTATCCGAACGTCAGGAAACCCTCGGCCACAAGCGCAGCGAACCATACCTTTCGCCTGCGATGACGCCATCTACCCGCCAACCAGCCGACCGGTATGGCAACCGCGACGCTGAACCCGGTGAGAAGGTACATGGCCCATGCCGCATCTTGCGGCTCGACTGTCGCCCCGATGAAGAGGACCGCGAGCAGCAGGCCTCCGACGATCCCGAAAGCTGCTTGGATCATCATGATGACCTGGGCGCTCTTCACTGTGGGCGACATGCCCTGGATCTTCTCGGACTCGACCACGGGACCTCTCAGGGTAAGGATCACCGATAACCCTACAAGCATGCGAGCTAGCTGATCATATGCGCCAAGGCAGGCCACAACGGCGATCAAGGCTCATTCCGAGAGAACAGGGATAACAACACCAAAGTTCCGCAGATCTGACACTCCAGGACCCTTTAGTGTTCCTGGCAAGGAATCCGGCAACCAGAGGTCGCCCACCTAACTGATCGTTCCTCAAGTGAGGTGCGGAGCAGCACTCGCCGTTCCACAGGCGTAGGCAGACGAAGAGATCTCGTTGTTTCACCGGGACCGCAACCGACAACGGCTGCACGCTCTCGCGTAGCGTGGCCCGCCCATCCGAGGACAGCTCCGACCCCCGACACGATCACAGCTCTGCCCCTCGACAGACGATGCTCACAGCCGCACGGGCGGCCTCCACGCCGCGGTCGAACTAGGCGCTTATGTCAAAGTCCGGTGGATACAAACCCTCGCCGGCAGTGGAAGAGGTTGGCGCGCTGCCCGGCGCGGGTGTTGAGACGGCTGCGACCGCACTGCTCGTTGGCGCGGAGGCCGTGGGCGCCGCACCACACGCGGTCAGGACCAATCCCACCGCGACGGTGACGGTCAAGGGCTTGGGCGATCCCATCCCATAAGCACGATCTGGCGGTGAGGGGCCGGGGACGTGGACGCACCATATGATCATGGTTCGTTATGCACTGGGTTCCCACGGGACTCTCAAGCCCCTGGCGAGAACCGGCCCTTGGAGGGCCGCTGATCACAGCCGGTCCCTGGAACTCCTCGCCGTGACCGTCGACGTGGCCTACTGATCAGCGTGGGCGGCTGAGGGCGACCTCGGCCAGATCCGTCCATTTCTCGGCCGAGGAGTGGGGCACGACCACCCAGTCCTTTACCTCCCTGCCCCGCCCCGAGGGGTCGAACAGAGACGCCCCGGGCAGTTTGAGCGCGGCCGCGTGCTCGGGGGTATCCCTGACCAGCCGGAACACCATCGCGCCGTCGCGCTGCAGGCTCGCGAACACCTTCCCCACCTGATCTTTGAGCGCGGGACTCCCCATCATCCTGGAGATCCGTACACCCAGGTCGGCCAGCTCGGCGCCGACCTGCTTGAAATCCTCTTCTGCGCTCATCGTCAGTCGGTCCCAAACTCCATGGCGGCGTGGTCGAGCAGCTCGTCGTGGTCGGGGCTCTTCCCGCGTGACGCGATCGCCTCGGCCCCACCTTCCGGCAGCACGGCGATCAGGCTAGTCGGCCTGACGGCACTGATCAAAGCCGGATGCGGGGTGCCGACCAGCCGAGTCCCGCCGCCGCTCCTCGACTGTGCGCGATAGATCACCGCCAGCGCCGGCCAGGGAAAATGTGAAGATCAGAGGTTAAAGACAAGGTTAGGGGCTGTTGCAGTGCTCGTTGCAGTAGACGACCTCTCGAACGCCGCGCACCTCGGATCGCGATCCCGCGGATAAAAAGATCGCCCTCTGGCCGTTCCGGACGGTTCAATGCAGGTCAGAGGGTATGCGTGGGCCATCCTGAACGGCTCTGAACGCCCCTGTGTTGCAACCCGAAGTGCAATCCCAGCGGCTACCAGATCGTCATTCTCTTCAGGTGGCGGCTCCCGCCCCTTTCCGTGGGGAGAAATGCGCAGCCTCGGGGCCGTGAAGACTGTCTTCGTCCAACGGAACGGTGAGGATGGCTTTGCTGAAGTCGATGATGATGTGCTCACCGGGCTTGATGCTGACAGCTTGGACGGTCCGTCCAATGAGAATGCACAGGGCATCTCGTGATCCCGGCTCGGGGAAGATCCATGTTTTGGGGCCGATTCGTATGTGGGGGTCCGTAAGTGCTGTGAGTTTTGGACCGTTGAAGTGGAACGCGACGATGTTCAACTCCTCACCGACGAGTCCGGCGGGGCCGTCCATGTCACAGGCCATCCGCTTGTTCTTCCGCCACGGATCCCGTGCTGTCAGCATGGAGTCATCTGCTGATGTTGCGGTGCCGAGCTGTGAAAACAGAGGTGTGGTTCAGAGCGAGGTGGTTGGCTGCGGGTCTCCCGGGCGACCGTGCTTCCCCGCCTTTTCTGGCATGTGATCAAGCTCGACGTCTGGAGACGATGAGCATGGAGCGGCGTCGACGGCGCGTGAAAGCTGACCGCAGGCAGACATCCGGGCGGAATCACCGATGGACGTAATCTGCAAGATCAGGCATGCTGGTTTCCCCTAGGTGGAGGATCAGATGACGATCGGGCTCACCGAGATTCTGCTCTTGCTGGTGGTATGGGGCGTTCCGGCGGTGCTGTTGTTCTTCTTCCTTTACTGGGCGATCCGCCTGGCGATCAGACATGAGAAGCGGCGAGTTCCGGGTCCTCGCGAGATCCTGGACCAGGAACGACGGGAACGTATGGCAGCGGAGCGTGCCGAGCACTATCGCACCAGAGGACGTCGACCCAACTGAACAAACGTCCGAAGGCATTCTTTTTCCTGAGGACTACGCCAGAAGCCGGTGAAGGCTCAGGCCCGGGAAATCATTCCCGACCTGGGCCTTCTCTCTTGGAATGGGCAATGGGAATCGATCCTGCGCTGCCACTGAGCTTGAAAGGCTGGTGTTACAGCGGTTCGAGGAGCAGGCCGGTCTGGGCGATGAAGCCGTCGAGCAGCGCAGGACGGTACTGCATCCGTTTGAGCTTGGCCTTGACCAGCGTGGTGAGCTGATCGACATCATGGGGAGCGAGGTTGGCCAGGCCGCGTTTGAGGACCGACCACACTCCTTCGGCCGGGTTCAACT